>JBGVTF010000511.1:0-12097 GCA_041862415.1 Anaerolineae bacterium | reverse complement strand
GTGGGGCTGATGGCCTGGTTCATGTCTCTGAACTCTCCTGGGGACGTGCGTCTCACCCCAAAGAAGTGCTCCAGGTTGGCGACGAGGTAGATGTCTACATCCTGAACGTGGATCGGCAGAAACGCCGCATCGGCTTGAGCATCAAACGACTACAGCCTGAACCATGGAGCCTCGTTCGAGACAAGTACTCTGTGGGTCAATTGGTGCAGGGCACCATCACCAAACTGGCCAACTTTGGAGCTTTTGCCCGCCTGGACAATGATGAGATCGAAGGTTTGATCCACATTTCAGAACTCTCCGAAGGTTCCATAGCTCATCCCAAGGAAGTGGTCAGGGAGGGAGATGTTGTCACTTTGAGGATCATCCGCATTGATGCCGACCGCCGGCGCATGGGATTGAGCCTCAAGCGGGTTGAAGAGGGGGAATACGTTGATTTGGACTGGCGCGAGGGATACGCCTCAGAGCCAGCCGGGGGAGAGGCAGAGCTGGAAGGGCCGGAGGCGGAATACGAGTTCTCAGCCGAGGTCGAAGAAATCGGCGCGGAGGAGATAGCAGTTCCACACGCGGTCACTTTGGAGACAGAGACAGAGGCCGAGGCTGAATCCACGCAGGAAGCTGGCCCACAAGAGGAGGTTGAAATAGAGGCGCAGGCTGAAGAGGTACTCGGTTCGGAAGACGAAGAGGAAATCGAGTTAGAAGCGAAGGCCCTGTAAGCCGGATTATCCTGGCAGCCAGCGCCTTGTTTTTCTCAGCCCTGCATGAATTCATGTTACCTACATGGTGGACCTATTGACTGGAGAGCAATGATGTGTTATAGTAAGAGTAACAGGTTTGAGGACACGGACTATGGCAGACAAGTTTGATAGATTTACCAGGAGAGCTCGGCGAGTCCTGACCCTAGCTCAGGAGGAGGCCCAGCGACTCAATCACAATTATATTGGTACCGAACACCTTTTGCTTGGTCTGATACGGGAAGAGAACGGTGTGGCGGTTAAGGTGCTCCGGGAACTGGGAGTGAGGCCGCAGCGAGTGAAGGACATGGTGGAGAGAACGGTGGGGCAAGGCCAGCGGACTATGTTCAGTTCCAAGCTCACTTTAACGCCGCGTACCAAGCATGTGATCGAGTTGGCTGTAGATGAGGCGCGACTCATGGGCCATCATTACATCGGCACCGAGCATCTCCTTCTGGGTCTGGTGCGCGAAGGTGAAGGAGTGGCCGTCAACGTCCTCAGGAGCATGGGGGTCAATCTGGAAAAGGCCCGCGCCCAAGCGGGGCGCTTGATGGCAGAAAGCCCAGTTTACGCCGGCCGGAGGAGAAGGGGAAAAGAACAGCGAACCCCTTTGGTCGATCAACTAGGCACAGATCTTACAGCCAAAGCGCAAGAAGGCAAGTTGGACCCCGTCATCGGCCGCCAGAAGGAAATCGAAAGGGTTATCCAAATACTCTCGCGACGGACCAAGAACAACCCGGCCCTCATTGGCGATCCAGGCGTGGGAAAGACGGCTATCGTTGAGGGACTGGCTCAGCGCATCGTAGCCTGTGAGACTCCAGAGCCCCTCCTGGACAAGCGTGTCCTAATGCTGGACGTAGGCTCCCTGGTGGCTGGCACCATGTACCGTGGCCAGTTTGAGGAAAGATTGAAAAAGGTCATCGAAGAGATCAAAGACACACAGAGTATACTCTTCATTGACGAACTCCACATGCTTGTTGGAGCGGGTGCGGCCGGCAGCTCTGTTGACGCAGCCAACATCCTGAAGCCAGCCCTGTCTCGAGGGGAATTACAGTGCATTGGAGCTACCACCCTGGATGAGTATCGCAAGCACATTGAAGGCGATGCAGCTCTGGAGCGGCGCTTCCAGCCTGTCTTCGTTGATGAGCCAACTGTCGAGGAAACCATTGATATCCTGCTGGGTGTCCGAGAACGCTACGAGGCCCATCACAACTTGCGGATCACCGATGAAGCCGTTGAAACGGCTGCCCGCCTGTCGGCACGCTATATCAGCGACCGTTATCTGCCCGACAAAGCCATTGACCTCATTGACGAGGCTGCCTCCCGCGTGCGCATGTACAAAGCTCCCCAGGCCCTTGGTTTGAAGGAAACCTTTGCCAACCTCAAGGCCATACAAAAGGAGAAGGAAGAAGCTTTCAGCGCCCAGCGCTACCAGGATGCGGTCAGCTTGCGCGAACAGGAAGAGGAACTCGAGGCAAGGCTGGATCAGCTACGCCTGAGCTGGAATTCCATGACCGATGGCCTCCAGGTCACGGCCGAAGATATCGCCGAAGTGGTCTCGATGTGGACGGGCATACCCTTGAGGCGCATCGCCGGCGAGGAAACCGAGCGGCTGCTACAGATGGAAGATGTCCTGCACAAGCGTATAGTTGGCCAGGAGGAGGCTATCACAGCCATTGCCAAATCTGTGCGACGCGCTCGGGCCGGGCTAAAAGACCCCAAGAGGCCCATCGGGTCCTTCATTTTCCTGGGACCGACCGGTGTAGGGAAGACGGAACTGGCCAAGGCCCTGGCTGAATTCATGTTCGGCACGGAAGAGGCGCTGCTACAACTGGATATGTCCGAGTTCATGGAGCGCCACACCGTGTCGCGCCTGGTAGGCGCTCCACCGGGTTACATTGGCTACGAAGAGGCTGGGCAGCTTACGGAAACCATACGTCGCCGTCCTTACTCTGTGGTCTGTTTTGACGAGGTGGAAAAGGCCCACCCTGAAGCTTTCAATATGCTCTTGCAAATCATGGAAGACGGCCATTTGTCGGATGCCAAAGGACACAAGGTTGACTTTCGCAATACCATCATTATCATGACCTCCAATATCGGGGCTGAACTTATCAGCCGTCAGACGTCCCTCGGCTTTGCCGTGAGGCGCGATGAGGCCAAGACACAAGAAGAGGCCTACAAAGAGATGAAGGAGAAGCTACTGGCCGAGTTGAAGCGGACCTTCCGGCCAGAGTTCCTCAACCGCGTTGATGGCGTGATGGTCTTCAAAGCCTTGACTAGAGAGGAGATCAAACAGATTGTTGACCTGGAGCTAAACAAGGTGCGAGAGCGGTTGAAGGAGCAGCAAGTTGAACTGGAGGTGAGCGACGCAGCCAAGGAGCATTTGGCCGAAGAGGGCTATGACACCAATTTCGGAGCCAGACCCCTTAAGCGGGTCATCCAGCGCCTGATTGAAGATGCACTGTCAGAAGGGATGCTGGCCGGCGAATTCCAGGAGGGTGATGCTGTGCTGGCCGATTTAGAGGACGGTGCAGTGGAGCTGCACGTGGTAGAGAAGGTGACAGAGGAAGACGGGGAAAGCGTGTTGGAAACGCTTCTGCAATAGTAGGCTTCTGGTCGAGCGGATTTTTGAAAATAGAAATTGAATGGAGGGCAAAAGGCTCTCCCTTTTTTCTTTTTAAGCGTTTTTATGGTATACTATGCCAGGCAAACGGTGGTTGAAGCCCCCATATCTCTCGCCAGCGGAGGGGGAACTGAGATGGAATGCAAGGACAATTCGGTTTATAAGATGTTGACGTCTGAGCCAAAAACGGGTAAAATTGTGGGAAACGAGTGGTTTCTTTCCAGCCCCGAAAGCAATGTCCGAAACAATCAACGAGGAGAGGAGCACTAATTATGAAGTCAAGGACAGAGCAGATGATAGATTGTCTGAAGGATCTACAGGTGAGCACCCCCGACATCGAAGCCTCGGCGGTGGTCAGTGTTGATGGTCTGATCATGGCTTCATCGCTGCCCGCTGGCGTGGAGGAGGATCGAGTCTCGGCTATGTCGGCAGCCATGCTCTCCCTAGGTGAGCGCATCGCCACTGAGCTGGGGCGGGGTATGCTCGATCAGGTCTACATCAGGGGCGAGAAAGGCTATGTATTCTTGATGTCGGTAGGAGAAGAGGCGGTCCTGACAGTTCTGGCCCGTCAGCAAGCGAAATTGGGTCTACTTTTCCTGGACATGAAACGCGCAGCAGAGGAACTGACCAAGATCGTCTAGAGCCTGGCAAAGGTTAAGAACTCTTATTTAGGAGGTAGTGACTGTGTCAAATAAAAGCGGATTCTATTATCCCAATAAAGGGGGCCGCATTTCCTTTATCGCTCTGGAAGAAGTGATGGGCAAAAATGGTATCAACGCCATTCTTCATATGGCCAAACTCAGCCACTTTATTGATAACTATCCCCCTGACGATTTGAAGCTTGGGTTCGACTTTGCCGACTTTGGGGCTCTCAACCAGGCTTTGGAAGATATGTATGGTCCACGTGGAGCTCGCGGCCTTGGCCTGCGCATGGGGCGAGCCGCTTTTGCCCACGTGATCAGGGATTTTGGACCCATGGTGGGCATGGCTGACCTTGCTTTCAAGGTGCTGCCCTTGAGCACGAAGCTAAAAGTGGGCATCAGAGCCATGGCCGAAACCTTCAGCAAGGTCAGTGATCAAACTTCACGAGTGGAAGAGGACGAGGAAAAGTTCATCTACGTTATCGAGCGTTGTCCGGTATGCTGGGGGCGAAAGACCGACAGACCAGTGTGCTTTCAGGCCGTCGGAATTCTACAGGAGGGTTTGCGCTGGGTTAGCGGGGGAAAGGACTTCAGAGTAGAGGAGACCCTCTGCGTAGCCCAAGGAGACCCGACCTGTACTTTTGTCGTAGATAAAGAGCCTGTAGGATAGGGCAACGGTTCTCTGCGCTGGCGGGCCTCTGGCCTCAATCGCTTTACTCAATCGCAAGGAAGGGGGGAGGTAATATCGCAAGATGACCTTTCGTAACCGTTAGCACTCCATATCGAAGCTCATGACAGGGAAAGAGGTGACGAGTTTCTCCACGTAGGTTCTGCCCCAATGCTTTAAGGCAAAGGTCTGTTCAGGTAATCCTGACCTAAATCGGAGTGGGAGAATGAAGAAGAGCAAGATCCTGATTGTCGAGGATGATCTCGATACGTCTGATATGTTGCGTGTCTATTTTGAGGCCCAAGGATACGAGGTCCTCACTGCAGCCTGGGGAGGCGATGCTCTGGAGATTTGCCAGAAAACGCTACCGGATCTGATTATCCAGGATATCAGACTACCGGACATTGATGGCTATGAGATTTGCAGACGGCTACGTGATAACCTGCGCACCAGTCAAATCCCCTTCATTTTTTTGACCGAAAAAAGGGAGAGAGAGGACAAGATAGCTGGTTTGAAGCTAGGGGCCGTTGATTATATCACCAAGCCTTTCGATGTGCAGGAGCTCCGGCTGAGAGTACGCAATGCGCTACGCCGGGCTGGATATGAGAGCCTAGTCAATCCTATTACTGGCTTACCCGGTGGCAGATTGGTCGAAGAACAGTTAGAGCTCTTGCTGGAAAGAAGCGAATGGGCGATCTTGAGCATTAGCGTCAACGAACTGGAGGCCTTTAACGAAGCCTACGGCTTCGTGGCAGGAGATGATGTCCTCCGAGCTGTGGGTTTGATCCTAAACAACGCCGTTGAGGAGGTGGGCACCCTTGACGATTTCGTAGGACATCGCGGAGGGGCCAGTTTTATCGTGATTACTGTGCCCGTCAAGGTAGAAGAACTGAGAGATAAAGTCGTGACTCGCCTGATGAGAGCGATCAATTACTTCTATCCTATCAAGGATCGAGAATTGGCTCAGAGACATGTCGAAGAGTCCTCAAGAGAGGAAACGCTGGTGCCCTTAATGTCTATATCAGTCAGCATAGTCATTGGCAGAGACGCTTCCTTCACCAAAGTACAGCAGATCAGAGAAGCGCTCACCAAGGCAAAGCAAGTCAACTACCAACCGGCATAGGGAAATCTTCTCCAGTTCAGGACCGTGACTTGCAGTTTCTCCATTAAATCTGTAATAGTCAACAACATTCTGAAAAAAAGACAGCCAACATGTATGTCATTCTGAGGAGCGCAGCGACGAAGAATCCCGTTTCAGGCAAGCCCAGGAGCCTGTTTTGCATAGAACGAGACCCCTTCGACAAGCTCAGGGCAGGCTCTTCGCTTCGCTCAGGGTGACATAAGTTATCGAACGATTTAGTTCAAAATGTCCTTGACCATTACATTTCCCCACTAAATCCAGGTGATATAGCACGCCATGGCGGACAGAAGCAAGATATTGATCGTTGAGGATGACGCCGATACCTCTGACATGCTACGCGAGTATTTCAACTCGCGGGGATATGAGGTCCTGACGGCTGCATGGGGCGGTGATGCGTTGGAACTCTGCCGACGGATCCCCCTGGACGTGATCATCCTGGACATCCGACTGCCGGACATCAATGGTTACGATATCTGTCAGGAGCTACGCAGCAACCTCCAAACCCGTCGTACGCCTGTCATCTTCCTCACCCACAAGAATGGACGCGAAGACGTAATCACTGGCCTGAAGCTCGGGGCCGTGGATTACATAACCAAACCCTTTGACATAGAAGAATTGGGGCTCCGTGTCCGTAATGCCTTGCAACAAACAAGCTATCAGACTTTGGTCAGCCCTATCACAGACCTACCAGCTGGCGGCCTCCTGGAAGAACAACTAAAACCGCTGCTGGAGAGAGAGAGATGGGCTGTTTTATACATTGGCATCAATGATCTCACTCTCTTCAGTGAAACCTATGGTTTTATCACTGTAGATGATGCCTTACGGGCCGTCGCTCTGGTTCTGGATACCGTAGTGAAAGAATTGGGTACTATCGGCGATTTCGCGGGGCACCTGGGAGAAGGCAATTTCATAGTGATTACCGCTCCTAACAGGGTTCAAAAGATTAAAGAGGAAATTGTGGCTCGCCTGGGAAGAGGGAGTGACGATTCCTATCGCTTCGGTGAGCAAAGAGTGAACTTTGTGAAGCCAGACGACGCCCAAGGGGTGGACTGGCGAACTCCCCTGATGTCCATATCAGTCGGAGTGATCACTAATGAAAAGGCTGTCCTCACCGAGGAGGCACGCCAGATCAGTGAGGTGGCAGCCAATACAAAACGCACCGCTTTTTCCTAAGAACGAGAGAGCCAGGGGCGCCCAACCCCGGCTCTCATTCAAAAACCCCTTGCGGGGCGGGGGTGCGGGGGTGTCCCCCGTTTTATCCTCCTTTTTTTCCAAAAACGAGAGAGCCGGGGACGCCCAACCCCGGCTCTCATTTAAAAAAGGAGGAGAAGAAGAGATTGTAGACGGCATGGCCTCTTCTGACCTTACACTGAAAGAAACATTCTGCCCTCGCAGATGCTAAACCAATGCAAGGATGCCCTTCCAAGAACCATGCCTTTTACGGTCCTATCATATCACTTTTCCGCATTTGTTGCTAGACGCCTGCCCTACGGCTACCCTACGAAAAATCTACTTTGGCATGAAGAAACCGTGAATTTATGCCTACCACCACCATACCCCTGAGGGCTGCCTCACTCTATCAGTATCTTTTGGCCCTCTGCCAACCCTTCTATGATCTCCGTCTCGCTCTCGTTGGAAAGCCCCGTTACTACCTTGACCTCCCAAATGTTTCTCCCATCCAAAACTTTCACTAGCTTTCTCCGCCCGATGGGCTGGATGGCCCGATTGGGCACCAGCAGCACACCTTCTTTTTCCAAAGTGATAATCTTCAGATTGGCGCCCATGCCCAGACGCAGGGCCAGGCCCTCGGCGTTGAACTCGACCACGGCCTCGTAGACTGTACTACCCCGTTGAGGCGAGGCGGCAGGAGCAAGGCTCACAATAGTACCAGGCAAGGTTTGCCCTGGGTAGGCATCCAGGCGGATCTCCACCTCCTGGCCAGGGGCGACCTCGGCCACGTCAATCTCGTCCACCTCAGCGATGATTTGCAGGGAGGGCAGGTCGGCTATGACGACCACCGGTCGGTAGGCAGACACCATCTCCCCCTCATTGGCCTCCACACGCACTACCGTACCCGCCCAAGGTGTACTTAAGCGCATCTCCTTTAATTGGGCCTGGGCGCGCTCCAAGGCCAGTTGGGCCGATTCTAACTGTTTTTCCAGGGCCGCAAGCTCATCGGTTGGAGGGCCGTTGACCAGCCTCTCGTAATTTCTTTGGGCGATCTGGTAATCAATGGTCGCCTGCTGGAGAGCCAGGGCCTCAGGGCTAGCTTCGGCATTTTCTTCGTCGGCGATCTCATCGTAGGCAGCCTGAGCCACTTGCTTGGCCAGGGCAGCCTTGCGCAGATTGGCCTGGGCGATTTCGATCTCTTCAGGGCTTGCTCCGGCTCTGACCTTATCCAACTGGAGTTGTCGTGTCTCAAGATTGAGCTCTGCCTCCCTCACCCGCCGCTCGGCATCTGGCGCTTCCAGTTCCAGCAGGAGCTGCCCTGCTTCAACCTCATCGCCTACCGACACGGCTACCCTTTTCACCCGACCTCCAAAGGGCAGGGAAAGTTCGACTTGCCGGGCCGAACGCACTTGGCCCGTCGTCTCCACCGTGGCCGTGATGGTGCCTCGTCGTACGAGGACGGTACTCCCCACCCGGCGGGTCAGGCCAACCCGATACCACCAATAGCCCCCAGCCACAGCAGCCAGGACTAGGATTCCAATAACGATTGTCCTCACTCTAGAAGTCATCGTAATCATAGCCTCCTGTCAGGTAGACGTTGTTCGCTTCGTCTATCTCGATAGCTGCGCCCGAAACGTCCATCAGGAGCACCTGGCCCAGCCGATAAGGTCCAGCGGTCCTGTGAGCGCGGATCAGCGTCCCATCAAAAGGTAGCGTCATTACGTGCAAGCCAACATCCAGAGAAGCGCAGGCCACGGTGCTGGCAATCTCGCCCCCTCGGCCGTCAATCAGGGTGCCAGCCAAAGCGAACTCACCAGCCTGAGCCGCCTCGACCCCTACGTCCACCAACAGGTGTTCATAGCGGCCATCGCCGTCGGCGTCTTGACCCCAGTCGGCGTAAGTGCTGGCCAGCGAAGCCGATTGGGGAGAGACGGGTACCAGCATCTCTGCCCCTCGCTCGAATTCTCGGCCCTGCCAGGTTCCATGGGCTGAGACGAAAAACGGATAGTAAGCGCCCATGTCAGCATCGGAGTAGATTCCCCCGTACACACCATCTCCAGCGGCCTGGTCGTGGTGGGCGCCATCGTCCGAGAGGAGAATAACCTGAGTCGAACCATCTGGCCTGAACACTTCGGCTTCAACCGTTGCCTCTGTCACAGGGCCGGCAGGTGAGGCTAACGTGCCGGTTATGATGATCTCCTGGCCACGCCTGTGCTGTTCCCCATCGGTGGAGAGGGTCAGAGTCAGCTCGCTCTCCAGAGCAACGTAGGCGCTGAAGGGGACAGGAGCCGAGCCGTCACCATCCCTTCGACTTCGCTCAGGACAAGGCTCAGGACAGGCCCTTTTGATGACCATCTGCCACCAGCCGGGGCTGGCTTTCTCGACGACGTAGCTTTCGAGGTTGGCTATGATGTCAGTGCCGAGGCTCAGATGCACAGCCTCACGCTGGTCAATACGCCTGCCCTGGGGATCAATCACGGTCAGGGACAAATCGCCCTCGTCCCAGGTGAGGTAAAAGCGGGCTGCACCTCTGGAGTCAACAGCCACCGTCTCCGTGAGAACCTGACCAGCCGAGAGACGGCCCTCGATGAAAGGGGTGTGCACCTGCGGCTGGACAGGAGGCGCAAATTCTCTCTCTGCCGCTTCCTCCATTCCGTGTCCCTTATCCCCTATCCTCAACAGATTTCTCAAATGAGCGTTGTAAGTCTCATCGGGCCACAGATATGATGGAAGGTCAAGCAAGGCGGCGCAACAGCGCCGTGAGAAGTCGGTTCCCCAGCCGTGCAGGTCGGCTGTGACAATAGGGTAGACGCTTGGCCCGGCCAGGGCGTGGGCGCTTTCCAGGGTGACGATGCCATCGCCAGGGGGCAGATGTAGAGGGGGAGAGCCTTGTCCGTTCATGTCAATCTCCCGATAGTTGCCAGCGATCAAATAGTAGGGCACATCAGTGCGAGGGTGATGAGTGCGGTTGAAAAGTAGCATGTGCTCTGGGGCCAGCTCCTGAAGGGAGGGCATACCCGTATTGCGGACGGCCTGGCGCAGCAAGTAGCCGTGCCAGAGTTCAAGGCCGGCCTGAGGTGTGCCCAGCATGGTGACCTGAGCCACATCGCCACTGTACAGCGCAGATTCGACATAGGCCCGCGCCACCAGCCCGCCCATGCTGTGAGCGACCAAGCTGACCCGTGAGGTGCCGCTATCGGCCCTGGCACGCTCTATCGCCTCTTTCAGCTTCTGGGCGTTTTGGAACAGGTTTCGCTCAGGGCTGATGCCTGTAGCATAGTACACGTCGAACCCATCGCGTTCCAGCCAGCGGGCCATGTACTTGAACTGGCTCTCCTCCGCTATCTCACTGTCCTGCCAGCCGTGGATCAGGACAACAGGCAGGGGAGATTGGGGCAACTCCCTGGGTTGACCCAACACCGTTACTCCACCACCCAGAGTGCCGAACCATTGGTCGCCTGCGGGATCAGCGGCTATGGCGCTGACAAAATCCGCAGCCAGGCCATCCCTCGCCGCGTAAATCGCCCAGTCGGCCCCGTCAAGAACGCTCACCCCCTTGGCTGTGCCAAACCAGAGTCGGCCCTGAGAGTCACAGGCAATCGCTTCGACGCGGTCATCAGCTAAACCGTCAGCAGCGGTGTACGTTTGCCAGTTCTGGCCGTCGAAGAGGCTGACTCCGTAGTCGGTGCCGACCCAGACCCAGCCCCCTCCGTCAACGGCGATGGCGTTGATATGGTCATCAGCCAGCCCCGAGTTCTCGGTAGAGTAAATCTCCCAGTCCCGACCATCGTAGCGGCTGATCCCGCTATCGTAGGTGCCGACCCATAAGGTGTCGCCGTCTGTGGCTAAGGCTGTGACCCAGAAGCTGGCCAGGCCAGAGTTGGCTGGGGTAAAAGCCTGCCAGCTTTGGCTGTCAGGGCGGCGCAACAGTGCCGAGCGGCTCACTCCACCACCGTCGGTGCCAACCCAAAGGTTGCCGGAGCGGTCAATGGCCAGAGCGGTGATCCAATCGTTAGCCAGGCCGGAGTCAGCGGCTGTGCAGGTAGTCCACTGCGCGCCATCGAAGCGGCTTAGACCCCCACCGTAGGTGCCAGCCCACACGTCACCGTCGTTATCCACAACCACAGCCGTTACCCAATCGTCGCCCAGGCCATGTCCCGCGCTGTAGGTGAACCACTCCCAGCCATCGAAGCGGCTCACCCCACCGCCAAAAGTTCCCACCCAGATGTGACCATCGCTGTCAACGGCAATGGAAGACACCGCATTGGAAGCCAACCCGTGACGGGTGGTATAAGTCGTCCACACGGGTAGGCCGCCCTGGGCTTGAACCAGCTGCGCTCCCAGGAACAGCACCAACGACAGCACAATGAGCAGAAGGCAACCACCAATTCTGTTGCTACGGGGCACCTAACTATACCCCTTTCGCGCTAATGCAGAACTGTATTTGCGTCTCATTCTGCGAGGCACTGAGCCACCTTACTATCAATCGCTTGAACCATACGTTCCAAATCCTGGTAGGTCAAAATAGAAGATATGTCAGCACTCAATTCAATCAAATACATATCATACTGACCAAAAGCTTGGCATGTTTCAACACCACTTGCCTTGTGTCTATAACAGCTAAACCGAATTTGGTCGGCTACAAAACTTTGGTAGTTGAATGTAGCGGGTACGTACCACTCCGTCCAACCTTCTCGGGCTGAAAATTCCCACTCAACTTCCTCGGCAAACTTTTTCTGTGCTTCCTTTACACTTCTGCCTTGATATACGTGCTGGCTTGCCCCCCCTTGTGTCATCGAGGTAAAACCAACCCCGATTCTATTGACGCCAAACCGCATCGGAGCACCATCCCTACTCGGCGGGCCTGTTTGATGAATGTCTGGATGAAAGAAAGACTCGTCGAGCAGCAGACTCTCAATTGGACAAGGCGGGGGTGGTGGCGGTTGCCCTGCCCCTATCTTGATGCACGCCATAGTAGTCAAAAGGGCAATCCCAACTAAGAACTTGATTCTGTGTTCCATGATGAGTGTTCCTCACCTACTCTCTGAAATCGGATTAGTCAAACAACCACGAGGGTATCGAATCCAAGCAGCTTCTGTGAACGTGAGACTGACTTCCAAAGGT
>JBGVTF010000510.1:0-3173 GCA_041862415.1 Anaerolineae bacterium | reverse complement strand
GAAACGATGGCCATTATTCAGCACCTCGTCGTAGACCAATTCGGCGTCCACGTCAGCAAGCACAGCGAGCGGTTGCAGGTCATGCGCCTGGGGGAAGGGACGCCCTCAGAGCGGATGGTCCAACGGGCACCGCTGCTTCATCTGGAGAGCGTGCTGATCACCGGGCGGGGCATCAGCCTCTCGGCCGACGCCATCGAAGCCTGCTGTCGGCGGGGCATCCCCATCCACTTTATCTCTGGACGGGGGCAGCCTTACGCCGCGCTCTACTCGGCCGGTCTCACCGGCACCGTCCAGACCCGTCGAGCCCAAATGCTGGCCCACAGTGACTGGCGGAGCCTGGCCCTGGCGCGGGCCTTCGCCGAGGGAAAGGTCCGCAACCAGGCTGCCCTGCTCAGGTACATGGCCAAATACCGCAAGGAGGCCGACCCTGAACTCTACGACGAGCTACGCCGGGCCTCTGATGAAGTGGAGGCTCACCTGAAGGAACTTGACCGGCTGGAGGGCTCTTGTGTGGACGACGTCCGGGGCCAGGTGCTTTCGGCCGAGGGACGGGCGGCGCAGCGTTACTGGGACGCTATCAAACTGGTGTTGCCCCAGGAGTACGGCTGGCCGGGCCGCCGGCGGCGTGGGGCCAGGGACCCCGTCAACGCCGCCCTCAACTATGGCTACGGCATCCTCTATGGCCAGATCGAGCGGGCCGTGGTGCTGGCCGGGCTCGACCCTTATGCAGGCTTTATCCACGTAGACCGACCAGGCAAGCCCAGCCTGGTGTTGGACCTCATCGAGGAGTTCCGCACCCCAGTGGTAGATCGCACCGTGCTGGGATTGGCCAACAAGCGGGTCGGTCTGGAGCAGGATGAGAAGGGCCTCTTTACCGAATCCACGCGGCGCATGCTGGCCGAGAAAGTGCTGGAGCGCCTGGAAAAGCCGGAACGCTACGAGCGGAAGCGTCACCCTCTGCGGGCCATCATCCAGATGCAGGCGCGGCACCTGGCCACCTTCCTGCGCGGCGACCGGACGACCTATGAACCGTTTGTAGTGAAATGGTGAGGCGAATGACAGAGTAGCCGTACGGCTTTGCGGAGTAGCGAAACCGGTTTCGCGCCAGTGGGTCGAATTTCCTCCAGGAAAGAAGGCCGCACCAACGCCCGGCTTACGGAGCAGCGAAACTTGGTTCGCGCCGGGCGGGCGAAGTGGTGAAGTGGATGAACGAGTTGATTTCTATCAAGGGATAAAGTATAATGAGGGCTGGGCAAAGATGGAGCCAGCTTCAAGCGATGGAGGAACGAAAATGGATAAAAGGGCGATTGGCGAATTGGCCTCACAACTCGCGGATTACTTTACGGGCCGTTCAGAGGTGCTCGCTGCGTATCTCTATGGTTCCCGGGCCGAAGGACGAGCAAGTGCGCTCAGCGATATGGACATCGGGGTCTTGACAAGGGATGGCCTGGCGGAAGAGCGCCTGTGGCGATTGGAAGACGCCATAGCCGCCGATTTGAGGCGCGTCTTGCACACAGACCAAGTTGACCTGATTGTGCTCAACCTGGCTCCCTTGCGCATCCGGTATGAAGTCATCACCAGAGGAAAAGTGCTGTATTCGGCTGACGATGGAGCGCGAGCCGATTTCGAGTCCTACTCGCTGCGTCGCTACTGGGATTTCGAGAAGTACCTTGAGGAATACGATCGCTGCTTCCTCACCAGAATCAAGGAGGGCCTGGATGAAACTCAACGTCGCCAGTATCAAGACACGTCTGCAAAAGTTAGAACAGTACATCGCCGAGTTAAAGAAGCAGCGGGCTCTTAGCTTCGAGCAGTTTGAGCGGGACTTTACCGTTACTTGCAAGAAGATGTCCCCTTGCTCGAAAGATTCAGGGCTTTTGCGCTTCAGATCATAGAAGCTGAGGAGTCAGGCGATTGACACGGAAGGCGATTTGCATGGATGATCATCAATCCTTGAAAGTGTAGCGACGGCTGGAGGTGAGAGTGAAACATCTGGTCGTCTACGACATCCCAAATGATCGCATCCGTGGCAAGATCGCTGACGTCTGCCTGGACTACGGTCTGGATCGCATCCAATGGAGTGCTTTTCTGGGCGATCTGACGCGCACCCACCAGGAAGAACTGTGGCAGAAGCTGAGCCACGTGCTGGGCAAGCAGCCGGGCAACATCCAGCTCTTCCCCATCTGCGAAAGTGACTGGAAGGGGCGTCAGGTGCTGGTGCGGGAGGGGAAGGACAAGTAGCGAATGGCGAATGGTGATGCAGAGATCGAGGCTCAGGAACTCGTTTTCCAGGTGACCGATCTGAAACAATATGCCTACTGTGCGCGGGTGGTGTTCTTCGCCTACTGTCTGCCCTTGATCCGCCCCATGACCTACAAAATGGAGGCTGGCATTGCCGCTCACGACGTGGCTGAGGAGCGGGAGCAGAGACGCAGTCTGCGCAGCTACGGGTTGACCGAGGGAGAGCGTTTCTTTGACCTGTGGCTGGCGTCAGAGGCATTGGGGCTTCGGGGTCGGGTAGACCTGGCCATTCGCACCACCACCGAGGCCATTCCGGTGGAGTACAAGAACTCGCCGGGGCGGGCCGGGCGGCACCTCAAGCTGCAACTGGCAGCTTACGGGCAGATGTTGGAGGAGGCCTGGCAGTTGCCTGTGCGGCGGGGGTTTCTGTACTTTGTCCCCTTGAGGCGGGCGGAGGAGGTCAAGTTGACGCTGGCTTTGCGGCGGGAGGTTGAGCAGACGGTAGCGGCCATGCGCTGCATGGTGGAGAGGGAGGCCATGCCCGGTCCGCCCCGCACCCGGCGGCCTTGTGTGGCTTGCGAGTTCCGTCTTTTCTGTAACGATCTCTGAGAGGTTCTTTTCTGTCCATGGCCCTTCGCAAATCCCCCCCTTCTGGGCGCAAAAAAGGATTTGCCAAGGGGGGTGGTGAGAATGACCTTAGAAAGGGGGAAAAAGGATGAAAAAAGGGGTGATCGGTGGTGCTGTGGCCCATCTTATGGGCAAGAAGTGGCTTTGGAGCCACCCTTTTGTGAGGAAGTGATTGGGGTTACAGCACCCACGATCCGATAGAGGATACTGAAAGTTCGGGCGTCCACATCGGTTGCAGGTAGTTCGGCTTGGTTACAGCACCCACGATCCGATAGAGGATACTGAAAGTGATATATATATGTGCG
>JBGVTF010000509.1:0-4160 GCA_041862415.1 Anaerolineae bacterium | reverse complement strand
CGGCTTTGGGACAGCGGGGGTGGAAGCGGCAGCCTGGAGGCGGGTTAATGGCGCTGGGTACTCCTCCCTCCAAAATGATTCGCTCCTTTTTGATGTCGGGATCAGGGATAGGGGTCGAGGAGAGGAGGGCTTCCGTGTACGGGTGAAAGGCCCCGCCAAAGATGGCCTCGGACGTGCTCAACTCGACCACCTTGCCCAGGTACATCACTGCAATGCGGTCGCTGATGTGTTGCACCACGCTCAGATCATGGGAGATGAAGAGATAGGTAAGACTGAACTCACGCTGTAGTTCGTGCAACAAATTGAGGATCTGAGCCTGCACCGAGACGTCGAGAGCCGAGGTGGGCTCATCCAGGACCAGCAATTTGGGGTTAAGGGCCAGCGCCCGGGCCACGGCGATGCGCTGGCACTGGCCGCTGGAGAACTCGTGGGGATAGCGATAGAGGTGCTCCCTCTTCAGCCCCACCCGCTCCAAGAGTTCCACCACCCGCGCTGCCAGCTCCCCTCCCCGTAAGTCCGTGTGAGTGCGCAGCGGCTCGGACACCAGCCTCAGCACGTTGAGGCGAGGATTGAGCGAGGAGAAGGGATTCTGAAAGACCATCTGCATATCGCGCCACCGGCGGCGCATCTCGGTGGGACCCAAGGTCAGGATGTTGACGCCCTCAAATAAAACCTCTCCGTCTGTTGGCTCGATGAGGCGCAGGATGCACCGCCCCAGGGTGGTTTTGCCGCAGCCCGACTCACCGACTACACCCAGGGTCTCTTGTCGCTTCACCGTCAGGCTCACCCCATCTACAGCCCGTACCAACTGAACACGCCGACTAAAGAGCCCCCCACGTTGGGCAAAGTATTTGGTTAATCCCCGCACTTCTACCAGACTGGCCAATCAAGCTCTCCAGGCTGCCGCTACGCAAGTCCGTTATACAGCGGCGATTGCCGTTGGTTGTAGCGATGTGATGGGAACGGCCTCTGCGATTGAAGGCATGTAGGTTGATAGAAAGAGAATATCACTCACCGGAGGATGTCGCAGAATATCAAGCACAATCTCTGAGTTCATCCGATAGTATCGTCAGGGTCCAGATATATCTCCTCTGGCAGAGGGTGGCACCAGCGATCCACAGCGGAACCCCAAGTTGAACCCTGCATACGACGGGTGGTTCCTGGCGCGATCGGTCGTACGTATGAACGCTGGCAGGTAGCCCCACGATCCACCACGGAACGCTTTGTGTTCATCTGATGAATCCGCCCCCTGGGGATTCTGCGCTGGAGAGTAGTCGTAATAGGCTGCGTCGTACCAATCGGCCACCCATTCCCACACGTTGCCGACCATGTCCAGCGCCCCGTAGGGACTGGCTCCAGCCCGCTTGGAGCCTACTGGCACAGTCATTCCGCTGCAGTCTGTGTATTGCGCTTTGCCGCAGTCGGGCGCATCGTTGCCCCAGGGGTATAGGCGCCCGTCGTCGCCCCGTGCTGCCTTTTCCCACTCGGCCTCCGTCGGCAACCTCACGCCGGCCCACTCGCAGTACGCCTGGGCGCCGTACCAGGTCACTTCGATCACCGGGTGGTCCTCAAAGTCGCTCTCGACCACGTATCGCCCTTCCTGGCGGAGGATGTGGCTATCCTGGTCTTCGACCTTCGTTTCGACGCAGTCGTGCCCCCCACAGGTGCCCTTGTGTTCCCCCAGAGCGTTCAAGAACTGAACGTACCGGGCGTTGGTTACCTCGGTCCTGTCGATCCAGAAGGCATCCAGGTATACGGTGTGGGCAGGCTTTTCATCGGCTGCGGCCTTGCGGTCAGCGTCTGTGCTACCCATAAGGAACTCGCCATCTGGCACGTGGATCATCTCCGCGTCGTCGGTGGAGCGGGTCCAGGTCATGCCCGGGGTGTAGGTGGGCGCAGCCGTTAGGGCTTGGGCACACGCACCCAAGAGCACCATGCTGAGGCACGTGGCCATCCGCAATAGTGTCACCCTAGGAGAGACTCTTGCGGATCGTTTCCTGTTCATTCCCATTTTGCCCCCACGATTCCCCTGCAAAGCTTCTGCTTCCAAGAATGAAATCGAGCGAACACGTCAAATTGATCACCCCACATCCTGTGGTCTGTCATTCCGCCGTGAATCAGAACCAGCGGATATCCGACGCCCAGAACTTTGTAGTACAACGTTGTTCCTTTCACCAAGGGAGTCCCAGAAAAGTAATTGTCCCGAAACTGTACGCCGATAAGCTGCCCAGAGTGCACGAAGACTGCCCAAACCGGACGAAATGACCTGATTCCTGTAGTGTTTCCTAACATCTTGAACAGTTGCACTGGCGACTCTGAGCCTGTACACAGCAGTTCAAACCCCATATATGGCGTGTAGTGGGGCCAAAGGCGGGTTTCAAGCCACCAGTAGGGTGCTGGCGGAGTTATGTTAAGTGTCCAACGTGTTAGGAAACGGTACGGTTTTTATGCACCTTCCCCGAACCGATAGCAAGCCACGCAGTGCTCCTCACCGACGCGCACCAGGGGCGGAGGGCCTTGGCTAGTTACCCTCGTCGAAGCGCTCATCACGGATGTCCCTGGGAGAGATCGCGCGATGTGCCACCAGGGTCTCATGAGTCACCTCCAGGGGTCAGTTTCTGCTGCACGAGGGCAAGGACTGCTTCAGCCATTCTCTCCGCCTCCAGCGCCTCCGCCTCATCATTGTAATATTCGGCTGGGACGCCACCGGGAAGACTGTTCGGGTAGCGGGTTGGGAGGTAGTAATCGTCCAACCTTTTGGCTCTGACCAGGCTTTCAAAGTCAGAATCGTACGAAGCGGCGAAGGGCAAAAGCTCGGTGATGGAATGACTGAAGATAGGCTCCTCGCCCTTGAAGTATAGGTATGCTTTCAGAGCTTTCTCGGTCGCCTGCTGGCAGAGAAACAGCGCAAGATAGAAACGGCCTGCCTCACGCAACCTCTGGGCGTCTCGGAATTCCTCCTGGGCTTGCTTCAACCATCTCCGCCCTTCGTCTTCAGGGTTTCTTCTCATAGATAGTCCTACCTTCTTTCAGAGCGTGCCTCAGAAAACTGCTGCTTGGAATGGTTTCTTCCAACTCTTTCTCGTTGTAAACGGCAATGTCGCAGGCGATCCCCCGGTCAATTTCCCCGTAGATCTTTCTCCGCCACTCTTTGCCGCTCAGCGAGGAGGGCATCACGGCGATGAGATCGAGGTCGCTCCACGAGCCTGTGTCACCTCGGGCGAAAGAGCCAAAGAGGATAACTTTCAAAGCACCCAGAGCTTTCAATTGCTCGACGATACTGGGAAGATTCTGTTCCACTGCCTTTCGTCTCTTCTCTTTTCGTTCTCGAATGTTTCTCAAGGTTTTCATATCGCCTCATAACAATGAGACCGACTTCTTGACGCACCTTCCCACGAACTGATAGCAAGCGACGTAGTGCTCCTCACCGACGCGCACCAGGGGCGGAGGGCCCTGGCGACAGACCTCCATAGCAAAGGAACAGCGGGGCTCGAAGGGGCAGCCGGAGAATTTGACTTACTCTGCAAACAACTCAGCAAGTATAGCCAACACCGCCCGCTGAGTCTCTTCGCCAATCCGCCCAAGCCGTTTGACCAGCCGTACCTTGTCCACCGTCCGCAACTGATCCAGAACGATCTGTCCCTCCTTGCCCTGAAATCGGCACGCTACACGGGTCGGATATGGGCGCCCCTTCGTCGTCATCGGCGCAACAATCACCGTCGCAATGTGGCGATTCATCTCATCAGGCGATACCACCACGCACGGCCTGGTCTTCTGGATTTCGCTACCGACAGTCGGATCAAGGTTGACCAAGTAGACATCAAACCGTTTTAGGTCCATTCCCATTCGTCCGCATCCCATTGGGTGAGGCTGACGACCGCCTCATCAAGCAGCCGATCATCGCCGTGCTCAGCCATCATCCGAAACTGCTCATCCCAGCCATAGCGTGGATGCCGGATGGGGCGGATCACCAGTTGGTCTTCCTGAACTGCCAGTTCGACCTCCCCATCTAATCCAAGTTGGTCTAGCAGGAGCTTGGGGATGCGGATGCCTTGGGAGTTGCCGATTTTGATGATACGGGTTCTCAAACTCGTACTCATTTATGAAATCCTCCAGCCAAGGTATGTACTTACATTGTACTCACATCCATCAGAATAGTC
>JBGVTF010000508.1:0-49486 GCA_041862415.1 Anaerolineae bacterium | reverse complement strand
GCCAGCCCCTTCATGTTCAAGACCTTGGTCATGGCCGCGGTCAGGGTGGTCTTGCCGTGATCCACGTGCCCTATCGTCCCCACGTTGACGTGGGGCTTCGTGCGCTCAAATTTCTCCTTCGCCATTTATCGTTTTCCTTTCTTTTGAGAATTGATCGTTTGCCGAACCCCTACCAAAATCAACGGGATATCAAGCCATTTCAGCGCTGGCCGCCCAGAGCAATGCGCTCCGCCACCTCAGGTGACACTTCATCGTAGTGATCAAACTCCATCGTGAAGATACCCCGCCCCTGAGTCATTGACCGGAGGTCGGTGGCGTAGCCAAACATCTCGGCCAGAGGGACATGGGCCCGCACAGCCTGCACACTATCGGCACGAAGCTCCATGCTCTCTATTTGCGCCCCACGGGCGTTCAGATTGCCGATGACGTCTCCGGTGAACTCCTCGGGTACCACCACCTCAACACTCATAACTGGTTCCAGGAGGACCGGCCCCGCCTTCTGCACCCCATCTCTGAGAGCCATAGAACCGGCGATTTTGAAAGCCATCTCTGATGAATCCTCATCATGATAAGAACCGCCCACCAGAGCGACCTTCAGATCAACCAAGGGATAGCCCGCTAGGACCCCACTCTCCATGGCCTCCATGACACCTTGTTCC
Source organism: Anaerolineae bacterium (assembly GCA_041862415.1). Classification (GTDB taxonomy): domain Bacteria; phylum Chloroflexota; class Anaerolineae; order E26-bin7; family E26-bin7; genus E26-bin7. Next base: position 48,827 of record JBGVTF010000508.1, on the reverse strand, counting down.
ACGGCGGGGGCGAACTCTTTAGGTATCACTCCTCCAACGGTCCTATCCTCGAACTCAAAACCCCTACCCTTCTCCAGGGGCTCTATCTCCAGCCAGACATGACCATATTGACCCCGCCCGCCGGTCTGACGGATGAAGCGCCCCTCAGCTCGCGCTGGCTGGGTGATAGTCTCCCGGTAGGCTACCTGGGGCTTGCCCACATTGGCACTGACCTTGAACTCCCTCAGCATGCGATCCACCAGGACTTCTAGGTGAAGCTCGCCCATGCCAGAAATCAGAGTCTGCCCAGTGTTCTCATCAACGCGCACCTGAAAGGTAGGGTCCTCTTCGGCCAGACGGGCCAGGGCGTCAGCCATCTTGTCCTGATCGGCCTGAGTGCGGGGCTCAATGGCCACTGAAATGACGGGTTCAGGAAACTTGATAGACTCCAAAACGATGGGGTGACGACGGTCGCAAAGGGTCTCACCAGTGAAGCTTCTTTTTAGACCCAGTATTGCGCCGATGTCGCCAGCCGGGATCCTTTTGATCTCCTCCCGATGATTAGCGTACATGCGCAGCAGCCGGCCAATCCGCTCTTTTCTATCCCGGGTAGAATTAAGGACCGCCGTGCCAGAATCCAGGTGTCCCGAATAGACCCTGAAATAGGCCAGGCGTCCCACATAAGGGTCGGAGACGATCTTGAAAACCAGAGCGGCCAGGGGCTCTGCTTCGTCGGCTACCCGGCTCTCCTCTTTTCCCGTCGCAGGATTAACCCCTACGATAGGGGGCACATCGAGGGGTGAGGGTAAATAATCAACCACCGCATCGAGCATCGGCTGCACGCCTTTGTTACGCAGGGCTGCGCCGCAGAGAACGGGCACCAGTCTCAGATCCAGAGTGGCCCGACGCAGAGCTCGACACAACTCATCTTCGGAGATTTCCCCGCCTTCCAGATACCTCACCGTCAGAGCCTCGTCGGTTTCGGCCACTTGTTCGACCAAACGCTCCCGACGTCTAGCCGCCTCCTCTTTGAGCTCCTCGGGTATCTCGGTAGTATCCAGGCGAGTGCCCAGGTCATCGGTGTAGATGATAGCCTCCATCCGGATCAGATCAACAATGCCCTTGAAAGAGCCTTCGACGCCGATGGGTACTTGGACGGCTACGGGATTGGCCTTCAGCCTATCTTGGATCATAGCGATGGTCCGCCAAAAGTCGGCCCCGGTACGATCCATTTTGTTAACGAAACAGATGCGTGGCACGCGATAGCGATCAGCCTGCCGCCAAACAGTCTCCGATTGGGGTTCCACTCCAGCTACCGCGTCAAAAACGACGATGCCTCCGTCCAGAACGCGCAGAGAACGTTGCACTTCGGCGGTAAAATCAATGTGCCCTGGCGTATCAATGATGTTAATCTGGTGATCGCGCCAGAAACAGGTAATGGCGGCGGCGGTGATAGTGATGCCGCGCTCCCGTTCCTGCTCCATCCAATCGGTGACCGTCGTACCCTCGTCCACATTGCCCATACGGTAGGTGCGGCCAGTGTAAAAAAGCACCCTCTCGGTCGTGGTCGTCTTGCCCGCGTCAATGTGGGCGATTATTCCTATGTTGCGCGTCAGTTCCAGAGGGTACTCTCGGTCCATGGGAAAACTCACTTCGCCCGATAGCTCATCGCTTATCGCAGACCGCTCATCACCTGGAGGATAAAGCCAGGCAACAGGCAATAAAGCGAAGTGAACGATACGCGATGGACAACTTACCAACGATAATGAGCGAAAGCCCTATTGGCCTCAGCCATCTTATGGGTGTCTTCCTTCTTCTTGATGGTAGCCCCCTGCCCCTGAGCCGCATCCATCAGTTCAGCGGCGAGCTTCTCGGCCATGGACTTGCCAGTGCGCTTGCGAGCATTCTGCACCAACCAGCGCATGGCCAGCGAGATTCGCCTCTCCGGCCTGACCTCAACCGGCACCTGGTAGGTGGCCCCACCTACCCGCCTAGGCTTCACCTCCAAGATAGGTGCGGCGTTATTGACAGCCTGCTCGAACACCTCCAGAGGACTCTTTTGGACTCTATTCTCGATGATGTCAAAAGCATCGTAGAGGATGCGCTCTGCAGTGCTCTTCTTGCCACGCATCATCAACTTGTTTATGAACCTGACTACCATGACGTTATCGTATTTGATGTCTGGTTCGATCTCCCGCCGAGGCGGACGGTTGCGTCTTGGCATTTCCTGCTCCTCACGGTATATGGCCGACAGCAGATAACGTTGGCATATATATACCCATCGACCATCAGCTAGAGAACCACTTTCTCCTTGGGGCGTTTGGCCCCATATTTAGAGCGCCCGCGCTTGCGCTCCTCAACGCCGTCCGAGTCCAGGGCTCCACGCACGACATGGTAGCGCACGCCAGGCAGGTCCTTCACACGCCCACCACGAACCAGCACCACCGAGTGCTCCTGCAAGTTGTGTCCCTCGCCAGGAATGTAGGCCGTCACCTCAATGCCATTGGTTAGACGAACACGGGCAACTTTACGAAGGGCAGAGTTAGGCTTTTTGGGGGTAGTGGTCTTGACTTGAGTGCAGACGCCTCGTTTCTGAGGATTTCCCCTACCCCGGGTAGTACGGCCAGTAAGCGCATTGTAACTGAAGCCGAGAGCCGGGGCCTTTCCCTTCCTGGATACGCGTTTACGCCCCTTCCTCACTAACTGATTGACAGTTGGCATTTGCTCCCCTCCTTCATACAGCAGATAAACGCCTTTTGTCTCCAACCATCCTCTAGAGCCCCTTCCCAACCAGAGAAGATCCTCTTGGAAAGACGATATCCTCGATTAGGAAACCCACCACGTCAACGGACTTATCGTGGCTCAAGAGGATGCGTCACAAAAAACCATTATACAAGGGTTTTCCAAAAAGTCAAATTTACCTCCCTCTCCCTCTCCCTCTCCTTCTCCTGAGGGGCGGCAGGTTCAATCCCAGGCCTAATTTGGGCAATTTCTCCGCTCTGTCTTCCCGGCCAAACTGAACCATCTCATTGTGCTCGTTGAGAACCTCGACGGAAAGGCCCAGGGACTGGAGTTCCTTGACCAGCACCCGGAAAGATTCAGGCACGCCGGGTTCGATGACATCCTCGCCCTTGACGATAGCCTCATAGGTCTTGACACGCCCTATGACATCATCGGATTTGACGGTCAGCATTTCCTGGAGAGTGTGGGCTGCTCCATACGCTTCCAGGGCCCAAACTTCCATCTCGCCAAAGCGCTGGCCGCCGAACTGGGCCTTTCCCCCCAAAGGCTGCTGGGTCACCAGCGAATAAGGGCCAGTAGAACGGGCATGGACTTTATCCTCTACCAGATGAGCCAACTTCATCATGTTGATCACCCCCACGGTCACTGGCTGATCGAAGGGCTCACCTGTCTTACCATTGTAGAGGACCATCTTGCCGGTGGTAGGCAATGGTTCTCCTGTGACCTTACTGACGTCTAAAGCCACCTTATATAACTCCTCATCAGCAATGGTTGCAGGATCAGGAACCAAAGAGGGAATACCCTCTTCACTCACTTCCAATTCCCAGCTCTCAGCTTCCACCTCCCAGATGCTCACCCTGGATGCCTTTTCCCGCATGTACTTCAGCCACTCCCGCAGGCAAACCACACGTACAAAGCGGTCCGCTTCCTTTCGCTCTGGCAGGGAACGCTCATCTCCCTCCAGTACAACTAGCTTGTCCGGGTCGTAACCGCGTTCCCTCAGCCACTCCCACAGGCTAGCTCGCCGGGCATAAGTCTGGTTAAAAGCCAGGAGATCCTCGTCGTAGCTTTTATCCCCTAGCCACCAGAGGATATAGAGAAGACGAGCCTCATTATCATCTTGTATATCCACCAGATCATGTTCTGTCTCCTTTAACCACTGCCAGGCACGCTCCGTTATATCCTCCCAGGCTCGACCCATCAGCCAAGCCCTAGCCAGTTCAGCAGCGATTTCCGCTTCATCGGCTCCGTCGAAAACAGAAGAGATAACCCGAAAACCCAGTTGGTCAGCAGCCCATCCAAGGTGCGTTTCCAGAATCTGGCCGATGTTCATGCGAGCTGGCACCCCCAGGGGATTGAGGATGAGCTCTACTGGGACGCCATTAGCCAAAAAGGGCATATCCTCAACAGGCACCACTTTGGAGATGACGCCCTTGTTGCCGTGGCGGCCGGCTATCTTATCACCTTCGGTGATTTTGCGCTTCTGGGCCACACCCACCCGCACCAACTTGTCAACGCCAGCGGGAAGATCGCGGTGCTCTTCTCGGCTGAAAAGCTTTATGTCAACTATCTTGCCTTTTTCGCCGTGAGGAAGGCGCAAGGAGGAATCCTTGACCTCGCGAGCCTTTTCACCAAAGATGGCTCGCAGCAACTTTTCCTCGGGAGTCAACTCGGTCTCACCTTTAGGAGTGATCTTGCCCACCAGGATATCACCAGGGCCAACTTCAGCCCCAACGCGCACAACGCCGTTCTCATCCAAGTCCTTGAGGGCATCCTCACCCACGTTGGGGATATCGCGCGTGATTTCCTCAGGGCCCAACTTGGTATCGCGAGCCTCTATCTCGTGTTTCTCAATATGAATGGAAGTGAACCTGTCTTCACGCACCATGCTCTCGCTGATAAGAATGGCATCCTCATAGTTACCACCTTCCCAGGATATGAAAGCCACCAGGACGTTCTGTCCCAAAGCCAGTTCACCGTGATCGGTAGAAGAGCTATCAGCAAGGATATCCCCTTTCTTAACCTGGTCACCTTTATCAACCACAGGCCGCTGGTCAACACAAGTGCTCTGGTTCGAACGATTGTAGCGACGCAACGGATAGATGTGGAGACCATTCTCCTCCGCCACCACGATTTGACGACTAGTGACACTCACCACCTCACCGTCTTCTTCGGCTATCACTACCTGGCCGGAATCCAGGGCTGCCTGCCGCTCCATGCCCGTACCCACAAGAGGAGCCTCCAGGGTCAGAAGAGGTACAGCCTGGCGCTGCATGTTGGAACCCATCAAAGCACGGTTGGCGTCATCGTGCTCCAAGAAGGGGATTAGAGCAGCCGAGACGCTGACGATCTGCTTAGGTGAGACATCCATAAAGTCTACTCTCTCGACGGATTCCATGAGAAATTTTTGGCTGCGCCGCACCGAGACTCGGCGATCAAGAAACTGCCCACGCTCATCCAAACTGGCGTTGGCTTGGACAATGGTGTACTTGTCCTCCTCGTCAGCCGACAGATGTACGATCTCATTGGTAGCGATGGGCACGATTTGCACCTCTTCTAATGGAAGAGCCGCGATGCGCTCGGCCAGTTCAGCGGTAACAAAGGTCCCTGCTTCAGCTACCACCTCACCGCTCTGCGGATCCACGACCCGCTCTCGCAGGGTTTTCTCCAGCAGTTGCTCAAATTCATTGGAGACTTTATTGATAACCTTACGATAGGGTGTTTCGATGAAACCATACTCGTTGATCCGGCCATAGGTGGCCAGGGAGCCGATCAATCCGATGTTGGGCCCTTCCGGCGTCTCGATAGGGCAGATACGGCCGTAGTGGGAGTGATGGACATCCCGCACATCGAACCCGGCTCGCTCCCGTCGGAGACCACCAGGCCCCAGAGCGGAAAGACGGCGCTTGTGGGTCAGCTCAGCCAGAGGATTGGTCTGGTCCATGAATTGGCTAAGCTGGCTCCCGCCGAAGAATTCGCGGGTGGCAGCCACCACGGGGCGGATGTTGATCAAGGACATGGGAGTCAGTTGCTCTGGGTCGCGGATGCTCATGCGTTCGCGCACCACTCTCTCCATACGCAACAACCCGATGCGCAATTGGTTCTGGATGAGCTCACCCACCGTCTTGACACGCCTGTTGCCCAGATGGTCTATATCATCTGGAGAATCCACCCCATTATTGACCATAATCATGTGCTCCACCACTCTGACCAGGTCTTCTCTGGTCAGAGTCCGATGGAAAAGGGGGACATCAAGGTCAAGGCGCTTGTCCAGCTTGTGGCGGCCTACCTTGCCCAGATCATAGCGCCGGCTGGAGAAAAACAGAGAGGTAAGGAAATTCTTGGCGTTATCCAGGGTAGGTGGATCGCCAGGGCGCAGCCTCTTGTAAAACTCCAGGAGAGCCTGATCAACATTTTTGGTCGGGTCACGCTCAATGGTTGCTCTAATGTAAGAGTGTTCGGGCATACTGTCGTGCGGGCTGAAGAGCTCTATAAGCTCCTCGTCGCTGCCTTCATAGATGGGAAAGCGACCACTGCACTGATGACTAAAGCGGCGTTCACCCACCCCAATCCAGGCATTTTGGGGACCCTGGCACCGGCCGTCATAGGAGCAGATGTACCAACCACATTCCGGGCATAACTCATTCACCTGCGAGCTAACTCGATGGTCCGTGTTCCCCCAGCAGCGCTCGGTGTAACCGGCGGCCTCCCGCTCCAGCCGATACTCAGTATCGGCTCGCACCATGGCCTCTTGCTCGGCGGGGAGAGGGCGTCCCCACCCTATCCACCAGAGCCTCTCGGCTGTCAGTTCATCAACCAGGTGGTTCCACTCCTTTTTCGAAGCTGGGTCTACCTTCCTGACCCGGCTCCAGAGTTCTTTCCAACGGTGCCGTCTTTCGGCCTCGTCCTTGTCGAACTCCATACCCAGGACAGCCCGCAACAGGACAGTGACAGGGATCCTGCGCTTGCGGTCAACCTTGACTGAAAGGACATCTTTCTTGCCGGTCTCAAACTCAAGCCAGGCCCCTCTGTTGGGGATGAGCTTGGCCATACATAACTGCCGCCCCATGGCACGGTCCTCCTCAATGGTGAAATACACGCCGGGGGAACGGATCAGTTGGCTGACTACCACTCGCTCAGCCCCATTGATGATGAAGGTGCCGTTCTCGGTCATCAGGGGAAAATCGCCCATGAAGACCTCTTGCTCCTGAATCTCGCCCGTTTCTTTGTTAATCAGCCTGACCTGCACCCACAGTGGAGCAGCGTAAGTCATGTCCCGGTCACGACATTCCTCTTCGGTATATTTGGGCTCATCGAAACGATAGTCCAAGAAGTGCAACTTCAGGTTCTTGTTGAAGCTGACTATCGGTGAGATCTCATCGAAAAGTTCTCTCAGGCCCACCTGCTGAAACCAGCCATACGAATCCAATTGCACCTTAACCAGATTAGGTAGAGGATGCACATCAGGTATTGTAGCATAACTCTTACGCAACAAGTTGTTGACCATTTCTTATTCGCTCCTTCTCACAACACCCTCGCAGAATAAATGCATGACGCTCAAACGCGCATGGGAGACAACGCCTCTCACACCCAGCCGCTTTCTTTGGGGCGATAATCCGCGCTAAAGCTATGGGGTAAGATTGTCAATCAGACAGGGAGTCAGTCTAGCGCAAAAAGGGCGAGAAGAGCCCTTTTACCACACCCTACGGGGAGGCTACGCAAGACGGCCCGAGGGAAAGCTCTCGGGGGAACGAACCTGTCAAGAGAGCCAGCGAGGACTAGCAGCAGCCATTTGCCTGGCGCTTATTATTCAAGAGGGCCGCCCGCTGGTTTCAGCCCTCGACCCGCCTCGTCGCAGGGGATAGTTAGACCCTATCCGAAAAGGCCCACATGGGGGCCAGCGCAGTGTTCAAAGTAGGGCAAAATGGCATTTTGCCCTACTTTCGGATAGATACTTAATGCATCTGAAAGAGGTATAAACCACGCCAGTTTCCCCAGAACCCACGCCAGGGAAAGTAAAACACACCGGCAAATGGTTCATGACATAACGATGCCACATATATGCAATTTACTATTATACCAAGTTTTTTCTCAAATGTCAATAGTCCGAACCTTAAAATTTTCATTTCCGCTCAAAGTCCGTCCCCAGCCGGGCCTCAGGAGACAAGAACTGGACTCCGTCCGAGAGGAGCCATGAATCCAGCTAGCCTTACAGACATAGATGTGATATAATAGACGAGATTCATCTGCCCTCATTATACCCAAACCGGGTATATAAGCAAGTTCGAAACAGAGGGCCGCCCTGGGGAATCCACGAGAGCATCACACGCTGTGTCCCCAGCGTGACAGATTTCAACCTTAAAGGAGACCGACTATGACCGCTGAAGAGAAAGCTAGCTTTCAACCCTTTCTGATGGAACGGATGATGTCCAAATGGGAGAACGTCGTTGATTACAATCTGTCGGAGAGCGGCGTTCATCCCATGACGGTCCACGAACTGGTGGATGATCCGGCAGTGATCGAAGAACTGCTGTCCACCGAGCTGGGCTACGCCCAGGCCAACGGGGTCATCGAATTGCGGGAGCGGATCGCCGCCCTCTACCCCGGCGCTACCCCTGACAACGTGCTGGTCACCGTGGGCTGCGCCGAGGCCAACTTTATCACCCCCCAGACCATGCTCCGGCCAGGGGAAGAGATGGTGATGATGCTGCCTAACTACATGCAGGTCTGGGGCATCGCCCATAACCTGGGCTTCCGGGTCAAATCCTTCAACCTCAAGGAGGAACGAGGTTGGGCCCCCGACCTGGACGAGTTGAACGATGTTGTCTCCGAGAAGACTAAACTCATCGCCGTCTGCAATCCAGACAACCCCACCGGCTACATTTTAACCGAAACCGAGATGGAGGCCATCGTGGCCGCTGCTGACCGGGTTGGGGCCTGGATTCTGGCCGACGAGGTGTATAGCGGCGCCGAGCGGCTGACCGACACCCATACGCCCTCCTTCTGGGGTCGCTACGATAAGGTGCTGGCCCACAACAGCCTGAGCAAAGCCTATGGCATCCCTGGCCTGCGCATCGGCTGGGTGGTGGGACCGGCGGACACGGTGGATGAGATCTGGGCCCGCCATGAATATACCACCATCGGCGCCACTATGCTATCCAACAAGCTGGCAGCCATCGCCCTGTCGCCCGAGGTGCGCACGCGGCTTATCCAGCGCGCCCGCGATTACATCCGCCGGGGTTACCCCATCCTCGACGGCTGGATAGAGGAGCACGAGGGGACATTCACGGTCGTTCCCCCTCAGGCAGCAGCCATCGCCTTTGTGCGCTACCACCTGGATGTCAACTCTACCGAGTTGGTGAACCGACTTATGCGGGAGAAGAGCGTGCTGATCGTGCCTGGCGACCACTTTGGCCTCGACCATCACTTTCGGATCAGCTTTGGCCTGCCACCGGACTATCTGCGGGCGGGGCTGGACCGTATCCACCAATTGATCGTCGAGCTGGGAGGTTAAAGCCAACACGATATAGAAAGAGAGCGAGCGCTGGCCGAGTAGGTCTGGAGCTTAGCGAAAGACCATATCGAGGCCAAGCGAGCGGCTTTTCAAAATGACTTTGCATTGCATGGGCTGCGTCTTGGTCTCGATACGCTTCGCTACTCGACCGGCGACGCCTCTGAACCGTATTGAGGTTGAAGAGAGAAACGCAAGGTAGGAGGAATACCCATGTCTATCCTGGTTTTGACCGAGCAGGAAATCCGACAGGCTGTCTCCATGCCCGAGGCGATGGAGGCGATGGAGGCGGCCTTTGCCGCTCTGGCCCGGGGCGAGGCTCGGCTGCCCGACGTGATCGGCCTGGAAGTGCCTGAGGTCAACGGCGAGATTCACGTCAAAGGTGCCCACATCCAGGGCGCTCCCTATGCCGTCTTCAAAGTAGCCACGGGCTTCTGGGACAATCCGGCCCAAGGGTTGCCCTCCAGCTCCGGCCTGATGATGGCCTTTGATGCCACCACCGGTTTCCCAGCAGCGCTGTTGCTGGACAACGGTTACCTGACCGACCTGCGCACCGGAGCGGCCGGAGGGGTGGCGACCAACTGGCTGGCCAATCCTGTGCTGGAAAAGGTGACGATCATCGGTTCAGGGGCCCAGGCGCGCTATCAGTTGCGAGCTCTGGCTGTAGTGCGGCAACTGACCGGACGGGTGGCGGTGTGGAGCCGCAACCGGGAACACGCCGAGACCTACGCCCGCGAGATGGTGGCCGAACTGGAGGTGGACGTGACCGTTGCCCCGGACATCGAGGCTGCCCTGCGGAACACCGATCTGGTGATCACCACCACCCCCAGCCGGGAACCGCTGGTCCGGGTTGGGTGGCTGCCGCACGGGGTGCACATCAACGCTGTAGGCTCTGACGCGGCCGACAAGCAAGAGTTAGATGTCGGTGTGCTGGCCCGGGCCGACATCATCATCGCCGACCGGCTGAGCCAATGCCTGCGCCTGGGCGAGATTCACCACGCGGTGGACGCAGGGGTGATCAGCGCCGACGATGTGACTGGAGAGCTGGGTGACTTGATCCTCGGAAGGGTGCCCGGGCGGACGGACGAAAATCAGATCACCGTCTGCGACCTGACCGGCGTGGGGGTGCAGGACGCCGCCATCGCCTCGCTGGCGCTGGAGAAGGCCAAGGCGATGGGACTGGGCTCGCCACTGGAGACGACGTAGCTTTGAATCCAGGTTCAAGAGAGAGGCATAAATATAGTCATTCTTGTTTTTCGACCAACTCGTCCAGGCTGATGCGGTGCCCGCTGTCTGTGCGTTCCCGCTCTTCGATGAGCCGGCCCAGCATCATGTGGTCCACCATCTCTTCCAGTTCCAGCAGACGCTTGTATTCCTCAAGACTGGTGAGCACCGCTTCGATCTTGCCCCGCCGCTGGATGAACCAGCGATGATCGGACAGACTGTCCAGCAGACGGGAGAACTGAGCGGCAGCTTTCGTACTGGTGATCAACTCGTCAGGAGAAAGGAGAATTTCGGCCATAATAATGCCTCCTTTAACCCATATTTTAGCCCTGCTAAAATTATAAGCCAGAACCATGAGATTGTCAAATCGGCAATGCGCAATCCCAACGCCTTGCGAGCCCTAGCCGAACAGGAACGCAACGTGCATCTGTTCACCCCATCGGACGTGGTTCCCCTCTGATTACCAGGCTCCGCCCGGCTACTCAACTTGCAAAGCGGACTTGGGTTTTAGCAAGCCGGGCTCCCACGCCCGGCTGCCTTCTGGTTCTGGAGAAGGCCAAGGCGATGGGGTTGGGCTCTCCGCTGGAGACGAGGTAGCTTGGCGAATCTGGGTTCAAGAGAAACGCCCGCTTCTGAAGTGGGCGTTTAATTTTGGAAGGCGTTTAAACAATCTGCAGGAGTTACGCGGTTGAGAGCCAAACCGTCGGTTGAGTAGGCCGAAGGCCGTATCGAAACCAGGTTTGGCAGCCAGCGAATGCAGTTCTTGGTCTCGATATGGCCCTGAGGGCCTACGCGACCGTCACACTGCGTAACTCCTGAAATCCAAAGTCAAATCCCCCGCTCCATCACCTCACCGATGGCTTGCGCCAGAATTTCCACACCCCGTTCGATTTCACCCGGTGGCACAAAGCTGAAGGCCAGCCGCAGGTTCCGCTCGCCACCGCCGCCGCCGAAGAAACCGATACCCGGAACAAAGAGTACCCCTCGCTCGCGGGCTGCCTCTCGCAGCGGCCCAACGCTCATCCCCTCCGGCAGGGTCAGCCAGACGAAGAACCCGCCGCGTGGGCGCGTCCAGGTCACGCCAGGGGGCATGTGACGTTCCAGCGCGGCCAGGGTGACGTCACGGCGGCGGCGATAGACCTGGCACAGTCGAACGATTTGCGGCTCCAAGTATCCGGCGCGGCAGTACTCGGCCACGACATGGGCCGCGAAGGGATTGGCTCCACCACCCATCTGCGAGGTGCCGCAGTTCACGCCTCGCTGGATGTGCCCCGGCGCGGCGATGAGCCAGCCCAGGCGCAAGCCGGGGGCCATGATCTTGGAAAAGCTGCCGATCCGCAGCACGCTCTGGCCTCCCGACAGCGCGTAGAAGCTGGGCGGCACCTCTCCCTCAAAGACGAGGTCACGGTACACGTCGTCCTCCACGACTAGAAAGCCGTGCTCGCAGGCCATCACCAGGATCGCCTCCCGCCGCGCTGCAGTCAGCGTCACCCCCGAGGGATTCTGAAAGTTTGGGATGGTATACAGCAGCCGGGGCGACCTGCCTTCGCGCTGGAGCAATGTCAATTGCGCCGACAAGTCCTCGACGATGATGCCGTCATTGTCAATCGGCACCGGGCGAAGGTCAACGCCGTGGTCACGAAAGACGTGGAGCGCGTCGTGGTAAGTGGGTGCTTCGACCAGCACGACGCCGTCATGTCCAGAGTACAGCCGGGCGATCATGTCTACGGCGTGCACCGATCCGCTGACGAGCATCAGGTTAGCGTGAGTCAGGCCCAGCCCTTCCTCACGGTTCAGCTTTTCGACCAGGTAATCTATCAGCGCTGGCGTGCCCTGTTCCGGGCCATATTGCAGCGCCAAGCGAGCCTGTGAGCTGCGCAGCACCGCTTCGGCGGCGGCTCTCAGACCATCCACCGGCAATACCTTTGGGTCAGGGTGACCAAAGACCAATGAAATTGTACCGGGTAAGACACCCTGCGGAAGTTCTTGAACGCCCACGCTCTGATCGCCTCCAACGCTTCCCTGCTCCTTATCGGGCGAGTGAAACGCTAGGCAAGCCCGCTCTTCTCCAGCAACTCACGCCAGGTGCCAAAGACTCCTATCCTGGCCGCCTCGCGGTCAACGTAGGCCAGGTCCAGTTCTGGACCCGACACGCGCAGAATGCCCTCGATGTCATCCAGGTGCCGAGTGGAACCGCTATCTTGATAGGCTTGCAGTTTGGTAAGAATGACCGACTCAGGCGGCATGTAGGAAGCCCGACGGAATTCGTCAAAGTTCTTCACCTGGCGGTGCTCAAAAGCCCAGACGTGAATTGGGTCGTGCCCGGCAACGAAGAAGTCAACCTTGATCCCAGTCTCTATATGGATCACATTGAAATAGAAGTGTCTGTCCAGCCCATCTCGGATGGCCTCGACCGAAACGTAGTAGCCGTCTTCCTCCAGCAGACGGGCCAGGGTATCCACCTCATTATGACGTAGACGCACCACGACGTCCATATCTCGAGTGAAGCGGGGCTCACCGTACATAATCGCTGCTACCCCGCCCCAGATCACGTACTCGATCCCGATGGCTTCGAGGATGTCAATGATCCCCCCGAAAGCCCGGTTCTGTTCGAGTTGCACATCCGCCATAATTGTCACTCCGTAACAGTTTCATTTCCCGTCACCAGCCGGCGGGCCTCAGCCTCGACTTGCTCATCGTCCCAGTCGGGGTGGCGTGAACGGGTCCCAATCTTGGCTTGCTGGAGAGCGAATTCGAACATCTCGAACATGCTGCGCATCTTGCGAGCATTGTCCCAGGCACGATAGGTCTCGATCTGCAGCGGATTCGGTTCCTCCTCGTAGAGACGCTGACGCGATGTGGCTACCGCCGGGTCCTTAAGGTAGTAGCCCTCCACTTCCGGGGAGTCGCTGTGGCCGATGCGGATGCCCCAGGCACGCAGGGCGACGATGTCAGCCTCCAACACCTGCTCTGCCTGGGCGCCGAAACAGCCCTCCCCCAGGCGACTCTCAACCGCTGTTCGCAGGTCAGGGCCAGGATGAGGACGACCATCTCCCAGAACCTCGACGATGGCCATGCGGCGGGCCAGGGAGGGGTCGGCCTCGGCCTGGGCTGCCAAGATCCACAGCCACGGAGCCTCCCTGCGGTTGCGTGGCAGATGGTCCAATACAGCCTGTCGCCAGGCTGCCAACCACGTGTTTGCACGTTGCTCAGTCATAGCGCTATTTACTACATCAGACATGCTCAGGCAAGAGGGCCGGAAGAACAGGGGGCAAAGATAAAGAGCATCAGGAAGTTTTTGGTGTTGGGGAGAACATTCAGACCATCACCTTGTAGCCCGGCGTCCAGGCCAGGGCACAAATCATCAGGAGGCTGACTCCTTTGTCGCTGAGGTTGCAGATACGCTGGTGGGCTTGAACCGCTACTCCACAAATGAGACGAACCGCTCGATCTCTGCCAGTTCCTCCTGCTCAGCGAACCACTCGTTGAAGGCTTTCTGTTGAAAGGCCTCCAGCCACTGCGGCCCCAGCTCGCGAACCTCCCTCTCCAGCACCTCAACGACGTGGTATCCGAATTCGGTCTTTACCAGTTCGCTGGTCTCACCAGTTTCTAAACCAAAGGCCGCTTCTTCAAACTCGGCCACCATCACCTCGCGCGGGAACCAACCCAGGTCGCCTCCATCATCCTTGCTGCCCGTGTCTATAGAGTATTCCGCAGCCAGATCAGCGAAATCCTCACCTTCCTCCAGCCTGGCCAAAACCGCATCGCCTTCTTCCTCGGTCTCCACCAAGATGTGCCTGGCGTGGACCTGCTCCATCTCCTTTCGGCCGCCGTGGGCATCGAGCATCTTCTCGTAGATCACACCGCCACGGATCAGGGTCTCGATGTCCGCTTCAGTCAGCCCGCTGCTCTCCAGGAACTCGTTCAAGTCCCCGATTTGCGCCCTGGTGGCCTCGATCTCTGCCTGCACCTCGTCTTCCGTCGGGGTGAGCTCTTCTGCCTCGGCCAACTGACGCAGCAACTCCTGGGAGATCAGTCGGTCGAGGACGTTCTGCTGGAGCTCGGGCAGAAGGCTCTGGGCCTGAGGGTCATTCCAGTCAAGGCCGTACTGCTGGACAATGAGCTTGGCATCGCGAGCTATTGCCTGCTCAAAGTCATCCCGACTTAACTCGACACTGTTGACCTTGGCCACCACGGTGACGGTGATGGAAGGGATTATCGAGATCGTAGGTGCTGGAGATAGGACGGCGGTGGGAGAGGTTGCCGCAACGGGAGAGGACGTAGGGGTTGGCTCTTCTATGACCGGCGTAGGCGTGTCAGTGGGGGCCGCGGTCGGCGTGGCCTGGCCGCAACTGATCAGCACCACCGTAGCCAGGGCCAACAGAATGCCACTGACGAACAAGTTAATTGATTTCAAAAGACTGTCCTTTCTATTTATCAGTCGTTGGGGAGTTTGTGGTGCTGTGAGAACGTGGGGACCCCTCCAACTGGTATTCGTTTACCTGTTGTGAAGTATAGCACAGCTTTCACGGAAAAGCAACTACACTCGTCACCGATCCGCGATGACAACAGACTTCAGCCTACTTCGCCGACAGCACACTCCTCTCCCCTGCTTCAGACCCTCACCTCGCAGCCGGGCGTCCAGGCTGGGGCACAGGTCACCAGCAGGATGACCTCTTTGTCACCGAGGTTGCGGATGTGGTGGGTGGCCTTGGGTGGGATGACCACCACGTCCCCCGGCCCCACCATCTCCACCTGGCCGTCAACCTCCATTTCGGCCTCCCCCTGCAAGAGGTAGTAGACCTCCTCGACTTCAGGATGATAGTGGGGCAAAGACCCTTTGCCGGGCGGGAGAATGACCTCGGCCAGACTGTGACGGGTCAAGGGGGAATGGCTGGGCCCAGCCAGTTCACGGATGATTTCGCCGTGGTCGGCAACCAGCGGCTCGATCCGATCGCGATGGGCAATGTGCATGGGAAACTCCTAGATTACCTGCGCTTTGTTCAACTGAGCAAGGCGGTTCAGTACATCCAACGAGGCAAAGACCACGATCCTATCGTCACCATGCAAACGGATTTGAGGGTCGGGGTGCAAGTCTATTCCCTCGCGGCCCCTATAGAGGATAACCGAGAAGTCCAGTTCCGCCTCCAGTTCAGCCAGGCTCTTGTCCACCAAACTAGATGCAGGTTGGACTTTGATTTCGCTGACGTTTAGGAGCTCGTCATCTATGTAGAAGGAATGAGTGATTTGGGTTTGGGTGGCGGCAGCAGCAAAGGCAGGGGCAGCCAGGGCCGAAGTGCTAAAGGCGGCGTGGATGTCAAAGCCCTTCTCCACCTTCTTGGCCAGTTCCCCGTCGAACATGCGCATCACCACCCTGATGTCTGACTTGAGTTCGCGGGCTTCCAGGGCGATGGCCAGGTTGGCCAGGTCGTCTTCGGTGCAGATGACGATGGCACAAGCCCGCTCAACGCCAGCTTCGACCAGCATCTCCCGCCTCCGCGCGTCGCCTATGATGACTGGTACCCCCATCTTGCGGATAGACTCTACAAACTGCCCCTCCGGGCTGCGTTCGATGCCTACCACCTCCTCATCGAACTTTAACAACTGTTCCACCACCCGCGAACCATCCCGGCCTAATCCGCAGACCACGATGTGATTCTTGCAAGTTGACGCTAGAGCCACCTGCCATTCCCTCCTTCCAGTCCGTCTACCGAAGAACGTCACCCCGAAGCGTATGACGCCCTCAGCGATCACCCCCAGCCCCACCAGAGGTACGACGAAGAAAAAGAGCTGCAAATACCAGACATCAGGAAAGTCAACGCTCGTCTCGAAGAAGATCAGGGTGAAAACGGCGTGCAGGGCTTCGGAGAAAGACAGGCCCCGACCGGTCCTGGGCGAGACGTAGAGCCCATCCAGAATGATGGCCCCTACGAGAAGGACGCCAACGAAGAGCACCAACGAGACGCGGAACTCACGGAAGAGGACCCGCACGTCCCGCCAACTGGCCACCAGGTAACGCTTGAAAGAGCTTTTCATAGCCAAACTCTCTCTACATAGTCCAGGGCTTCCCGCCTGGTCCGTATCTCCCCCGCTGCCTGGGCCTCTCGGACGGCTTCCAGCACTTCACCCAACCTGGGCCCCTCCTCAAGCCCAAAGGTTTGCTTCAGATCGTCTCCGCTGATCAGTTTGGGCGGCGAGATCACTTCTGCGTGACGCTCGTAATAGTCCCGCAGGAGGGCAGCAGCGAACTGTAAGTCCTCTTCCCACAGCACTGTTGCGCCGATTTGATCCAGGTCAAGGCCCATCCCCTGAGCAGCCAACTGATCGGCCAGAAAGAGCAGCAGGAGGTCAAGGCCCGCTTTGCCCGTGTCTCGGAAAAAGCGGTAGACGTCACGCCGGGTGACGGCCTCCGCTGCCCTGAGTTGACCGAGACGTCCCCGGTGGGCAACGATGGCCCGGCCCAGGTTCACCTCCCCCCGGCTGAAACGCAGTCGGCGCAGGGCGAGGCCCACCAGCCTGGCGGCACTGTCGCGCTGATTACCCTCCCCACCACATAAAAAGGCGACTAGCTTGAGCAAGACCCGGCGCTGCCGGTCGCCGGAAGTGAATTGGGACAGATGGGATAGAAGACGGTCAGAATGGAGAATGGAGATTGGAGAAGGGAGATTGGAGATTGGAGAAGGGAGAAGGATGGCGTACAGATGCTCCAGCGCTGTGACCATTTCAAGGGAACGCTCAAATCGGCCCGCCTCTTTAACGCCCTCCGTTTCGGGGAGGATCACCCCCAGCAGGCCTAACTCATCGAGATAGCGCAGGTTGTCAGCTGCGCCGGGTTGAGCCAAGGTCTTGCTCAGTTCATCCCGCACCCTCTCGGCGGAGACAGCGGCGATCAGGCCCGCATCGCGCCGTATCAGTTCTTCTGTCCGGGGTTCGACACGCAGACCCAGCTCGGCGGCCAGACGCACAGCCCGCAGGGTGCGCAGCGGATCGTCCCGGAAAGCCACCTCCGACACAGCCCGCACCAGCCCAGCCTCCAGGTCACCACGTCCGTCGTAGGGATCAATGAACCGGCTGAGATCATTTATGTCGAGAGCAATGGCATCTATGGTGAAATCGCGCCGGGAGAGGTCAACGGTGATGTCCCTGCCCTGCAAAACGGCGAAATCAACGAACAGCCGCTGGCCGTGCTCGTCACGGGTGACCACCCGCCCTGTGCCGCGTTCGTCGTCCAGAGGCACGAATGCACCACGCATCCAATCAGCCACCGTCCGGGCCAGACCCAAAGCGTCGCCCTCGACTGCAAAGTCAACGTCGTGACTCTCCCGCCCCAACAACCGGTCCCGCACGTAGCCGCCCACCAGGTACGCCCTGACGGAACGGCCTTGCACGAAGCGGCACACCCGTGCGGCCACGGACCCCTGGGGGACGAGGTTTTGCCCGGTCACGGTCGTCCACCTTCGGGCACAAAAAGGACCCGCGGTTCCTCCTTGGGCCGGTTCCGCTTGGCCAGGCGGCGGGCCTCCTCGGCCGTGCGCCCCACGCCGGCCACCCGTCCCCGCACGATAGCCACCCAGCGCCCGGCGTAGGGCCTCAAATCCGGCTCATCTCTCGCAACCTGCCGCCCCCTCACCTCTCACCCTCCAACCACCCAGTAAACCTCGGCGTAAGCACCCTGAATGCTGCGGAACGTAGTGAAGCAGTGTATCGAAGGGTGCGACTCAGACGCCGATCTACTGCAAACCCGCACCCTTCGATACGGCCTTCGGCCTACTCAGGATGCTAGTCCTGTTTTGGTAACCGTTGGCTTATTTACACCGCCCCGTGTATTAGCCACCCAACCACCTACTCTCCCTTTGTCAGTTCCTCCGCCTTCTCAAAACCGGCAGCCAGGGCCTTCAAGTTCAACTCCTCGGTGCCTTTGGGGGCTCTGGCCTTGACCGCCGCCTCGACAGCCTTCGGGGAGACCACGCCCGTCAGCCCCACCAGGAGGCCCAGGCCGACGATGTTGGCCGTGATACGACGCCCGGTGGCTTCCTCAGCCAGTTTAGTAATGGGCACCTGATAGGCTCTTGTCGTCGGCACCCGCTCCACGTTCACCGAGTCAACGATAAGGATGCCGTCCTTTTTGAGCTCGTGGAAGTACTTGTCACAGGCCTCTTGACCCAGGGTCAGAAGCACATCGGCCTTGATGACTTTGGGGTAGTCAATCTCGCCGTCGGAGATGATCACTTCCGACTTGCTGGCCCCGCCGCGAGCCTCGGGGCCGTAGGATTGGGTCTGCGCTGCGTTCTTGCCATCGTAGATGGCCGCCGCCTCGGCCAGGATCAGGCCGGCCAGGATCAAGCCCTGACCGCCCTCGCCTGCCAGACGGATTTCGTATCGTTCTTGCATCATCTCCACTCCCTTTCCATTTACGCCGCCTGGGCGCGTTCGATCATCTGGTCGTACAACTCTGTGTACTCTGGAATGTCTCGGTCCACCAACACTCCCCGCACGATCTTGCCCTCCTGCTCTTTCAGCTCGCGCTCGGCGGGGTCCCGCACTTTGACGCTGTTCTCCTTGAGGTAGCGCATCATGTCCACCGGTTTACCCAGCTTGTTGAGGCGGCCGTAAGTGGTGTGGCAATAGCTGACCGCCTCGACTACCGAGAAGCCCCTTTTCTCAATGGCCTGCCCGACCAAACGATCCAACTCTATGGCGTGGTAGACCGTGCTGCGGGCCACAAAAGCCGCCCCGGCCGCCCGGGCCAGATCGCAGATGGGGAAAGGCTGTTCGATGTTGCCGTAGGGCGCAGTGGTGGTCAGTCCTCCTGTAGGCGTGGTGGGCGAGTACTGGCCACCGGTCATGCCGTAGACAGAGTTGTTGACCACGATGGCCGTCAGGCCAATGTTGCGCCGTGCCGCGTGGATAAAGTGGTTGCCGCCGATGGCCAGGGCATCGCCATCGCCCATGACGACGATCACTTTCATCTCAGGTCTGATCATTTTGAGACCGGTGGCAAAGGCCAGGGCCCGCCCGTGGGTGGTGTGCATGGTGTTGAAATCCACGTAGACAGGCATCCGTCCCGTGCAGCCGATGCCGGAGATCATAGCCACTTCGTCCTTGTCCAATCCCAGGCGATCCACAGCCCGGATGATGGCGTGCATGACGATGCCAATGCCACATCCGGCGCACCACATGTTAGGAAACTTTTTCTTGTGCCGGAGGTAATCGTATACTTTTTGCTCTTCGCGCTTCATAAATCACTTCTCCTCAATGGCAGCCAGGATCTGCTGAGGGGTAAGCATCTCCCCATCGGCCCGGTTGACGCGCCGCACCTTGTTGCGCCCGGCCACCCGCTCCACCTCCAGAGCCAACTGCCCCAGATTCAGCTCCGGCACGATGATGCGCCGGGCGGTGCGCGCCACCCGTTCGATGATCTCCTCAGCGAAAGGCCAGATGGTGAGCAGCTTCACCAGGCCCACCTTATATCGCCTGTCCCGCGCCATCCTGACTGCGTGGCGAGCAGAGCGCACCGTGCAACCATAGGCTACCACCACCGTCCTGGCCCCCTTGGTCCACTCCTCCTCAGCCATGATGATCTCGCCCAGGCCCCGTTCGAGTTTGCGGAAGACTCGCGTCAGCCAGGGGTTGATCTCATCCAGGCGCAGGGTGGGAAAGCCAGCCCGGTCGTGCATCAATCCCGTCATGTGATAGCGGTAGCCCTGGCCGAAGGAGATCATGGGCGGAACATCTGAAGTGGTTTCATCGTAGGGGAAATACCATTCCGGCGGCACGTCGGTACCGATACGCTCCGTGACCTCGACCATCTCCGCCGAGGGCAGCTCTACTTTTTCCCGCATGTGAGCGATGACCTCATCCATGAGCAGAATGACCGGGGTACGGTACTTATCCGAGAAGTTGAAAGCCTGCACCGTAAGGTGGAAAGTTTCGGCCACCGAGGAGGGGCTCAGCACGATGATGGGGTGGTCGCCGTGGGTCCCCCAGCGCGACTGCATCACGTCACCCTGTGAAGGGGCTGTAGGCAGGCCGGTGCTGGGCCCACCCCGTTGCACGTCCACGATGACGCAGGGTATCTCGGCCATCGCTGCGTAGCCAAGGTTCTCCTGCATCAGCGAGAAGCCTGGTCCCGAGGTGGCGGTCATGGCCTTGGCCCCTCCCACAGAAGCGCCGATGACAGCGGCGATACTGGCTATCTCGTCTTCCATCTGAATGAACTTGCCACCCACCTGGGGCAGGCGGCGGGCCAGGACTTCAGCGATGCCCGTAGCCGGGGTGATGGGGTAGCCAGCGAAAAAACGACAACCCGCAGCAATGGCCCCCTCGGCGCAGGCTTCGTTGCCTTGCATCAACTTGACAGCCACTTGTCCTCCTTAAAACTCAGAACCAGATAAAAACCTCCCAAACGCAGTCTCGGTAGATCACATTCTTGCTCGCGGCGGCTTTGCAATCCGCCGCCTGGCCGCTGGATTGCAAATCCAGCAGGAGCGATCTGCGATCTCCTGAGTCTGGGAGGAATCGAGGGACACTCCCCTACCCTACGAGGCTTCATCCAGCTTCCGCACCACGATAGCCAGGTCCGGGCAATGGGTGTAACACCAATCGCAGGCGGTGCACAACTCAGGATGAGCCACCATAGGGTGTCCTTCTCCGTCGGCCTCCAGAACCCCCTGAGGGCAAAAGGCAATGCAAAGGCCACAGCCCTTGCACCAGTTGTCGAAAACGTGAACCTCGCCCCTTGGGAGTTTCTTTTTGGGCTTATCCTTGCTCTCAACAGCGGTTGATTCTTCTCTGATCTCTGTCTCTGCCATGATGGGCCCCGTACTTCCGTTGGGCATTGATACGCTAATAGCAAAAGCGTCAGGTGCCAGGCACTTAAATGGCCACTTCGGCCTGAAAGTCATCTGCCAAACGGTTTGTATCTCTATGTGGGTGATCTGTCAGAAGTGCCTGGCACCTTGGCCTGGCTGCCTCTATTTTACCATCTCAAGCCACAAAGTCAAACAGCGTTCAATCGGCCCACAAGATGAGGCCGAGTTCGTAGGGGTTACTCAGGTCCTCGTGCCGGGGCAGGATGCGCAGGGCGTAGCCATGCAGGCCACTGGTGCGGCAGGGGATGGCACCAACGAACAGGTGGCTTCCATCACCGCCAGACTGCACGTGGCTCGCAGCAATCACCTCACCACCGATGATCTGTCCCTTGTCATCGAGCAGACCCTGGTAGAGCTCCACGGCCACGTCCTGGGCCCCCAGGGGGCCGAGATGCACCCTTGCCCGGACCTGCAACTCGTCGCCGACTTGAAGCTCATCCGGGGTGTCCGCCTCCACGCTCTCCACCTGGATCTCCGGCCAATGCTTCTGCACTTGAGATTTCCACTCAGCCAAAGCCCTGGCCCGCGCCATGCCATTCTCGGCGAGACGCTGGTATCGCTCGGCGGAGGGCAGGTAGAAATGCTCGGCGTACTCGTGGACCATGCGGTTGGTGTTAAAGACCGGGCAAATGGAACGCATGGCTGCTTTCATCAGGGCGATCCAGCCCCGGGGCAGGCCATCGGGGCCACGTTCGTAGAACAAGGGAACGACTTCTTTTTCCAGCAAGTTATAGATGGCGCTGGATTCGACCTCATCCTGATACTGGAATTCGGTGTACTCCTCGCCCCGGCCGATGGCCCAGCCGGTGTTGAAGCGGTAGGCCTCGGCCCACCAGCCATCGAGGATGCTCATGTTGAGACCACCGTTGATAGCGGCTTTCATCCCACTGGTCCCACTGGCCTCCCGCAGGCGGCGCGGGGTATTGAGCCAGACGTCCGCACCCTGCACCAGGTAGCGGGCCACGATCATATCATAGTCCTCGATGAAGACGATCCGGCGGCGGAACTCTTCCCCACGGGCCAGGTGGATGATCTGGCGGATCAATTCCTTGCCCTGGTTGTCCCGGGGGTGGGCTTTGCCAGCGAAGATGATCTGAACCGGGCGCTCCCTGTCGTTCAGGATCCTGGCCAGACGCTCGGGGTCGCGCAGGAGCAGGATGGCCCGCTTATAGCTGGCGAAGCGGCGGGCAAAGCCGATGGTCAGAGCCTCCGGGTCGAGGACCTCATCGGCCTGGGCGATTTCGGATTGAGGGGCACCCCGCTGCTGGAGTTGGGCCCGCAGCCGCCGCCGGGCAAAAGCCACCAGGCGCTCGCGCCGCCGCTCGTGGGTGCGCCACAACTCTTCACCAGGGATGCGGTCCACCCCCATCCAGACGGTATGGTCGGTGGGGTCTTCCAGCCAGCGCGGCCCCAGATAGCGGTCGTAGAGACCAGCCATGTCGTTAGAGATCCAGGAGCGGGGATGGATGCCATTGGTGACGGAGGTGATGGGCACTTCGTGCTCGGGCACCTGGGGCCACACGCCCTGCCACATCTGGCGCGCTACCTGGCCGTGCAACTGGCTGACCCCATTGGTGTAAGCGGCCAGCCGCAGGGCGAGGACGGCCATGTTGAAAGGCTCCTCGGCATCCTCGGGGTTCTGGCGTCCCATGGCCAGGAACTCGTCCCGGGAGAGCCCCAAGGAGCGGTAGAAATCGTCGAAGTATTTGTCCATCAATTCGGGAGCAAAGACGTCAATCCCCGCCGGGACCGGGGTGTGGGTGGTGAAGACGTTGCCGGCCACGGCCGCCTCCCGCGCCTCGGCGAAGGAGAGCCCCTGCTCCTGCATGAGGATGCGGATGCGCTCCAGGGCCAGGAAGGCCGAATGGCCCTCGTTCATGTGGCACACCGTGGGACGCATCCCTAGCACATCCAGGGCGCGGAGGCCGCCGATGCCCAGCATGATCTCCTGGCAGATGCGCATCTCCATGTCCCCGCCGTATAACTGGTCCGTGATGTCCCGGTACTCGGGACGGCTGTTCTGCTCCAGGTTGGTGTCGAGAAGGAAGAGGGGCACCTGTCCCACCTGGACCCGCCACACCTGGGCCGTGACTGGCCCCTGGGGATAGGCCACCTCGATGGTCACCGGGCGGCCGTCCTCGTGCCGTTCCAACTGGAGGGGCATGTTGTAGAAATCGTTGATGGGGTAGGTCTCCTGCTGCCAGCCGTCAACGTTCAGGTATTGGCGGAAATATCCCTGCTGGTAGAGGAGGCCCACTCCCACCAGAGGCAGGCCCAGGTCGCTGGCCGATTTCAGGTGGTCGCCGGAGAGGACCCCCAGGCCGCCGGAATAGTTGGGCAGGCACTCGGTGAGCCCAAACTCGGCCGAGAAATAGGCCATGAGGGGCTCCCCCGATTTGCCGTAGGTCTTCTGGTACCAGGTCGTCTGCTGCATGTAGCGGTCGAACCTCTGGCAGACCCGTTCCAGTTGGGCCAGGAACCCGTCGTCCCTGGCCGCCTTCCCCAGGCGGTCCTGGGCGATGGTGCCCAGCATCAGCACCGGGTTATGGCCGCTATCCTCCCATAGGTCGCGGTCCAGCCGCCGAAAGAGGTCAATGGTCTCGTGGTCCCAGGACCACAGAATGTTGAAAGCCAACTCCCGCAGGCGTTGCAGCTTGTCCGGCAGAGCCGGGACGACGGTAAAGGTATGGATGGGTTTCATAGCTTCTACCTCCCTGGAGCCAAATACCAACCATTGGAGTAGCGAAATGGGGAAGGCGCTGTCAACGGATTTCTACAACGGATTGAACGGGTGAGCACCCCTCAGACGAGATCGCTCCTATGGATTTCTGCAATGGATTGAACGGATGGGCACCCCTCAGGTGAGATTCCTTCCGTTTGGACCTCGGCCTGAATCCGTTCAATCCGCTCCCGAATCCGTTGACAGCTCCCCGCCAGCAACGAGGTTATCTGCTCATCCTGGGGCCAACTCGTTTCAGCCAGACCCAATTCATTTCACGCCATCTGAAGGCGACAAGGCGCGCAAGAACTTGCTCACGGAGTAGCAGAACTCGTTCTGCGTCAGCCGAGCGCGAAGCCTGTACCGTAACAGTGGTCCAAGTTTCGCTACTGCGCCGACACGAGCTAGAAAATCTCAATCTGATAATCCACCACCTGCACGTCGGGGCGGTGGCGCTCGATCCATTCGACCACTTTGGTGAGAAGGCGGTGCACGTAGCCAGCTCCGTTGGAGACGCAGGCCACCCCCAGGGTGGCCGACTGCCAGAGGTCCTGGTTGTCCACCTCAGCGATGGAGACGTTGAACTCGTTGTGCACGCGAGCGATGATGGATTTGATGACCCGGCGCTTGCCCTTCAGCGAGCCATTGCCGGGGATGTAGAGTTCGATGGTGCAGGTGCCGATGACCATGTGAATTGCTTCTATCCTTGCCTTTTGCTTCCCTACACCCCAATCGCCACAAGCCTGGCTCGCGTGGTTGGCTCCGGCATTGGCTGCCCCTCTTCTTGAAGGGCCTCAATGTACAGCTCGATTGCCTCTTTCATCAACTGCTCTGTCTCTTCCAACGTATCGCCACACGCAATACAACCTGGCAAATCGGGCACATAAGCCGAATAGTTGCTGCCAGCCCATTCGTAAATCACCACGTATTCTTTCATGATCGGTCCTCCAGTTCCGCTTGTTTGATGGAGACGTTGAACTCGTTGTGCACGCGGGCGATGATGGATTTAATGACCCGGCGCTTGCCCTTCAGCGAGCCGTTGCCGGGGATGTAGAGTTCGATGGTGCAGGTGCCGATGACCATGTGAATTGCCTTTCACGCCGTTTAGCTTCTTCCGGGCGGTCCTTGACCAGTTTGTAGAGGGTCTTCTCAAGGGTGTAGCAACCGTATGAAACCAGCCTGTTCGAAGTGTGCGTCAGTGGTCAGAGCTTCGAAGATCCCCCGCTGCTGCATTAACAAGAAGCTTACCGCATCGCACAGAGTCCACGTCTTGTCTAGACGTTGCTGCAGGAGAACGAGAGCCTCCCGATGCAGGGCTTCGCCTACGTAGACAACCTCGACCAACGGGTTGTCCTGAAGGTCGGCCACGAATGCCAACACCGCCTGGCGCAGCAGACGGCGCGCTCCGGCCAGGGCAATAAACTCTGCCAACACATAATTGTGCGTGATCCGGATGGGTGCGGCACGCATCAAGGTTACCGCTTCTTCATGTTGCAGTTCGGCGGCATGGTGGAAACATAACAGCCCCGATGTATCCAGCAACATCACGCCGCCTCCTCGTGCGCGCTGCTGTACTCTCGCGCCAAGTCAGCGTCAATACTCTCATTGTCCACCCCTGTTGGATGACCGAGATTGACTGCTCCTGCATGCCGCATCAGCCGCGCCATAGCTTCAGCGTGTTCCTGCTCAGACAACGCCACCGGTAGCACGTAGGCCCGCAGCCGCGCCAGAATCCACTCCTCCAACGAGAGCTCCGCTTTCTCCGCTACTTTCACCAACGGCTCGTATACGTTATCTGGCAATTCCAAAGTCACGACTGTACCCATCGTTTCTCACCTCCATTTTCGATCCTACCACACACCCGCCAGAAGCCTGGCCCTGGTGGTTGGCTCCGGCATCGGCTGCTTTTCTTCTTGAAAGGCTTCGATAGAGACGTTGAACTCGTTGTGTACGCGGGCGATGATGGATTTGATGACCCGGTGCTTGCCCTTCAGCGAGCCGTTGCCGGGGATGTGTAGTTCGATGGTGCAGGTGCCGATGACCATTCAGCGTTTACTTTCCTCAAGCCTTGCTTCGATCTGTGCAATCGCATTTGCTGCAGTCTTTCTCAGTTCTAGACCACCCCAGGTAACGATATCCCCACTTTCTCGCACCACTTTTTGTATGTGCGGAATAGCCTCCCTGTCACCGAATCGGGCCAGTGCCTCAACCGCCCAATAGCGCACGACACTGTTTTCGTTATCCAATTCCCTTAACAACTCTCTCTGTGCTTGTCTAGGGTTGACCTTGGCCAGTGCCTCTATGGCAAGTCGACGCACATCATCGCCATGACCCAGAAAGAGAGCACTCAGAAGGGGTTGTAATGCCTCGTCAGTTCCGATTTCAGCCAAAGCACTTACTACAAAGCACTGCACGTCTTGGGAAGGGTAACTGATACGTTGAGCCAATGGCTCGATAGCGCGTGTATCCTTTATAACAGCCAATGCCCTACTCA
The DNA here is from genome assembly GCA_041862415.1 of Anaerolineae bacterium. GTDB lineage: Bacteria > Chloroflexota > Anaerolineae > E26-bin7 > E26-bin7 > E26-bin7. Next base: position 22,287 of record JBGVTF010000508.1, on the reverse strand, counting down.
CATTATACAAGGTCAGCATATCAAGTCTCTTCTCCATAACAATCTCAAGGAGAATATCAACCGCTTTCTTGGAATTAATCTTAGCCAAAGCATCCGAGATTGCGCTCACGGATGAACCTCCATCAAGGGTCAATACTCTGACTAGAGTTTCAATCCCATCCTCAGCCTTCAGCATTCCTAATGTTCGTGCTGCCTCGCTACGAATGTCGCTAATACTCTCATATAAGAGCGGAATTAGCACATTAACTGTCTGAGTGACATCCAGGCCTGCTACTGCTCGGATTATAGTTTCCTCTGCAAATAGGTGAACCAGAAGTTGGCACGTACTAGCCCTTTGCGAATCCTTCGCTTCCTTAAGCATTTGATTGAACAGCTCAAGACCAGCACTTGGATCGACTGGTAAGAAATGATACATCAACTCTTGCCTGCACCGTTCAAACTCATCACCAGCGGCACTCTTCATTTTTTCTCCAAAATAGTCAACCATTACCTGACTTAGTTGAACAAAATGCTGGTCATCAGTTTTGCGCCAGCGGATCAAGAGCAACTCGCGCACATTTTCATGATAGGTCCAATCCTGTCCGTAATATGGCCCCACAAAGGTCAGCTCAGTCAGGGCAGCCAGGATTTCACGGCTGTGTTCGGAGGACTTCAGACCCTCGCCTCGCAGCCAGGCGATGATCTCTTCGCTGAACCAGTGGGGGATGGCACAGAAACGGATAGCCTCGGCCACGTCGGGCTCGGCCCGGGCCATGATCTCGTCCAGGATAACGCCCAGGACCTCCTCTTCGCTCATTTCGGGGGTGATGCGGTCTGTAATATTGGTCATGGCCGCACCTCCACCTTGGCCCGCAGGTTCTTGACCACCATGCCCATGTAGAGGGGTATTCCACCCCGGCAAGCCCGCCAGCAAAATTCGACCTCTGCTTCCGTTATTTCATATCCTACGCGTCTAGCGAATTCCTTGACTTGCTGCTTGTCCATAAGCGGTAGCTTGGGAACCAGGTGCGCATGATGCTCCCAGTCCCACTCCTCAAGCTCCGGCGGCCACCGCCGCCCTGCGGTGACCACAATCACGTCCTTCAACTCCCCTTCGGCCGTGGGGCAGAGCAGGGCCTCCAGAAGCCAGCCCTCCTCCTCGCCGCTGATGTCCTCCAGGCTGTCGAAGAAGCAGACCACTTCTCCCTCAGCGGCAGCCATCTCGGTCAAGTCAGCACAGAAAGCCTGCTTCAAACGGTCCCTCATGTAAGGCTGATGCAGGCTTTCATTGGTGGGGCTGACATGGACCACCACCTGCTCACACTGGTAAACGTCGCGGCCAGCGGTGATGATGGTAGCACTCGTCACGTCTCCTTCAACACGAGCGCTGACGTCTCGTGCTCCAAGAGCATGAACGCTGAGAGGCCAGAGAGTCTCGGCCAGGTGGCGCGGGGAGAGGTGAAGCTCCTGGCAAATGTGACGGGCCAGGGTCAGGTGGGGGCTGTCGTAGGGCTCGCCGCGAAAGTCCACCCAACAGGAGGGGATGCCTTGTTCCTCGCAGCAGCGGCGCATCAGGCGCAGGAGGCAGGTCTTACCACGGCCACCCGCTGCGCGGATGAACATCAGACGTCGCTCGGTCGGGTCGGCGAGCATCTTCTTGAAAAGGTCTATCTGCTCGTCAAAGTTGACAATCTCCTTGACAGGAACAGATTTCTTGTACTGAGGCATCTTTCTTCCTCTGGTTCTCAGGTGCGACGCACCTGGGAAGCCTACTTGCCCATGTGGACATCACGGCCAGCGGTGACCACAGTGGAGTCTTTCACGTCGCGCATTTTGACGTGCACGCCTGGCCTGGGTTCTTCTTTCTCAGCCACAAGGGGCCTCTCCTCCCCCATCAGCGTGCCCAGGGTCTCGGTCAGCCTCTGGCACAGGGGCAGGATGGTGGCGTACTCGATGATGTTAATCTGCCGCAGGTCAAAGGGCACGTCGCCCACGTCCTGAGCCAGCAAAATCACGTCCTTCTCCAGGGCGTGGGCCATGCCCAACTCGTAGAAGACGTTGGCGTTCCGGCCCGTCAGATCGGCGACGACGAAGTGGGCCTGACGGATGCCCTGGCAGACCTTACACATGATGTCGCGGTTGTGGATGATCTCGTCGGCCCGCTGACACTCCCAGCCCAGGGCCTCCACACTGGCTTTGATGCCCAGCTCATACACATCATCGAACGCCTCAGCGAAAGGCATGATGACAAAAACCGAGCGCGGCTTCTCCTGCACGTCCACCGTGCAGGGACCACCGGTCTTGAAACAGCGAATGACTTCAGGCATCCTGGTCTCCTTCCTACCTACAGAGGAACGCTGTCAACGGATTCCTATAACGGATTGAACGGATAATCACTCTTCAAGCAAGACTCTCCCGTTTGATCTTGGCCCGAATCCGTTCAATCCGCTCCCCGAATCCGTTGACAGCCCCCCGCCAGCAACGAGGCTGCCTATATTCTACCACAATCTGCCATTTTACACTAACCTTTACCTCCTGAAAAAAGAAACCCCTTCACACTGTCGTGAAGGGGCGCTGAACGTTGTGTTATCTACTCAGTTGTCCTGCGCTTGCGCCGCCGCAGCCAACGGATGACGTACCAGAGGGCGACGAAAGGCAGAGCGACGATGATGAGCACCGGCAGCCCAAAGAGCACGATCCAGATGGCGGCGTCTACGAAGAATTGGAGGGCGTTGATCAAGGCGCGGATGGCGGTGCGGGCCGTGCCGGTGGGATGCCAGCCAGCCACGGTGATAGGCTGCATCAGTTCGCTGGGCACCAACTCGACGGTGATGGTGGCCATGGCCGACATGTTCTCCAGATATTGCATCCGCCCTTTGATCTGCTCGATCCGGCCCCGGACCTCGGTCAGACGCTCGTAGACGGCCAGGATGTCTTCTGCCCTGCTGGTTCGCTCCCTGGTCTCCGTAAGCAGCGCAAGCAGTTCCTTCTCGTAGGCCTCCTCGTTGCGCAGCCGCGCCTCCAGGTCCACGTATTCCTGGGTCACGTCCTCCCCGGTGATGCTCTCGCTGTCCACCTCCAGGGCCAGGGCTCGCAGCTTCTCCAGGGCGGTGTTCAACTGGTCAGCCGGGACGCGCAGGGTCAGGCTGGCACTGAGTTGCTCCTCAGTGTGCCAGGTACGGGAGTTGGCGATGTACCCGCCCAACTCACTAGCCAGGTCCTGGACCGCCTCCAGGCTGGCCTGGGTGTCCTTGACGATGAGACGGAGATCCACTGTGTGGATAACCATGCGTTCGGCTATCCTGGCTTTCTCTTGGTCTGCGACTCCATAGCCAGCCGGGACCCCCTCAACAGGGACCGTAGCGGCCGGCATGGCCACGACAACTTCTTTCTCCACCGCCGCCGGCCTGGCAGCCCCACAGCCCACCACAGCCAGCAGCAATGCGCCCATAGCGATAAAACACCATATTCTTTTCACCATAACTTGCCTCCTTTCGCCACTATTGCACCACTGTTGCGGTACAGGCGGCACAGGCTCCCGGACTTTACCAGCCATATCCCAGACGGACGATAAGGCGTAAGGGTAAACCCTCTTCCATCATCCTCTGCTGGGTGGTTTCAACGGGATAGGGGATGCGACGGTATTCGAGAGCGCCTTCGTCGGTGTCAAGGATAGCATAGCTGGCGCGGGGATCTCCGTCGCGAGGTTGTCCCACACTGCCAGGGTTGATAATCATGCGCTCCTCGCTCAGGGAAAGCGGATTATCCTGAGACAAGGGAAAGGGCAAACAAGTTCCCTCAGAATCCAAATGCTCGTAACGAAAGATCACAGGTGTGTGTGTATGCCCAACGAAGCAGATTTGTGTATCGAAGTAGGCGAAATTGGCATGGGCAACCGAAGGATGAAGGATGTATTCCCAGATAGGCTGACGGGGGCTGCCGTGCACTAGGGTGAACCCTTCTTCAATCAAAGTCATAGGCAAATTGGCCACATATTCGAACTGTTCTGGTGACAACTTCTCCCGAGTCCACCGACAAGCCCATTGAGCATCAGGGTTGAAATCTGAGTCAGATAACTTGTCGAGGACAGCCCAGTCGTGATTACCAGCTATACAGATGTGGGGGAACTCACGCAGCCTCTCAACGCACTCATTGGGCTGGGGACCATAGCCTACCATATCGCCGAGGCACCAAATCTTGTCGAAATCGCCGACATCATCCAAAACGGCGTCAAAAGCAGCCAGATTGGCATGGATGTCTGACAGAATCAGATAGCGCATTACGAATCCTCTAGGGCGAAAGATGTGCACGCCCTTCTTCTCCGGTTAGTATAATATCACATTTTGCAGATTTAGGCCAGTTTCGACACAGAGGTCTCCCGACCATGAAGAGCTCTCTCGTGGAGAGGCGCACTATGGTCGGAGAATTTGCGAAACTCAGCACCAGCCCTTGTCGAGAGCGGACAATAGTTGTATAATAAGCCTGTGCTGGACAGGGGGCATGGCTTCTCTACCCCCTGCCACTGGAATGTCCGGCTGCGATCCTCAGCGCCGACTCATGATGCGGGGGATTAAGGGGAAAACATGGTTCCCATTTTGGATGAACATACTTTGGATTTCATAAGCCATAGCGTGGTTCAGACGCGACGGCTGGGCGCTCGCCTGGGAGAGCTGTTGCGCAGCGGCGACGTGATTTGCCTGGAGGGAGAACTGGGCACAGGCAAGACCTGTCTGACCCAGGGCATCGGGCGCGGCCTGGGAGTCACCGAGCCAATTACGAGCCCCACCTTCATCTTGGCCAACGAGTACCACCCTCCCCCTCCCAATCCTGCCCTCTACCACATTGACCTGTACCGTCTAGACGACGCGGTCGAGGAAATTGGAGCCCTGGGATTCGAGGATTACCTTTACGGCCAGGGAGTGTGTGTAATCGAGTGGGCCGACCGGGGCCGAGGGGCCCTGCCTGCTGAATGCCTGCAGATATCCCTCCGCCACATCAGCGAGACCAAGCGCGGCATAAGTATAACCGCCATGGGCGAACGCTATCAAGAACTATTGCAAGAGTTCAAACAGTGTTTTCAGTGACGATAGCCGTTCTATTCTGCGGAGACCCCATCAGCCTCTATCGCCTGACCACGTTAATGGCCTGCGGACCTCTGGGATCATCCACGATAGAGAACTCTACTCTGTCGCCCTCGTAGAGGTTCCTGAAGCCATCGTCAACAATAGCCGTATAGTGTACGAACACCTCCTCTACGCTTTCTATTTCCGGTTGGATGAACCCGTATCCCTTGGAGCTATCGAACCACCTAACTGTGCCAGTTATTCTCTCGGTCAAAACAACACCTCCCCATCAGTGTAAATGAACTGGAGCGAAAAACTCGCTGTTCTCCGCCAATGTATTGCTACACCAAAAAGCCAACCGAGACCCTGCAAGGACTGGCTCGGTTGGCGTCAGCTCAAGGATTGCCCTGAGCGGCTGTTGAAAGGGCTTGGAATCAGGCAATGAATGTCAGACAGCCAATTGACAAATCCCGTTCTTTCCATTTTTACCAGTGAGTCTGCAATGCTTGTGAAAACAGGGACATTATACTTCCAAATGGGGAAGGTGTCAAATTCGCTGTACCCCGTTCTGGCGACCGCTCAGGAGCCGATAGTGCCCTTCATTGCACCGTAATCTTGTCTTTCAGTTTCTCAAAAGTGGCATCACCGATTCCTGTGACCTTCTTGATGTCTTCAATAGATCGGAAGGGACCATTGGCAGTACGATAATCAATAATGCACTGGGCTTTGGTTGGGCCGATACCCGGCAGAGTGCTCAACTCCTCAGCGGTGGCATTGTTGATGTTAACCTTGCCGCCCCCCTGACTCGATGGTGAGGGTAACGAGGGGCCGGAGGGAGGGCTGACAGGGGGGCTTTCCTCTCCCTTGTGCGGCACGTAAATCTGCTCCTCGTCGTGCACTCGCCGGGCCAGATTGATGCGGTCTAAATCGGCTTCACCTGTCGGTCCGCCCGCGGCTTCAATAGCATCTTTAACGATGGAATTGTACGGAAGCTCGTAGACATCGGGGTGCGCCACCGCCCCGCTGACGTAGACGCACAGGGGCTGGGGAGTAGGGGTAGGCAGTGGGGTGGCGGTGGGTTCAGGAGGCAGAATAGTGATGGGCTCCGGTTCGGGACGACGCAAGAAGAAAAACATTCCCCCCAGGACGACGAGGCTAAGCAGAACAGTCAAAATATAACCCCGGTACCTCTCCAACCAGTCAGCCATTTGCCCCCCTCCTTAGAAGGTTGAAGTACAATCAAGGGTTTGGAAATTGGATAGATCTTTGGTATTATACTGCAAAACATCCTGCAATGCAAGTGCTTACGAGCGTTGGGCTTGCGTAGCGAAGCCTGGGGAGATTGAAAAGAACAAGATAGAGGAGAATCTCAAACTATGGAGAAGCTAAAGGACACCTACAGATTCGACCTTGTGAGGCTCATCGCCGCCGGAGGGATGGGGACCGTCTATGAAGCTATCCAACGCGGTGCCGAGGGCTTTGAAAAAAGGGTGGCCATCAAAACGATCACCGAGGAATTTTCCGAGGAACACCAACTCGTAGAGATGTTCATCAGCGAAGCCAAGCTGGTGGCCGACCTCGTTCATCCTAACATTGTCCAGATCTACCAGCTTGGAAAGATAGGCAAGAGTTATTACATCGCCATGGAGTTCATAAACGGCAAAAATCTGGGGCAATTCATGAGACGACACTCCCAACTCGGGCGAAGCGTCCCCATTGATCTCTTCACCTTCATCGTTAGTAGAATCTGCCGGGGACTCGAGTACGCCCATTCCAAATGCGACGCGGACGGTCAGCCCCTGGGAGTGGTCCACCGGGACGTGAACCCCAAGAATATCATGCTCGACTCTGAGGGCGCTGTCAAACTGACCGATTTTGGCATCGCCAAGGCTCGCCACCTCCTCCGCTTGGAGGGCACGGTGCTCATGGGGACAACTCGATATATGTCGCCAGAACAGGCCCGGTTTGAGGAGACCGACGCGCGCTCGGACCTCTTTTCTCTGGGCATCGTGTTGTATGAACTCCTGACCGGACGTCCGCTCTTCGACGCCAGGGATCAGAAGGCCACGTTCGAAGCCATCATCCACAAGCCAGTCCCGCGGCCAAGCCAGCTTAACCCTGACGTCCCTGACGAGGTGGACAGGATAACCCTGAAGGCGTTGGAACGGGACAGGGAAAAGCGATATCAGACAGCCGGCGAGATGGTCCACGACCTGGAATATTACATGTACCACGACCGTTATGGCCCCACCAGTACGACTCTGGCTAAATACCTGCATGAGATCTTTCCCGAGTTAGCCCGTCCCAGTCTCGCCCCTCTCCTCGACACGACCTGGCAGGTAGACCCGTACACCGAGACCATAGTGAAGCGAGGCCCTGAACAAGGAGGAATGTCCTATTGACTTTAGTGACACTTTATGTTATCATGAACCCGAGCAAAGACAGATTGGGCATTCTATTCTAATTCGAAGAATGGATGATGGGATCGTTGCCTAACACAGCAAGGAGGACGAGCCATGCAACGTATCAATATCTTGCGAGAGGTGGACATCTTCCAAGACCTGAGCGAAAGCCAATTAGAGCGGATAGTGCAGATTTGCGAGGAGAGAGTCTGTCAAATAGGAACAGTCATTTTTGAAGAGAACACGGCCAGTGATGAGCTATATGTCATCGCCGATGGCATGGTGGATATCCGGGTGGACCCCAGCATCCTGGGGGTTCCCTCCCAGACCGGTCCTACGACCCTGACTACCTTGCGCCGAGGTCAGGTCTTCGGTGAGGTAGCCTTGGTAGATCAGGGGTTGCGCTCGGCCTCGGCAAGATGTGCGGCCAACAACACCAAGTTGCTGGTCATCAATCGGGATGACTTGATTTCTCTCTGCGACCAGGATTTTCAGATGGGCTATGTGCTGATGCGCAACATCGCTGCCGACCTCTCTTTCAAGATCCGCAGCACCGATCTCATAGTCCGGGAACAGCTCCTTTGGCAGCCCGGCCGGGGTAGCTAAGGTTAAAGTGTGCTGTCAACGAAAGAGCACAGGAAGCGGCTTCCTGTGCTCTTTCTGAGTCAGGCCAACTCCAACAGTCCCCGTCATATACTGGCCGCCCTTTTCAGCATCTCCTGAGAGATCTCGTTCTGGCGAGCGATAGCCCTTTCCAAATCAAAGCCCACAATGTGGCCCCTTTCCACCACCACTCGCCCGTTGATGACCGATAGATCAACGTTCACGGGCCGGCAGAATAAGAGAGCGCCGAGAGGGTCATGCCTGGCTCCGGCGTATTCAAGCCGGTCCAGCTTGATGGCCATGAAATCGGCCGCTTTACCAGGCGACAGAGAGCCGATGTCATCTCGGCCTAGCACGGCTGCCCCACCCAAGGTGGCCATCTCCAGAGCCTCCTGGGCGCTCAGAGCCCCGGCTCCCTTCTGCACCCGCTGTAGGAGCATGGCCATTCGTGCCTCGGCCAGCATGTGCGACGAGTCGTTGCTGGCGCTGCCATCCACGGCCAGACCCACCTTGACGCCTCTGTCCAGCATCTCGCGGATAGGCGCAATGCCCGAACCGAGACGCATATTGGAACTGGGGCAATGGGCCACCCCGGTGCCCGTCTCGGCCACCAGGCCAATTTCCTCCTCGTTAAGGTAGATGGCATGGGCGTACCACACATCCTCTCCCACCCAACCCAACTCTTGCATGTACTCTACCGGCCGCAAACCAACCTTCCGTAAGCAGAACTCCTCTTCATCCAAGGTCTCCGCCACGTGGGTATGCAGGGTCAGGCCTCGCTGACGAGCCCAGATGGCTGACTGGCGCATCAAATCTTCGGTCACCGAAAAGGGCGAGCAAGGGGCGATGACAATGCGGCACATGGCATAAGGGTTGGGGTCATGGTAGGTGTCCACCACCCGCTGGCAGTCGGCCATGATCTCTTCCTCAGTCTGAACGACGCGGTCGGGCGGCAGGCCGCCTTTGGATTTCCCCAGAGACATGCTGCCCCGGCAGGGATGGAAGCGGATGCCCAATTCCTGAGCAGCGCGGATTTCGGCGTCCAGGGTGACATCGTTGGGATAGATGTAGAGGTGGTCATTGGCTGTGGTGCAGCCGGACAACATCAGTTCGGCCAAGCCAATCTGGGCGCTGACGTAGACAGCCTCGGCGGTCAACTCGGCCCAGATAGGGTAAAGGGTCACCAGCCAGTCGAAGAGCTCCACGTCCTGAACAGCGACCAGAGCGCGGGTCAGGGTCTGGTAGAGGTGATGGTGGATGTTGACCAGCCCCGGCAGGACGACCATCCCCGAGGCATCAATGACACGGTCGGCGTCCTGGGGCAATTCGCTGCTTGGCCCCACCATTTCGATGACGTTATCGCGCACCAAGAGGCCACCCTGCTCTATCCGGCGACGCTTCTCGTCCATAGTGATGAGGAGAGCAGCGTTTTTCAGAAGGAGAGTAGACATGGGCTTCCTCTCAAATCTCCTCTAGGATCTCTTTGAACTCGCTGAAAGGTATAGCCGTCAACGTCTGGGTCGTGGCCACTCCGAAAGAATTGGCCAGGACCGCCACTTTGGTCGCCACCTTGGCATCAGGGGCCTCGAAAATGTGTAAAAAGTCATAGGCCCCCAACAGAGCATAGCTGGCCAGGCGTCTGACTTCCGGACAGTGTTTCTGCAATTGCCGATCGAACTCCTCATCCATTCTAGCCAGGGATTTGACCTGCCTAGCCCCCGCAGACGATACTTTGGACAACAATACAAAGGTAGCCATCGCACTTCCTCCTTCCCTGTTGTTATCCCTCTGCTCTTCTTGGGCCCAACACCAACTGGGCCACCCTTTTCCCCAGGCCGATGCTGTTGCTGACCGTGCGGTCGTCGGGATGAAGCTGACAGGAATCGGTCAGGTACAGTCCCCTCATCGGGGTCTCTATGCCCGGCTTATGCTTCGAGAAACCGACCTCACAGACAGGTTGAGCGTACCTATCGCGGCTCACGCGGTACTCCCTGATCCAGTCTTCACTGAAGCCCGGATTGATCCTCCTCAAGTACCCTATGTATTCCTCCAAAAGCCTGTCGTCAGACATGGCGTACCTCTCGTCGGTGGAAGGCAGGTATTGGGGCAGATAGATGACCGAGTCGCCGCCGAAACGAGGACACGGATTGAGGTTGGTGTATTCAATGACACCCGCCAGGGAGATGGCCGGATCGCTGATGTTGGTCCAGAAATAGGGCGTCAAGGACTTGATCAGGCGAAGCAGCACGCACATCACCCCGATGGAATCAACTCGTGCAATCTTCTGCAAGTACTCAGGTGAGGCTCCGTTGAGCATAGCAGCGAAAGTAGGAGTGGGAACGGTGGAGATCACAACGTCGAAGGCCCGACGCTGACCGTTGAAGGAGATGCCAGCAACCCCTGTCTCCCGAACCTCTATCTCTTGAACGGCGACGCCCTTGAAGACACGGCCACCGTTCTGAAGGAAACGCCTTTCCAGAGCTTCAATCAGGGTCTTGGTTCCACCCTCAATGTAGCCCAGTTTCTCCTGCTGGGTGATTTTGGTGCGCGACTTGCCCAGCCGGTGGATGCGCGCCCACATCCAGGCCGCCGATAGCTTGGCCGCATAAGGCCCAAACTTGAGGCGAATCAAGGGTTCGTGGATCACCTCATACGACCTCTGACCAAAGCGCCTGCCCAGCCATTGGGAAACGGGCACGTCCTCAATGCTCTTCCATCCGCCACGCCTCTGGCTCTTGGTGTACATGATCATGAGGCCAAACCTGAACCTATCCACAAGGCTGAAAGGGGGAAAGGTCAGCAAGTCTAGAGGTGCACCGAAAGAATAGAGCCGCCCATTATGGTACAGGCCCATTTTGGTTTTGGCCCAGCGCAAGTGGGAGTCCAGACCCAGCTCGCGCAGCATGTCGAGGAGGCCCAAATCGTTGAGGCAAATAAAGTGATAGTATCTCTCGATGTAGTGACCGCTCAGAGGGAAAGAACTGGCCAGACCGCCTAGCTCGTTCTCCTTCTCGAAGAGGACCACATCCTGCCCAGCTTTGGACAGTTCGTAGGCTGCTGTCAAACCAGCCACGCCCCCACCAATAACTGCGACTTTCAAAACGACCTTCTCCTCCCATCCCTCTCCGCTACTGTATCAGGGGAGTAGCGAAACTTGTTTCGCGCTGCACCAAACGCGGAAAAGTTCCGCTACTCCAAGGCGACAATTGCTTTACCTGTACCGTAACAGTGGTAGATGTCCTAGACGCCACCAACGTCATTAAGCAACTACCCTCGTTGTCTCCACTGAGCGCCGTAAAAGGGGTGGCCCAGAATCAAATCGCGATAGCGCCTTCCGGTGCCCAGGTAATACCAGGTATAATACCACAAAATGGCTCCCAAGGCCAGCACGCTGAAAAGAGGTGTATGGAAGACGAGCCCTCGCAGAAAAGAGCGCCGCAAGGCTATCTCCACCACAGCCACAGAGTTGTTCCGTCCCCGCTGAAACCCCAGATTGAGACCGGAAGCATCCTCACCAACTGTCTGGATCTCGTCCGGGTCGCCGACGCCCAACCCCCGCCTGGCGCACAGTTGAATATGTCCGATATCCTGGGGGTCAAACCCCATGACCCTGGTCGCGACTGCATCCAGAGCCACCGCATCGCCGGAGGCCAGCACCCGGTTGGCCACCCTGGGTCGGCCCGACTTGGGGCCGTTGCCCTCCAGGCCCACGGTGCCGTCCATGACGGCGAAAGCCGGTTTGAATAGAGCATTCACGTCGGCCAGGGCCTCGTCAATGACCAGGTGATAGTTGTGCCTCAACTCCCTGAGGCAACCCCACTGGTTCTTCAGAGCCCCGGTGATAACCGTGCGGCCGTGGGTCTTCATCACTGGGATGGTGATCAAGCTAGTTTTCAGGAGAATCTCCGGAACTTCGGCCTCCCTCAAAACCAAACCGTCGGGAACCTTCAGCCTTTTGAAAGGACCTTTCGACATGTTGACCCAGGGCACATGGTAGCGCCGACACAGATCGGCCATTCCCGTCTGCTGGAAGGCCCTCTCCACGTTGACCAGAATCTGTCCCGACTCGACCAGGTAAATTTGGTCCACGTATCCCTTGATAGTCCGAATCACCCCTTCCACCACCCAGGGTCCGGTCACCGTCCCTGGCAGGAAGAAATCAAAGCCCAGGTTGGGTTTCAGGGCGACCTCAGCACCCCTGGGCACAAAGCTTTTCCAATCGGCCAATTCCATAGCCTCGCGTACCGCCTCTGGCACACTTTGGCGGACTTGAACGATGCTGACTTTAGGTTTCATTCACACCTCGATCCACAAAACAGGGTTGATGCTCCTACGCTTCCCAGAACGGCCGTCACAGGCCCTCGCTTCGCTGGAGACTGTTATCACTCTACCTTTACCTCGGTCAGCAACACCTTATCTCCCTGCACACTCCCGTCCTCAGCCAGGACCGGCAGGCGTTCTCCTGTCTCCACCAGATACATCCCGACCTCAATCTGATAGTGGCCAGGAGGCGTATCCGGCGATATACCTACATCATACTGGTCCCGCACGATCTCCCCGGCCTCCCAGGTGGTGGTCGGGTAGAACCCATCCACCGGCGGGTTGTCCTTCTGTCCCCAGATGTGACCCTGCGGGTCTGCCAGATGGATGAAAACAGTATAGTCCTTGTCCATTGCTTTCAGAGCCTGCCAAAAGAGGGTCAGATGCACCTCCCTGCCCGGCTGGAAAGCCCCTGTCATATTGTAGCCCAGGAGCCGGACTTTGCCATCCAGATTGACTGACAGCGGATGCTCGATGTCCAGGGCCTCCACAGGGGGCGGTTCTCGCCGGGGCAGTTCGAAGGGCCCGATGATCAGGTCGCCTCCTCCAGTGGGCGGCAGCCACCGGCCAGAGGCAGGATCGTATACGCTGATCGCAACCTGATAGGAGCCCGGCGGCGTACCGGGCCAAACCTCGATCTCGCGCACGTCTTTCATCACCAATCCCTTGGGCCACTGGTTGGTGGGATAGCCATCCCAATACGGCCGTCCGTCCTGCTTCCCCCAGACGTGGTAGACACCGTTGACCAGATCGAGGAAAATCCGGTAATCGTTCTCCATCTCTCGCAGGCCCTCCCAATAGAGGCTCACCCACAGTTTTCCATCGAGCGACATCCGGCTAGTGTCCACATCATACCCCAACAGGGCCAGATCATCCCCAAACCAAGCCCGCTGGACGTGTTGGGCTGGCACCACACTATCGGGGATGGGTTCCGGCGCCCGATAGATCCAGGCGTAGTCAATGCCCTTCATACGCACCACGTGTTCAGGCTCCAGGGAGTGGAAGTAGTTGACCATGGCCAAGTCGGGGTTTTCCCGTTGCACCTGATTCAGGTAAAAGACCACATAGTCGGCTGTGTGCCAGGGCATGAGATCGGTGTCTCCTCTGGAATCCAGCCGATAGGCCAAACCGTGGAAAAAGGGGATGAGCTCCCGATGATACCAGGAAGAGACCTCCAACTGAGCCACCTCCGGTTTTTGATTGAGGTAACGAGCCGCTTGATCCAATCCCTCGCCCCAGCCCACATAGTAGGTTTTGGGAGCCAGCCAACTCCCGCCCACCAGCGGGTTGTAGTAGGTCAGATAGTAGGGATAGTGAGGCAAGGCAAACCCGGCTTGGAGAAGTGCGGCCACCGCCATCCCCAAAGCCCACGCAGACCGGCTTGCAAGAATCCTACCGCCGACCTTCCTGGCTATGAGAGTCCCTAGCTGGCAGAGGCCGAGTGCGGCCAGGATTTCCATTGCTGGATAAATGGGCAGGATGTAGCGATCAAACTTTTTATCGCCAAGGGTCATTAGGAGAGCAAAGGAAAAGAAGTAGGCCCACAACGACAATAGGCTTAACCTGCGAGACTGGATTTCCCTCTCCTCTCCTTTTCCCAATAGCAGGTCAACGAAACGCTGCAAGCGTGAGCCCTCCAGCGTCGTGTTCTGCATCTTCTGCTCCTTGATCCAGAAGCAGAAAGCCGCAATCAGACCCAATAGAGCCAAAGGGGTTGTCCGAAACAAAAGGGTTACCGGATAAAAGAGAGAGCCGGGATTGTCTACTGCCCGTCCCAGGAAAAAGTTGCCCTTGGTGTGGGCCTCGCCAGCATAACCTACTGATTTAGCCAGGAGCCCCTGTACCGCGCTCACCGGATCAATCCACATGATCGGCCACAGCAAGAAGAAAATCAGCAGAGCCACAGCGGCCCAGCCCAACCAGGCGCTGGCCCACCGAACCAGGGCTCTCCTCTCGATCTTGCGCCAATCCCTTCGACAGGGCTCAGGGCAAGCCTCCACCTGAGCCAGGTAGCCTATCCCACACAGCAAGCCCATGAAGGGAGACAGGAACAAGGCAGGGCCCTTGCTCAAGAAGGACAGGCCGGCAGCCAGGCCAGAGAGGACCAGAAAAGTCCGCCAGCGACCGTGCCAGGCGCAGATCAAGAAGCTCAGCACGGCCAGGGTCATGAAAGTAGTCGCCAAAGCGTCATGGTGGATGACCCGCGAGTGAGAGAGGTAAAGTGGATCCAGAGCCAATAGTACACCGCTCAAAAGGGCCACCCTGTCACCGAACATCCGCCTGACCATAAGATAGACGGCCACCACACAAGCCGAGGTCAGAAGGACCGTCGGGAAGCGCATCACCGGCAGATACTCGGCGCTGACCGAGGGACGCAATGGCACGGTTTCCAAAAAGGCCCGTAGACCCACCAGGCTCGGCTTCCCAGCTTGAGACAGGTACTTGGCCAGCAGCCCGACCGTTCCCGTCCATTTGGTAGTCACGCCGGGGTGGCCGGTCTGAAAGGTGTCGGCAAAGTCACCGACCAAGAGAGCAGAGAAGAATTGCACCGACCGCTCAATCCAACGTCGCTCGTCAGGGGTGATAAAGACGCCCAGGCCGAAGGCCCGTGGCCCCAGGGCCAAGAGAAAGAGACCCAGGGCAACTATCCATTGTTTGGCATGGCAGTAAAGACGACGCCTATTCACTCCCCACTCCTCACCACGAACTCGCCCAACACGATCTTGTCATCGGGGGGCAAGATGCCCTCTTGCTCTACACTTAGCCTCTCGCCCGTCTCGGCTCTGTACATTCCCACCGTTATCCAATAGGGACCGGATGGGGCCTCTGGAGAGATGGTCAGGTCATATTGATCGCGCACGATCTCGCCCGCAGTCCATCCCCCCGTGGGATAGAAGCCGTCCACCGGCTGGTTGTCCTTTTGCCCCCACATATCACCCCTCCCATCTATCAGGTGAGTGAAGACGGCGTAATTCTCGTCCATCTCCGCCAGAGCCTGCCAGAAGAGGGTCAGGTGTAAGCCACTCCCAGGTCGGAAGCTGCCTTCGAGATTGTAACCCAGGAAGCGCACCTGGCCATCCAGTTCGGCTGTCATGGGATGCTCGATACCCAGCGACTCAACGGTCGGCGGCGGTCGTAGGGGGATGTCAAAAGGCCCCAGGAGCAGGTCTCCGCCACCGGTCGTATGGAGAGAGAGCCCAGAGTAGGGCTCAAGCCAATTGACAGCCACCTGGTAAGCACCGGGAGGAGTGCCGGGCAGAATCTCGATCCGGCGGTCGTCCCTGATGACAACCCCCTCCTGCCAGGTGCTGGTCATGAAACCGTCCCAGAGAGGATAGCCCTCCTGCTGGCCCCAGATGTGATAGACGCCGTTGATCAGCTTGAGATACAGGCGATAGTTCGCGTCAAGCGATCCCAGGTTCTGCCAATACAGAGTGAGGGGAAGATAAGCCTTGCCCTCTGCCTCGACGGTCACCTCCCCCGCATCGTAGCCAAGCAAACGCACTTTATCGGCGAGGTCAATCAGTGTGACCTGCTCAAAAGGGTAAGCCTCCTCGGGGACCGCCTCAGGCACCTTGTAGACCCAGGCGTACTCCAGGCCCTTCAAGCGCACAGTGTACTCCGGCTCCAGGGAGCGAAAGAAGGCCAGCGTTCGAGCATCAGGCAGCCCCCGCTGTACCTGGTTGATGTAAAGTACCACATAGTCAGACTCGTACCAGAGCCAGACGTCGTCGGCTGGCTGCCGCCCGGGGCTCAGTTCCCGAGATTCCCCCCGAAAGAGGGTGTTAAAGCCCAGAGCCGAGTACCAGGCCAGCACCCGCCTGTCTTCGATTCCCTCCTTCTCATCGAGATAGCGGGCTACCTTATCCAACCCCTCTTCCCATCCAATCAGGATAACATGTGAAGCCTGCCGGATGCCACCCAGAGCCGGATTATAGAAGGTTAAATTGTATGGGTAGTGAGGGGACAGGAAGGCAACCTGCAGGACCAGACAGCCCACTGGAAAGAGATGGACTGCCCAAATAACCCATCGACTAAGTACACCCGATGCCTTCTTTTGCACCGTCTCGGCCAATTCCCAAAGCCCGGCGGCGGCCAGCAACGCTATGGCGGGGAATACGGGCAGCAAGTAGCGGTCGAGCTTCTTGGGGCTGAGGGTGATAAAGGCCACGAACAGGCAAGCGTAGGCCCACAGCCAGATCAACCGCTGGTCCTGTTGGCTCCTTCCCTTTCGCAGGATCATGGGAAGACTGGCCACAGCCCCCAACAGGGTCAAGGGGCTCACCCTGAAAAGGAAGATGACGGGGAAGAACAAGGGGCCGGGGTCGTCAACGAGTCGGCCCAGGAAGAACTGCTTATGTCCAGCCCCGGCGAGCTCGCTTGAACCGCCCAACAGACGCCAGAGCGCCGCCAAGGGGTCAGCCCACATAGCCGGCCAGAGGAGGGCAAAGGCAAGTCCCACTATCCCCGCCCAGACGATCAGAATCGCAGACAGATGGAGAGCCTTCCGCCAACGGTGGGCGTTCAGGTGCCAGGCACTTACATAGCTGTTTCGGTCCGAAGGTTGCCTTCCAAGCGGTTTGTACCTGTCTATAGGCCATCTCTCGAAAGTGCCTGGCACCTTAGCCAAGTAGACGGCCAAGGCCATCAGCCCGGCAAAGGGAACGAGGAACAAAGCCGAGACCTTGGTGGCCGCACCCAGCCCGGCGGTTATCCCTGAGAAGACCACAAGAGGCGATAGCCGGGTCTGTTTCAGACAAATGGCCAAACTGAGGACAGAGAGAGCCATAAAGCTGGCCACCAGGGCGTCCAGGTGCAGCACTCGCGAGAGAGCCACGTAAAACGGTTCCAGGGCCAGTAGGACGGCCCCCAGCAAAGCCACTCGCTCAGCAAACAACTCCCTGGCTAAAACGTAAATGCCCACTACACTGCACGAGACAATGAGAGCGATAGGCCATCTGACAGCGACCATGACCCCCACAGGGTTGTGAGGGTCACTCTGCAGCCACCGCAGGAATTCCCCCAGGTTGTCGGTATGCCGGGAAGCCTCCACCCAGGAAGAGGGATTCAGACGAAGGAGCAGGTATCTGGCCACAATCCCGGCTGAACCGCACCACTTGGTCATCACTCCCCCCGGCGTCTCTCCGATGTGAATCGTGTGGATGAAATCACCGGCCAGAACAGCTTCCAGGAAGCCAGCCGAACGGTCCATCCAGCGTGGCTCGTCAGGAGTGATGAAAACACCCAGGCCCATCACTCGTGGCACAAGGGCCAGGATGAACAACGCCACACAAACGCCCAACGTCTGTCGCCAGTTGCCGCTATCGCCGCTTCCCTTCGCGCGCTCTCTCCCCCTCCTCACAGTGTCTCCTCTCACTCGCTGCTGACCCTTCGACTTGGCTCAGGATAGACCCTCCGTCGCTCATCTATCCGTATCGGTCCCAACAGCAAATCACCCTCCACAGCCGGTTTCAAGCCCCGTCCCAACTCGGGATCGAACAGGCCCAGGCCCAGGTAATAGATGCCCGGTGGAGCGTCGTGCGGCACCTCCAACCCATGCTTGTCCCGCAGTATCACGCCCTCATCCCATTGGCTGGTCAGAAAGAAACCGAATATTGGATTGCTATCGTCCTCCCTCCAGACCCGCCCATCAGCGTCCACCAGCTTGAGATAAACCCGATAGTTCTCGGTTATGGGCTGCAGGCTCTGCCAATACATGGTTATGACAACGTAATACAATTCTTCCAGTTCGGCCAGTTCCCCTTCCACCTCCCAACCTAGCAGACGGACTTGCTGTCCAAAATCCACCATACTGACGTGTTCGTAGGGATAGGCTTCAGGAGGCACCTCCTGGGGCACCTTGTAGACCGACGCATAATCAAGGCCCTTGATGTGCACGACGTACTCAGGCTGCTGGGAGAGAAAGAAGGAAACCGTGGCCAGGTTGGGGATGTCACGCTGTACCTGGTTGATGTAAGAGACCACGTAATCCGTGTCATACCAGGGCACAACCCCAATAGGCTCCTGACCGCTGACGTTCAACTTGTAGGCCTGACCATCAAAGAAGGGGCCGATGCACTGCTTGGCGTACCAGGTGGCGACGCGCAGATGGGCTGCGTCATCTTTCTGGTTCAGATAATGCGCAACCTGCTCATATCCCTCGCCCCAACCAACGAGGATAGTCTGGGCGGCCTGACGGATGCCCCCCAGCAGGGGATTGTAATAGGTCAGATAATAGGGATAGTGGGGCAAAGCAAAGCCAGCTTGCAGAAGCAGCACCAGTCCCAGGCCCAGCGCGGAAGTACGGAATCGCAGAACCCTCTCAAAGCGCCTCCTCACCCATTCCCAGACCACCCCGCCCAACGCCAGCAGGCCAAGGGCGGCCAGGATGTCAATCATCGGAAAGATGGGCAACAGGTAGCGGTCGAACTTTTTAGCTCCTGTGGTCATGAAGAGAACGTAGAGCAGAATGAAAGCCCACAAGGCGAACACTTGCATAACGCGCCACCGGTGTGGATCTGCGCGCAGCGGATTTGGAATCCGCCGCTGGTTTCGATACGTTTCGCTACTCAACCCAAGCAACAGCAGCAGAGAGCCGCCGAGGCCCAAAAGGGTCAAGGGTGTCAGACGGAAGAGAAGGGCTACCGGGTAGAAGAAGGGACCCGGGTCCAGCCCCACTTTCCCCAGGAAGAAGTTGCCCCGCTCGTGGGGTGAAGCGGCATAGCCAGATGCTTTGTCAATGACGCCCTGGATGGTGTCCAGGGGATCGACCCACATGGCTGGCCAGAGAAGCACAAAGACCAGCGCCGCAACAAGCCCCCAGATGGCCCAATTCCGCCCCAGTTCAGCCGTGCGACGCCAATCGAGGGGCCACAGGCTTCCTTTCTGTAGCCAATAGGCTCCCAGGCTCAACAGCGCCGTGAAGGGCACGAGAAACAGAGAGGGTGACTTGGACAGCAAAGCCAGACCAGCCATCAGCCCCGATAGCGCCAGGTAGAGGAATGGCCGACGCTCTCGGAGATGGACCATGAAACTCAACAGTGAGAGAGCCATGAAGGTCGTGCTGAGGGCATCGTGATGGATCACCCGAGACAGGGCCAGATAGAAGGGCTCCAAAGCCATGATGACCGCGCTCAGCAGGGCGGCGCGCTGGCCGAAAAGCAGTCTGACCAGGAAACACAGGCCCACCACCCCCAATGAGGTCAAGATCGCCGTGGGGTAGCGTGTTGCCGTCAAGACCTCTGGCAGGTGAGCGCTCAAGTCAGCCAGAAGGTCTTGGAAGGGTTGTCCATCTACCAGCAACTGGCCCGACGCCGTCTGCAGCCGAGGCAGATAGGTAGCCAGAATGCCCAGGACGCCGGTCCACCGGGTCGTCAAGCCAGGGTGGCCCACCTGGAAAGTAGCGGCCCAATCGGCTCTCAACAGGGCTGCCAGGAACTCCCCCGAACGCTCTATCCACAGGTATTCGTCGGGGGTGATGAAAACGTTGAGACCAAAAGCCCGGGGTAAAAAGGCCACCAAAAACAAAAAGCAACCGACGACGATATTCTCTTTGACGACGGTCCTGTTTTTGCCAAGCATCGGGAGGTAGTATAGCACACGGGAATCAAGTTAGCAAATTCCCAACATCACGGAAAAGCCGGGATCAGCCCCAGGAGCTTGGCGGCCATGGCCACCACCGCCACAGCCAGCACTACCCGGATCCACCGCTCCCCTCCGAGCACGGCCAACTGGCTGCCGATCCAACCGCCAATGCCGTTGCCCACGGCCAGAACCAGGCCGATGCCCCAATTCACCTTGCCGCTGAGAGCAAAGGTGGCCAGCGCGGCCACGGTGTACACCCCCACCACGAACATCTTGTGGCTGTTGGTCTGCACCAGGTCCAGACCGGTGATGAGGACCAGGGTGGCGATGATAATAAAGCCGACGGCCGCCTGGATAAAGCCGCCGTAGACGCCGACGAAGAAAAAGGCGATTATAGCCAGTAGGCGGCGCTTGGGACTGAGGACGGCCTGGTCCCCCTGCCAGCGTCGCGTCGGACTCCACAGGATGAGCCCCACAGCCAGCAGCATGACAGCCGCCAGCACCTTCTGGAACAAGGTGTCAGAGATGTCCACAGCCAGTTTGGCTCCCACGATGGCCCCCACCACAGCCGGAACGGACAACCCCAGGCTGAACTTGAAATCGGCTACGCCGTGCTGCTTGAAGCCAGCTACGGCCGTGGCGCTGTTCATCAGGATGGCCACCCGGTTGGTGCCATTGGCCACCGTGGCCGGCAGGCCAACGAAGATCAGGGCCGGCACGCTGAGCAGCGAGCCGCCTCCAGCCAGGGTGTTGAAGAAACCAGCCACGATACCCACAACGATGACAACGATGATTTGCCAGATTGACACGATTAAAAGCCCTCCCCGCTTTGTACACCGGAGTCCCGAACTCGTTCGGGGTCATTACGCTGCCCCAACAAGTTGGGGACTCCAATTTCAACTCCATTCGCGCTATTCGTCTCTTCCTGTCCTTCGTGTTTTAATAGCCATAATCCACCGACATCGAGGGCGCGTGGACCGTCAGCCTTAGCCGGTCCATGCCCTCCTCCCCTAACAACCTGCAGCAGTACTTGCCCCTGTCAGCCACACCCAGCACCCAGCGCTCCAGCCACTGCCGGAAACCGTCAGCCGTTTGGGTCTGGGCCGAGTAGTCAGTGAAGCGCTGATGGTCACGGCGGTAGTAGCCAGGAACAGGAGAGGGATGCGCCCCCCAGGGCTCGTGCACCACGGCGCTGACGCGGAAGCCAGGGCAGAAGGTGCGGTTGGGGTCGCTGGTGATTACCTCACGCCCCACGATTTCCTCAGCGACGACGATGACGTGGCGGGCAGCCTGGGCGGCCACTTTGCTGATGCCAGTACTGCCCCACAAATCAGCGTTGCCCTCCTCATCAGCGCGCTGGACGTGGACGATGGCCACGTCGGGATTCAGGGCAGCCACGGTGGCCAGTTTCTGCCCAGTGTAGGGGCAGGTCATCTCTTTTAAGGCAGGGTTCGTCTGAAACAGGTCTGTGCCCAGGGCTGAACGCAAAGGCATGAAGGGGATGCCCAGAGAACCGGCCAGCAGAGCCATGGTCACGCTCAAATTGGAGTGGTCCTCGACCTCGATTTGCCCCTCCTCCACCGCCCGGCGAAAGTTGTAGCCCGAACCGGTGATGACGTTGCCCACCCAAGCGGCGATCACCTTGCGTACACATCCGGCCCCGATGATCTGGTCGAAAAGTATGTCGGAGATGGGGCCAATCAGGGTCAGGTCACGCACCCCCTGGCGGATGATCTCGTGACCAGCGGCGAAAGGAATGAGGCCCTCCTGGGCCAGGCCCAGGGCCACCCTGCTGCCATCGGGCACAAAGCGAGAGACGGCCTCGGACAGAGCGATCAATTTGGACATGGCTGCTCCCCTCAGATCTCGAACTCTGCTTCCTGCTCCTCTTTGTGCAGCAGGAAATACTGCGCCTGTCCCCCACAAAACCGCTGGATCAGTTCGATCAGCTCTTTGGTGACCCTCTCCACCGTCTCCCGAGGAATCCGGTTCACTCCCTCCACGGTCAGCAGTACCCTCTCCGTCTCTTCCACCGCTTTGGCTTTGTCGGACTGCCGCCAATTCCAGCGTCGGCTGAGAGCTTCCCTTCCATCGCTATCGGTGTAGACCACCTCGCCCGGTTCGGGGTGCTCGACCTCAGTCGTGCCCAGGGGGACGAACGCTTCGTCACCTGTGGCGAACTTGATAAGGATGTCCCCTGTGACCCGATCCAGGTCGTAGGCCGCCATGGGCAGAACGTACTTGACGGACAGGCAGTTGCCCAGGTCCACCAGCTTGTTGATTCGCGGCAGTTCCCCTCCTTTCAGCACCCGCCGGGTCAGGGCCTCCACCGCGCT
>JBGVTF010000507.1:0-2791 GCA_041862415.1 Anaerolineae bacterium | reverse complement strand
ATCCGTGGGCAGTCCCCCGGAACAGGCTCTGCGCACCGGCAACGGGAAGGTACTGTCTTCTGCTGACGGAAACAGGGTAGAAGACTATTACATGCAGTTCTGGATAGATGATGAGTTCATCTTTCGCGGTTCGCCGACCTCGCGAGTCCAGATCGAGATCGAATACCTCGATGAGGGGACTGACACGTTCAGCATTCAATACGATGCTATTAGCGGCGGGCCTGAAGGGGACGGTCGATTCAAGGATACGGGTGTTATCGTCAAAACCGATAGCGGAGAATTCAAGACCGCCGTCTTTCCGCTGTGTGATGCTTACTTTGCCAATCGTACCAACGGCGGTGACTTTCGCATCGCCGATAGTGCCGATGGCGCTGAGATCATCCGCCGCGTGGCCGTCACCCTGGTCACACCCGCATCGGGTCCAGCCACCATTCACGTCGATTCCTGCGGGGCCAATCCCTTTGATGATCAACCGGACAGCGACGCCATCCAGGCCTGCATTGACCAGGCGTGCAGCGGTGATGCTGTGCTGTTCACCTCGGGTGTTACCAGCTCCGATTATCAGGGTTATCTCGTCGACAAAACGGTTTTTCTGGTGAGGACCTCGGCAAAAAGCGACCTCACATTCAGCTCCACAGACCCTGATAACCACGCCTTGTTAAGAGCCTCACCTGACTTGTTGGGTTTCGTGGTGCGGCTTTTTGCGCGTTCAGGCATTGGCGCCGGCGATATCGACAACATCACTATCAGCCATCTGGACCTGGACGGCAACCGCGCCGAACGCAAGTGCTATGGGACTGACGAAATTGGGAACGGCATAGACGATAACTGGGGTTCCTGGCTGCCAGAGTGCGACGTGTTCGATGATCCCTGGTGCAGCCCTGGCACCTTGGCGATGGGTGGCTATTTCGATCACACCGATCCTGAGCAGGATTATCTGGCCAAGCCCGAGCGCTGGAGCACCGGCCTGGTGGTGCGGAATGTGACCTCGGCCAATACCGAGTGCGGCACGGCTCTGGAGTTCTGGGGTGCCGCGGGTGTGATCGATTCGGTCATTATTGATACTGCTGGCGACCACGTCCACGGTGCGGGCTGCGAATCCACCGACCCGGATGAAGCCCTTACTGCCTGGTCTGATGGGATTACTTTTGCCGGGCCCGCACATCTCATCACCAACAGCCTCATCATGGACGCCTCCGATATCGGCATCGTCTCGTTTGGCGGCAGGGACACAGTCATCTCGAACAACACCATCATGGCGCGGCCCGGCAACAATGGCATGTTCGCCGGCATCGCCATGCACCCCTGGGCCTATGGGCTTCTCTCCGGTTTCCAGGTGGTCGGCAACCAGGTCATTAACGAGGCCGACACCACTTGCGGTGGCATCCATGCCGGCATCGACATCGGCGCCCACATGTGGGGCGCAGGTTGTACTTCCTATCCATCACCGGCCGCAGTCGGCGACTCCAATGGCTGCTCGTCGCTTTCCTCACCGCCTGGATGGACACTATGTGTACCCGGCCAGCCCTGCCGGGTGTGGGGGCACATCCCCGCAGGGGCGACCTTCACGCTGACCGACAACACTGTCACCGGCGCACAGGTGAACTTTTTAGTTGAGGGTTTGGATGTCCTGGGTGAATTGGTTGTTTCTGGGAACGTAAGCAACTCGACCCAACTTACAGATTGGGCGGATGACCAAAACTGCACCTGGGATGGCATCATGGACAGTTGGGGGGCGATTGACTTCGTTGCCCATGACCCAACCATCGAGGGCTGGACCGACCAGCGCATCTACTGCGAGCGGTGATGAACCTGCAAATCGGAACTGCGGGCTAACCCACGTTGCAGCGGACGGCGGGGATTCTGCGCGACTTACGAGTATTTTCGTGCGCCCGAGCAGAATCCTGCCCTCAAGCCTTTGTCTACTCTCGCCCCCCAGCCGCCGCTAACGCAAACCGTTCGGCGGCAGAGCTACCGGTCGTCAAAGCAAAGGAGGCAAAATGAGAGTCCAAAAAGCAATCGAGATCAATGCACCACCCAAAAGAATATGGCCTTTCTTCATCGAGCCTGAAAAGGTCTTGCAGTGGTGTATTACTTTCAAGAGGTTCGAGTACACCAGTAATCAACGTAGCGGTGTGGGAACACCTTTCTACATTGAGGAGCAGGCCGGTGGCCCCCTGATGAAGATGCATTTCAAAATCACAGAATGCAAAGAGAACGAAAAGCTTGCCCTGCGAATGGTTTCAGGCACTGGTGTCGAGTCTTATGAGCAAAGCTGGTCGCTTGAGACCATCCCGTCGGGTAGCCGGTTTACTTTCAGGGAGGAAATTGAGCTTCCTCTTGGGGTCATCGGCAAGCTGCTTGGCTTCATCCTCGAAAGGGTGTCTGCGGCAACCGTTGACAAGATGCTGGTCAAACTCAAGACCTTGGCTGAGGCCTGAAGGAGAATGCCGATATGATTGGTATCTGGCAATCCTACTCTGACGTTTACTTGTATGTCGCAGGAGTGGCCATGTTGGCTACCTTTGGCATCCCACTCCTGGTAGTCCCACTCCGTTGGGCCCGGTTTCTCCGATGGGAAGTACCGCAGCCTGAGAGCGTGTCTGAAAATTCAAAACACGCACTCGTTTGAAGGCAAAAGCTAGCCTAGTTTCTGTCTGGAAAGTAGGGCAGGTTTCCATACCTGCCTACAGCGCGGCGGCCATGGAAAGCCGCTCTACGGAGTTTCCAGACAAGAACTAGCCTAATCCGGTCGGAGAACCCGATTTCCATGAGAAATGGTTTTCTAAAG
>JBGVTF010000506.1:0-4061 GCA_041862415.1 Anaerolineae bacterium | reverse complement strand
GCCAGCCCCTTCATGTTCAAGACCTTGGTCATGGCCGCGGTCAGGGTGGTCTTGCCGTGATCCACGTGCCCTATCGTCCCCACGTTGACGTGGGGCTTCGTGCGCTCAAATTTCTCCTTCGCCATTTCCATACCTCCTAACGTTTTAGCGAGTACCGCCCCCCCCCCTGTACCGCAACAGTGGTAAACGGGGTAGCTCGTCTCACCAGAGTAACCTGGAGCCCACGACCGGACTTGAACCGGTGACCGCATTCTTACCAAGAATGTGCTCTACCGACTGAGCTACGTGGGCATTTTGGGTGATAGCAGATGGCGGGTAGCCCGTTTGAAAACACAGGATTGGCCACAGCCATTAGCTATCCATCAGGAGTGGGCAGGGAAGGATTCGAACCTCCGAAGGCTGAGCCAGCGATTTTACAGACCGCTCCCTTTGGCCACTTGGGTACCTGCCCAGCTATTTGAGTCTGGCAGGTTGGGGTTGATCGTGGGGGACACCCCCACACCCCCGGCCTCAAGCGGCCCCTTTGGGCCACTTGGGTACCTGCCCATACCAATTACTATTGGCAACTGGCGATCAGCTTCTCTCTATCAAAGAGCTGATTGCCAGCTGAAGTGGAGCCGACGGTGGGACTTGAACCCGCAACCTAGCGATTACAAATCGCTTGCTCTGCCGCTTGAGCTACGTCGGCTTTCCATCCATAAATAAGAGTCCATTCCCAAAGTCGGCGTGCGATCTCATCATTAATTATACCACAACATAGGCTGTGGTCAAGTCAAACGGGAAGTCAAAACTCATTAACCTGCCGCGCCATGTCCCCAGCATATGAGGCTCTTGACAAGCAGCCATGAAGCAAGGCGTCTATCCCTAAGGTAAAGGCTTCCGAACAACCAATTATACTGACTCTGAGAAAAATGTCAAATCTGGAACGACGGAGCAGCCTTTGCCGTTTGACTCGATATGTGGTACAATCTAACGCCTCCAATTGAGGCGTGTATGTGCGTAATTCAGGACAGGCTTCGATATGGCCTCCACTATGCCCTTCGACAAGCCCTTCGACGGCTCGACTGAACTCGCCGAAGTCAAGCTCAGGACATGGCTCAGGACGCAGGTTCGGCCTGCTAAGGATGCTCATCTTACCTTGATAACCGGTAGCTCAGTTGCGCCGCCGTGTATAGTTGCTTCACGAGAGGAGACAACAATAGATCGCCATAGCTTCCTGAAACGGATCGTTGGCCTGACATGGGTTGGGAGTCTGCTGGTTGGGTGCGGCGCGCCGCAGGCCGGCCCTACGCCAGTTCCACCGGTACCCACGCCAACTGTGACGGCTACACGGACACCGATACCGACGCGTACACCCACTTGTACCTCAACACCAACCTGGACACCGCCGCCCACGGCTACGTGGACACCCACGCCAACTGTGACGGCTACACACACACCGATACCGACGCGCACACCAACTTGTATGCCAACACCAGCCTGGACACCAACGCCCATGCCTACGCTATCGCTGCGCGCCTGCGCTCAGGTCCGCGACATACAGATCGGTGCGGCAGTGGCAGCCCGGCCCCTGCAGAGCGAGGCTCTCTATGCCGAGACGCTTGCCCGTGAATTCAGCATGCTGACCCCAGAGAATGCTATGAAATTCGAGTCTCTGCACCCGGGCCGAGACTGCTACGACTTTGGCCGTGCGGATGCCATAGTTGATTTCGCACAAGCCCACGGCATGCAAGTGCGTGGCCACACACTTGTGTGGCACCATCAGTTACCCCGCTGGCTGACAGAGGGGAACTGGACCCGCGATGAGTTGATCGAAATCCTGCGAGAACACATTATGACGGTCGTCGGGCACTATCGGGGGCGGGTTGTGGCGTGGGACGTTGTCAACGAAGCGCTTGCTGATGATGGGAGTTCGCTGAGAGACACCATTTGGCTACGGGGTATTGGGCCCGAATACATTGATATGGCCTTCCGCTGGGCGCATGAAGCAGACCCAGATGCGCTGCTATTCTACAATGATTGGGGCGGTGAAGGGCAGGGGTGCAAATCGGACGCGATGTATGCGTTGGCTCGGGATCTTTTGCAGCGCGGCGTGCCGATACATGGTGTGGGTTTACAGATGCATGTGGGCCTGGACTGGTGTCCAGAGCCGCAGGATGTGGCCGCAAACATGGAGCGTCTGGCTGCCCTTGGCTTGGAGGTTCACATCACAGAGATGGATGTGAGGATTGAGATGCCCGCCACAAAGGAAAAACTTGAGGAGCAAGCCTGCGTTTACCGCGACATGCTCCAGGTGTGCCTGTCCGCCGAGAACTGTACGGCTTTTGTGCTGTGGGGTTTTGCAGATTGCCATTCTTGGGTCCCAGATTTCTTCCAGGGACGCGGTGCAGCGCTGATTTTCGATGAGGCCTATCATCCCAAACCAGGCTGCGACGCGCTCATGGATGTGCTCATGCGACCTTGATCCGGAAGGGGCTGAGGAGACTGTAGCCGCCCTGCTTTGCAGGGCGGCTTTGCTTTTGTTGATGTTTTGTCATTCGGAGCCGAAGCGTAGCGGAGGCGAAGAATCTCGCTTTTTGTGTAGCGGAACGTTCGTTTAACAGAAACGAGATTCTTCGTCGCTTCCCCTTCGCTTTGCTCAGGGCTTCGGCTCACTCCTCAGAATGACAGGCCATTACAGTGACCTTGACACAGCGATGGTTGCCGACGGTCAACATGGCGGGCAAAAAGAAAATCGTTGCCAATCGGACCGAATTCTGATATACTATGCAGGTGAAAGAGAATAGGCGAGAGTTGGTGGAAGGATTGAACTGATTTAGGCCAAGATCAAACGGGGGAAATCTCATCTGAGAAGTGATCATCCGTTCAATCCGTTACAGAAATCCGTTGACAGCGTTTCTCTCTCAGATCTCCAACTTGTTTTAGCCACACCCAATTCCCCAAGAAAGGTATGGCCATGGCAGAAGAGAAAAAGGTTTCACCGATTCTGGACGACCGCCCGGCTGAGGCGGATGCTCTGGGCTTTGCGCCCTACCGCGACACCCTGGTGGACATCGTGGCCGCCCCAGAAACCCACACCCCGCTGACCATCGGCATTTTCGGTACCTGGGGCGCGGGCAAGACCAGCCTGATGAGCATGGTCAAGGCCCACATTGACGAGCGCGGGCTGCCTCGTTACCGCACGGTCTGGTTCAACGCCTGGAAGTACAACAAGGAGGAGGCCCTGTGGCGGGCTCTGATCCTGCGCGTCCTGGACGCCCTGCGGCCCCGCAAGGAAGACGGTACACTCTATACCCAGGAAGAGCTGAAGGACAAAGAGCAGTAGGCCATGGTGCACGACCTGGATCGCCTGGAGGAGAGCCTGTACCGCACCGTGGAGTGGCAGGAACTGGGGCGCTGGACCCTGGACTGGGCCAAGGCGCTGCGGGGCACGGCCGAGGGTGCGGCCGAGATTGCCCTGGCCTTTGTGCCCGGCGGGCTGCCGCTGGTCAACCTGCTCAAAGGCACGGCCAAAGCCATCACGGGCCAGGACGAGCAGGCCGTGGCCGAGGCCTTCCGTCGCGAGGTGCAGAGCTACCGCCGCGAGCAACTGCGTTCACTGGAACAGTTCGAGAGCCAGTTCCGGGCCCTGTTAGGCAAATACGTGGTCAGCCACGAGGGGCGGCTGATCGTCTTTGTGGACGACCTGGACCGCTGCCTGCCGGAAAAGACCATCGAGGTCCTGGAAGCCATCAAGCTCTTTCTGGACGTGCCCGGCTGCGTCTTCCTGTTGGGCATTGACCACGAGGCCGTGCAGGAGGCCGTCCAGACCCGCTACCAGGGCGAGGTCAAGGGCCGCCAATACCTGGAAAAGATCATCCAGTTGCCTTTCCTGTTGCCGCCCATTGACGCCGAGGACATGCGCGACTTTGTGGGACACCTGGTGCCTCACTTCCCCGACCCCCGCTGCGCCGACGTCTTTGCCCTGGGCCTGGCTCCCAACCCCCGCCAGGTCAAGCGCACGGTCAACGTCTTCCTGCTGGTGTGGAAGCTGTCCCGCCAAAAGCTGCCCCAGGCCATCC
>JBGVTF010000505.1:0-5374 GCA_041862415.1 Anaerolineae bacterium | reverse complement strand
CACAGATTGGTGGATGTCCCAAAGATCCGGCGGGCATCGACGTTGTTGAAATCGGGTGTTGCGCCACCCAGCATGAAGTCTAGGCCAATGGCGGCCAGAACAAGGATGGCAGGTCCAAACAGTATGACCAGATACCATTGAACGCCGACACGCCAGATGAGAAACCGACGTAGCAGCGCGCGGACACCTGCGTCCCCCAGGGTGAGGCCGGTCATAATCAGCGAGGCCAGCGCCAAGCCATACCCGACAAATAAGCCAAGGCCTGAGTAAAGTGGCCACGTCAGCGCAAACATCAGGACAATGCCAATCACCAACGAGTGGCGCTCAAAGAAACCTCTTTGGGCAACCGATGCGTCCATGCTAACCTCCTACCGGCTACTGTTTGTCCGATCAAGCCTATCTCCGACGCCGTCATTTGCTCAGCCCTTGGCGCCAGAGGGGCGGGACTGTAAAGGTGCCCGAGCTGGGCGAACGAGAAAGGCCTCACTGGCCCCTCTGCTCTGGTCATCTCTCGTGGCTGATCCCTCAGCATCCCTCTGCAACACCTCCAGCAATTCCCTGGCCTCCTGGAGGTCGGCCGTGTTAAAGCCCTCGGTGAACCAGGCATAACATTCCGCTAGCAGGTCTCGACCCTCGGCCGCCCGTCCCTGCTTCCGCAGTAGGCGCGCCAGGCTCATCGCCGCCCGCAGTTCGAGGGACTTGGACTGCTGGCTTCTGGCCAGGTCCAGGGCCTGCCGTAGGGAAGCCTCGGCCTCGGCCTCGGAGCCAGGCCCAAGGAGCAGCAGTTCGGCGCGCACGCGGCACTGCTCTGGAAGCCACCAGACGTGCTCACCGCTACACAATGACTCCTCGAGCGCATTGAGGCCATCCTCCTGCCTGCCGGCAAGCAGATAGATCTCCGCCAGCTGGGCGCGGTATTTCGGCAGCGAGAGCTGAGTTCCTGTCGCCGCAAAACCAGCCAACCCTTGGGATATCTCTACGGTGCCTTCTTCAACGTGACCTTGGAAGGCGATCGCCATGCCGTGGAGCATCTCACTCGCTGCCCGCCACAGGGAGAAATGCCTTTGGTTGGCGAGTTGTAAAGCCGCTTCCGCGTGCGCCTGGCATTCCGGCCACCGGCGCATGAGCTCGTATAGTATAGCAGCGTAGACAGTTGCCAGTCCAAGGCTATAGGGATGCTTCAACTCCCTGGCCAGTTCGAGTGCCATATTCTGCTTGACGATCGCCTGCTCCGGGTAACCCTGGAACCACAGCACCCAGGACAGGTAGGAAAGCGCCGTGACGCATGGATCCTGGCCATGGTGATAGGCCAGCTCACGGTGTTGGCTGGGGTCGTAGAGGGCGATAGCTTGCTCGAGGTGTGCACGGGCATCATCGAACCTGCCCAGATAGATGGCGCTTGCCCCCAACTGCGCGTGGCATCCCAGGATGTAACCGACGTCACCTGCCCGCTGTGCCAGGAGCAGGAGCTGCTCCCCTTCTTCGTAGGCCTTTTCCAATTCCGCGCGCACCAGCCAGAACAGGCACAAGCCATACAACACCGGGATTACTTGCGGTGGGTCCCCCAGAGCCCGGCATAGCTCGCGGGCGCGGGCAAAGGCCTGTTCCACCTGGGGAGAAGCGTACCCGTGGGTGGCGATCAGCGCCGTCCCCAGGGAGGTCTGCAGGCCCAACTCCAACTGCATCCTTTCGGGTCCTTGGGGAAGGCCAACGACCAGCTCCAGGCCTCGCTTCAGGTGGCTGGCCGCCTCCTGGTTGGCCGACATGCGGTGCGCCCTGTTGCCGGCCTGCAGCCGGTAGGCGGCCGCTTTGGCCGGGATCTCGGCCTCCTCAAAGTGGCGGGCCAGTTGCGCGGCCACCTCTTCCGTCTGGTCGGCGAATAGGGCCTCGAGGACGTCACCCACATCCCGGTGCAGGTAAGCGCGCTCGGCTGCGCCCAGGCTGCCGTAGAGGTATTGCTGGAACAGGTTGTGCAGGAAGCGGTAGAGGGAAAGCCGCAGGGGGCCGAACTGGACCAAACCCAGGGCACTGACCAGACGATGTTGTCTCTGCAGGTCGTTGCTGAGTTCCCGGATGGCCTCTCGCTCGCTCATGGCCTGCACCC
The DNA here is from genome assembly GCA_041862415.1 of Anaerolineae bacterium. Lineage (GTDB taxonomy): Bacteria > Chloroflexota > Anaerolineae > E26-bin7 > E26-bin7 > E26-bin7. Next base: position 3,270 of record JBGVTF010000505.1, on the reverse strand, counting down.
GGGCGACGACCTCGGCGGTGAATTGCTCGCCTTCCACGCTGGCCACGGTCAGTATCTGCTTCAGTTCCTCGTCGAGGCGGCTGATGCGTTCGGCGATCACCCCTTCCACCCTGGCTGGCAGCGCATCCCAATCCAGAGAAGAGCCTTCGATCCAGCGACCATCGCCGTCGTGGATCAGGTCGCCTCGCTCCCGCATGTCCTGGATCAGTTCGACGGTGAAGAGGGCATGGCCGCCGGTCTGGTGAAAGAGCGCCTGCCGGAAAGCCTCTCCCAGGCCGTTGGGCTCCGCATCCAGCAGGGCATCCACGAACTGGCGGCCGACCGTCTCCGGGATGGCGTCCAGGTCAACGGTGACGTCGCCGCTATAGCGGGTCAGTTCGTGGACCACCGGCTCAAGGGGGTGGCGCTCGCCGTTCCGGCCCAGGGCGACGTCGTTGGGACGGTAAGCCCCCAGGATCAAGATACGGCTGGTCTCGATGCGGCGTCCCAGGTGGAAGAGCAGGTTGAGCGAGGCGTTGTCGGCCCATTGCAGGTCGTCCAGGAACAGAATCAAGGGCACCTCTGTGCTCAAACGCTGCAAGAAGGCCGTGTACTGCTCAAAGATGCGGCTCTGCTCGACGACGGACTCTCCTGCCGTGGCTCGTGCCTTCTGCTTCACCAGGGTGTCCAGCTTGTCCATCCAGCCCACCCTGGTAACAAGGGCCTTTCCCAGTGCACCCACCAGGTTGCCGCCCGGGACAAAGACGCCGATCAGTTCCGGCGCAGCCTCCACCAGAACCTGCACCGAACGCGCCAGGACGGCGCGCAGGCGGTTGGCGTTCTCGGGTGTGACCTTGGTCGCCCGTTGCTTGGACGAGGCGTCGCCGGTGAGCATGGCCAGGGCTTCACGGAAGGGCAGGTAGGGGTCGCCGATGCCGGTCTGGGCGTTGCAACTGCCCATAGCCAACACCACCTTGGGATTAGCGGCAAAGGCTTGTTCCACAAAGTGGCGCACCAGGGCGGTCTTGCCGCTGCCGGCCTGGCCGGTGACGAAACAGACCTGACCCTTCCCCGCCAGGGCCTTTTCCAGGTATCCCCGCAACTCATCCAGCTCGCGTTCACGAGCAACGAAAATCTGTTTTTGCATCTTGGACCTCCTCAGCCCTTGACTGTCTGACTATTACATCTTATCATTGGCTGGCGGGGAGACAGATGATATCCCCGCCAGCCTCGAAACGTTTGCCAGCTAGAACCGCCAGCCCAACAGGTTCCACTGGTTCAGGAACCATACAAAGGCGACCGCTGCAATCGTCACCAACGTGCAATAGGCGCGGAAGGCGATACCCCAGTAGCCACCCTTCCAAGCAAGCACACAATAGACCAGCGCACCGACCGTCAGCAAGACGGAAAGAACGCCCAGCCCTAACACGATCCTGTCGAACAATGAAAGGCCGAACATTGGAAATCCCAGATCGAAGAAAAACATCTTCGTCACGCCGACCACGAAGAGCAGGTTCAAAACGCTGATCGCCACGATGATCCAATTGGCGAAGCGGGCACCGCGAGGGGCGGGTTTCCGGTCACCGCTGGAGCTGCGGTTCCGAATCGCACGGACCAATGCGATAGGGATCATGGACAGGAAGATCAGGACACATCCGAGGACCAATGCCATATTGAAGCCGGTGGTTTCGTACCAGTTCAGCTTTTCATAAGCATACTGGGGCGAGACGTCGACAAACATGTGGGTGATCCGACCCCGGTCGTCCTCACGAAAAACAATACCGAATGGACCATCTGTCTGGCGGAAGTACAACGGCTCCACTTCAACCAACCGTACCTCGACCCCATTTATGGTCAAGAGCAGCGTGCCGTCACCGGGATTGCTAATTTCAATTGGCGGGCTCATGATGTTTCCGAATTTTTCGAAGGTCGTATATGCGCTCCGGGTGCTTTTATATGAACCCGCAAACCGACTGGCGCGCGCCGCGAAATCTGCCGGAGGTTGGATTGGCTCGCCCTCAGGTGCGGGATAGTAATGGTCGAAAAACGCTCTCTGAAACCCAAAATGCTGAGTGGTCAGTCCTCCACTATCATTGTGGTTATAGACCACATAGACACCCAGGTTCTGGTCGGGCAAAAGCAGCAGCAGAGTCGTAAAACCGAGCGTGCCACCGGTATGCCCGAGCGTGCGCTGGCCGTTGTCGCTGAAATCGAAAAAGCCGTAAGCGGTGCCCAGGATGCGCGGGTCGGGAGTGTACAACGTACTATGCATTTGCCGCGCCGTGGTTTCTTCCAGGATGCGCATCTCGGTGGATGCGTCGCCGTAGAAACCGCCCTGCAGGTGCGCGATCATGAAACGCGCCATGTCCGTGACGCTGCTCAAATGCCCCCCGGCCGGCGCCATCGCCGTCTGACCCATGTAGTCATCGGGGATCTCAGGAACTGCCTGCAAGGCACCATCAACATTCCAGTACCCTAGGGATGCATGCGCACGCAGGTCCGGCGATAACGGCCTCTGGATAGTTGAGTGCGCCATTCCCAGCGGGTCAAAGATATGTTCCTGGATGTACTGCTCGTAGGGCTGTCCTGACACCTGCGCCACGATGTACCCCGCCAGTGCTGTACCGTAGTTCGAATACGCCGCGACTTCGCCGGGCGGACACACCCGCGCAGGTATGTGGGAAGCCAGCCATTCGCCTACCAGCATCAGGCCATCGGCATCCCACGTAAAGTTCTCAAAGTACAGGTCTTCGAAACCTGCCGTATGAGTCATCAGGTGTTTTAGAGTGATCGGTCCTGGATAGGTATCCGGGATGCGAAAGTCGAGATAGGTGTTGACATCCGCATCCAGGTCCAGTTTGCCCTGCTCCGCGAGTTGCATCACCGCCGTCCAGGTGAACAGTTTGCCGGCTGAGCCAGTGGGAAAGACCGTCTGCTCGGCGTCAACAGGGATTTTGTTCTCCAGGTCGGCGTAACCGTAGCCTTTGGCAAAGAACAACATGCCGTCTTTGACGACAGATACGGCCGACCCGGCGATGTGGTACTCTTCCATATCCTTTGCCATGAGCTCATCCAGGAATGCCTCCAGTTCGGCGGGATCGGTCGGACCTTGTCCTTGCGCGGGCGTAGTGGGTACATTCCCACCCGGCGCGACCCCGTTTTCCTGGGCCATGGCTGGTGCGACAATCGTTAGCAGTATCCCTAGAGTCAACATAATCGTCATAGATAACGCCAGGGATTTCTTCATATTGGGTAGGTTATTCATTTTCTTTCTCCTTTATTATTCAAGAT
>JBGVTF010000504.1:0-2965 GCA_041862415.1 Anaerolineae bacterium | reverse complement strand
GAATCCAGGATGCGACTTCCTGAGCCTTCTCGGATCCGGCATCTTGCCGGTTGACCCAGATGTATAGCCAGATCGCTACTCCGACTGAAACGGCACCCGCTATGATGGCTACAAAGATCCAAAGCTGGGATACTGACATGGTTATTCCACCTGCTATACTGTCGGTTCAAAGAGTATGGTTAGCATTTGTAGGCGGTCGGGGGCAGCGCGCCAGGGTCACATGTTGGCAGAGCGCCACCAACGATAATGTTTGGCGCGCAGTTCCTCCTGCGAGGGAAGAGGGAAATATAGGAGCCGTTCTTCATTCCCTACAAAGATCCCGCTCTTTATCGTGCGGTATGGGAACGAGGCCGGCTGGACACGGTTGACCATCTTGGTGTGGACGGTCTTGGTCCTTAGGTCCACAAGACACTGGCGCAGATGACCGATGTTGGAATAGGGCAGATCGCGCACGGCACCGCGTTCAGGGTCCTTGGCCAATTCATCCAGCCGTAGCTCTACGAAACAGATTGCTGGCAGAGAGAGAAGGCTAACCGGATTTTTGACAATGAGTTCATAAAACTCACGGGGGCCTAGGGTGCTGACTACCAAGGGATGCACAGGTGCGATCTCCTGATACAGATGTAACCCTACTGTGTCTTCGGGGAACTCTTCGCTCGGTTCCAGGCCCAGCACCCGCCCATCCTGCGTCACGAGATAGAGCCTCTGAATGACGTCTAAAGGGATATGCTCCAGCACGCGATAGACAGAGATATAGATCGAGCGTTTCGGGCTTCCATCCTCGTGAGGCACACAACGCCGTACACCCTCTTCGATGCGGAAGAAGCTGTGTCTGAAGTCCGGATTGATTTCAAAGAAGATAGCCTGCCCGCGTGCCTTCTTCATGCTCCCAACTGAGTAGTAGACGCCAAATTCTTCAGGCGTCAACATGGAAGCGATCAGCGCTTCGGGTATCATGGATAAGTACAGGTGGATATCCATAGCCATCTCCTCATCTCTGACGCAGTCTCCGGTCACAACGACCGCGCCCTTGTCTGGGACTCTCAGAATTGAACGTATTGTATCACGGGAAAGGATAGCCTGTCAAGCCTGTTTTGGCATGACTTTATCCATGGCATTATTCCTCCCTGGGCTCAGTATGGATCACCACCCGTTCCAGGCCAGGGACCTCCGCCTGCAGCCGGGTCTCCAGCCGCGTGCTGATCCGGTGGGCCTCGGCCAGGGGGATCTCACCGGGTAGATGGCAGTGCATGGAGACAGCCCACCCCTCATAGCCCCGGCGCACCCGAATCTGGTGAAAAGCCTCGGCCTTCAGGGTATCGTTGATCACCTGTTGCACCGCCTGGGCCACTTGCGTTTCCTCCACCCCCGGGTCCAATGCCCGGATCAGTTGCCCCCGGGGCTCAATGTGGATAGTCAGCTCAGCCAGGTGGGGGATCTCCGCGCGAGCCCTCTCCTCCAGCGAGGAGGCTATTCTGTGAGCCTGACGCAAGGGAAGGGTACCGTCGGCCTCCAGGTGAAGCTCCACGTGATAACGGCCATCCACCTCGTGGGCCCATACGTCATGAATCCCTATTCCCAGTCCATCGGCCAGCCGGCGAAGCCGGGCCGCGATCGCCTCTTGAGTCGGTTCTTCTGGGAGAGAGCCAAACGGTTCAACGTGTATCGTTACGTCACGAATGTCAGGGCGGCGTGTGCGTAACTGGCGTTGCACTTCGTGAGCGATGGCGTGGGCCTGTTCGGTGCTCATGGCCGGGTCCACCTGGATGTGCAGGTCGGCGTACACGGCTTGCTCATGCCCCCGGCTTCGTACCCTGTGGCAGGAGAGGACTCCCGGCACCGACAGAGCGATCTGTTCCACCTGGTCGGTCGGCATCGCTACCCTGTCCATCAGGGTGGGGGAGCTCTCGCGGATGATGTCTATCCCGATCTTGGCGATCAGCAGGGCGATGATCAGGGCCAGGATCGGGTCGGCCAGAGGATAGCCCAGGCTCACAGCGATCAGGCCACCGATCACAGAGAGGGAGACAAAGATGTCGGCACGGGTGTGCAGGGCGTCGGCCACCAGTACATCGCTGTGCAGGCGGCGGCCCGCCCGCAGTTCATACCACACTACAGTCATGTGGACGACGATGCTGACCAGCAACGCACCAAAACTCCAGACGTTGACCTCAGTTTGAAGGAGGGCAGGGTCGCGTAGCCGCTCCACCGCGCTTTGGATCAACTCCCAGGTGGTCAGGAAGAGGAGGGAGGCGATAATCAGCGCGGTCATGGTCTCTGCCTTGCGGTGCCCGTAAGGGTGGTCCTCGTCGGCAGGCTGGGCGGCCAGGTAGATCCCTGCCAGACCGATCACGTTGGAGGCAGAGTCAAAGACCGAGTCGAAACCGTCGGCGATCAGGCTCAGGGAGCCAGTCCAGTAGCCAACGATCAGCTTGGCAGCAGTGGCCAGCAGGTTTAGCCCCAGGGTGATCCAAAGGACCCGCCGAATGGCGCGAAAGTCTTCCATAAAGTCCCCCTCAATTCACCGAGTTTTCGTTTCCCCACTTGCACTCCCCCGAAAAGATAGCTTCTTGGCGCCAATTGACGGCCCCCACATCTTATCTGGACCTGCCGACTCCAATGGCTGCTCACCCCTTCAGGCTCGAAAGGCAACCCGCCGGCTCGTCCTTCTGGGGGCATGAAGCGGAAATAAAATAAGACACACCAGCTTATAATAATGGCTATGTGTCTTAATGTCAAGCCGGGGGCGACAGAGGCAGGGTGAAATAAAACGTCGTCCCCTCTCCCACCTCACCCGCTTTGAGCCTTTCGGTCGAAGGGCTCTCCACCCCGATCTCACCACCATGGGCCTGGACCAGGTGTTTGGCGATGGCCAGCCCCAGCCCAGCCCCCCCACCAGCCCGTGAACGCGATTTCTCCCCTCGCCAGAATCGCTCAAAAATGTAAGATAGATCCTCAGGAGGGA
>JBGVTF010000503.1:0-3648 GCA_041862415.1 Anaerolineae bacterium | reverse complement strand
GGCGTGTTGGGCACGGATGAAATCGGGCTGGCGCAGGCTCGGATGGCGGCGTTTCAGGAAGTAACGCCCTCGGCTCGTCTCCACGATCCAGTTGTCGTTGACAAAGCCGTGTTCGGTCCGCCAGGCGCCCTTCAACTCGCCCAAGGGATAGCAACCCAGGACCCGTGCCAGTCCCGCTTCCGTCACCGCGTGGGCCACGTCCCCCCTCTTGCTCATCTCAGCAAACTCCTTTAGCTACTGATGGGAACCAGCTCCGGCCCGTCTGGTGTGTCGCGGACATGCCACCCCAGTTTGCCAATTTGGTCACGTATGCTATCAGCCATGCCCCAATCGCGGCGGGTACGCGCCGCTTGTCGTTTCTCTACCAGCGCCAATACTTCGGCAGAAGGCTTGGGGGCGGAAGCCGTTTCTGTTTCAGCTTCCGCCCTCAGAACTTTTTCCAAAACTTTGGCCGGGATGCCTGCTGACAGCTTGGGCATGCGAAAAGGACCAAGTTCTGTAATCGGAAATGGTTGGTCACTATCAAAACGTTGCTCATGTCTCTCCCTGAGAAGGATCACACCGCCCCGCCCCAATGCTTGGCAAGTTTTGGTGTTCAAGTCCATGATCAGTCCGGTATGTTCCTCAATACCAACAATCGTGGCGGTGATAGGGAGCATATCTAGCAGTTCAGCAAAACGAGGTTGCCCCATAAAACAACGGCTTGTGTCCAGGTTATCCCCCCCCTCGCTGTTATTCCAATGAGGGACAAAGACAAGGGACAGGCCATACGGACCAAAGAAATCGAGACCAGTTTTCCAATGTACGTCTTCACCAACCTTGTAGATTTCATAAACAGGGATGGTGTAAGCACCAACGGCCAGTGGAGAAGCACTGGCAAGAACAATGCTTGCTCCCAAGCGATGTCGGGCAGTCAGCGTGTGCCAGGCAAGACTGTCTTCAAGCTGTCGTACAGCATAGGTGGGGCTACCTGCTCCCATGTAAATCACATTGGATGACAACAGCGGAGCTATGATATCGGGATTATCAGGGCTGAACTCAGTATTGCGCTTGCGGGCTGGTACGATGGTGATTTCAGGCGCAAAGTTTTGCAGGCGTTTCGCCAGAAAATCGGCTACCTGTCTGGCTACCCACACCGAGTTGAGCTCAAAACCGGCTGGCGTTTCGAGAATAGCGAAGCGAATGGGACGAGTCAGCGAACTGAATAACCTGTGGAAAACCCTCCGCCCACTAGCTGAAGTTTCGCCTGAGCCCAAAAGAACAACAAGTCCGGGCTGCTGCATCTCCTATGGTGGCCTCCAAATAATCTCCCCCTACTTCGCATTGTGCAGGACTTTCCCCGAAATACCCCCCAATGGGCTTATGCGGAAAACTTCCCGCAACAGCGTCTTTGTTATGTAAGCATTATAAGACAGAAATCCCTACCAGTCAACTCAGGCGGGAGATAGACAGGGAAGAACGTCCTAACGCGAACTCTAAGTGCCTGACGATTGACAGGAACGAGTAAACGTTGTAGAATGGCACAAGGGCTCTCCCCATCCCTTGTCCCTTATCACTTGTCCCTTATCCCTACTATCCCTTGTCTCGCAAAAATCGGAGGGACCTATCTGCCATGCCCAAACGATGCTCCAAGTGCGACCGTCTGATGCCCATCCAGGCCACAATCTGCCCCAAGTGCGGCCTGCCTCTGGAGCGGCGCGACCTCTCCTTCGAGGAGATGTTCGGACCGCCGAAGCTGCTCCAGGGACGCTACGTTATCAAGCGTCGTCTCAGTCAGGGGCGAGTCGGTTCCGTCTACCAGGCTGTGGACAACCAGGAAGACGGCCGCCCCTGCGCTGTCAAAGAACTGACCACCGTTGCTCACCTGGACCCGCGCGACCGCCAGGAAGCGGAACGGCGCTTCCTCGAACAGGCGGCTGTCTGGATGAGCCTGGACCATCCCAACCTGGCCCGCGTGACCGATGCCTTCTCGCAGGCCAGACGGGTCTACCTGGTGATGGAACTGGTGGAGGGGACGTCCCTGCGAACACTCCTGGAGGACCAATGGAAGGTCTTCTCCGAGGAGACGGTTCTGCACTGGGCGGGGCAAATCTGCGATGCCCTGGACTATCTGCACCGGCAAGGCCCTCCCATCATCTTCGGCGACCTGACGCCCAGCCACGTTCTGGTAGATTCGGGCGGCCGGGTCAAACTGGTGGATTTCGGGTTGACGCAGTTTTTCATGCCAACGCGCCCAGGCATCCCACGCTACACCGGCCCCAAGGGTTACGCCGCGCCGGAGCAGCGTCGCCAGGGCCAGGCCAGTCCCCGCTCCGACCTCTATGCCCTGGGTACCCTCCTCTACCAGTTGCTCACCCGTCACGATCCCGCCGATCATCCCCTGCCATCGCTGCGAAGACTGGCCCCTGCCCTGTCCAAATCTACCGAGCGGGCCATCATCCGCGCCCGCAAAAAAGACCCGGCCCAGCGCTTCCCATCGGCGGCGGAGATGCGGCAGGCTCTGCTGGGCGAGCGTCCTGCCCCTCTTCCTGAAGTAGAACCCTTTGTCTTATTAGAAGGAGCGCAGGCCCGGACGGTGAACGAGTTAGCCCGAGCCTGTGCTGCTCACTGGGATGATGGCCTGATGGCCCTGACCGAGGGCCGCATCACGGACTGGCTGCGGGACACCGCACAGCAACTGCGCGCTGCCGGGCAGAGCCACGCGGCCCTGGAGATGGACGCCGCTGCCGGGCGCACCGAGTCTGCCCGTGAGCACATGACCAGGGGCGATTCTCTCACCAGGGAGAGCGAGATCGCTCGCCAGGCCGCTTTTGCCGCCTGGCTGGAGGAGATGGGAGCCATTGACATCCAGCCCAGCCTGGAGGTGAGGCCCAGCTATCTCCCCTTTGGCACCATCGAGGCCAACATGAAGGCGCGGACCACGCTGCGCCTGCGCAACAAGGGCCAGGGCTACCTGACCGGCCGGGTGGAGAGCCGTGTCCCCTGGCTGACGGCCCGGCCCCAGACCTTTGGCTGTCGGGCTGGAGCCGTGGCCGAGGTGACCGTCGAGGCGCGGGGTCGTCGGCTGCCGCCTGGAACCACTTCTTCGCCTCAGGTCCTGCTCATCGAGAGCAACGGTGGCCGTGCCTGGGTGGGTGCTTCGGCCACGGCTGCGGCCCCCATCCTGGCCGTCGAACCGGATAGGCTGGATTTCGGCCCGATCCCCAGGGGCGCGGCCCGGGTGGCCCGCCTGACCGTGACCAACCAGGGTGGCGGTCGGTTGTCGGGCACGGTGGCCAGCCAGGTGCCCTGGTTGCGGGTGCGTAACCCCGCGTTCGACTGCCCGGCTGGAGCGTCGGCCCAGATCGCTGTCGAATTGCTCGGCCCCCGCGTGCCCCCGGAAATTACCGCTCAGAGCAAAGTCCTTGCCGTGGACAGCGATAGTGGTCAGGCCAGGCTGGGTGTGGCCTGGACCTGGGCCGAGCCCAGTCTGGAACTGGATATGACCTCTTTGGATTTTGGGGCCGTCAAACAGGGAGCCAGCCTGGAACGGACGCTGCACATTGCCAACAGGGGCACCGGGATGTTGGAGGGAAGTATCACCAGCCAGGTAGACTGGCTAACCGTTCAGCCGCAGGCCCTTCGCTGCCCACCAGGGGAGTCGTGCAC
>JBGVTF010000502.1:0-4131 GCA_041862415.1 Anaerolineae bacterium | reverse complement strand
CGGCTATCAGCCCCGAGACAGTAGAGGACATCGTGGCCAGGGGAATGGCCCAGGGCACACACTTTGTGGCGATGGACTCTGACTCGCCCGAGAGCGAGCGCTACATCTACATCGGCATGTCGGACTACAACGCTGGTGCGGCGGCCGCAGAAGCAGCCAAGGAGATCATCGGCAGTGGCAAGGTCGTCGGCCTGGTTGGGTTCTCCACAGCTCAGAACGCCATTAACCGTATGGCGGGCATCGAGGATACGCTCAAGGACACCGATATCGAGTACATCGAGACCCTGTTCGACGATGCCGATCCAGTGAAGGCCCTGAGCAACGCCGAGACCGCCCTCACCACCTATCCAGACCTGGCCGGCTTTATCACCATCTACTCCTACGATGGTCCGGCCGCTGGGCAGGCGGTCAAGGCCGCCGGCAAGGCGGGAGAGGTCAAGATCATCGCTTTTGACCTCGAACCCGAGACGCAGAAGCTGATGAACGAGGGGGTGGTCCAGGCTGCCATTGGCCAGAGGGTGTACTGGTATGGCAAACTGAGCGTAGACGTGCTGCACTCCATGGCCACCCTTGGGCCCGAGGAAACGCTGAAGGTACTGGAACCCTATCTGATCCACAATCCGATCACCGACAAGACCGACCACCTCGACACCGGCGTGGACGTGGTCTATGGTGATGAGCTAGGCCTATACCAGGAGTATCTGGACTCCGTCGGTATCGCGTCTCAGTAGGCTGGGTGGTCCCAGGGTGATCTCCCTCGTCATCGAGGGAGATCACCCTCACAACATCTCTCTACATTATCACACTGAAGGAGTTCGATTCATGGACAACCGGCTGATGCTGAAGATGGAGCACATATCGAAGCGCTTCCCCGGCGTGCAGGCTCTGGACGATGTGGATTTTGAGGTCTATCCTGGCGAGATTGTCGGCCTCGTTGGTGAGAACGGGGCGGGGAAGTCAACGCTCGTCAAGATCCTTTCGGGTGTTTACTTCAGGGATCAGGGTCAGATCTGGCTTCGCGGCCAGAGGGTTGAGATCCGCAACCCGCAGGAAGCGCAGATGTTGGGCGTCAGCACCATCTATCAAGAGCTGGCGCTGGTTCCATACCTCAGTGTGGCTGAGAACCTGTTTCTGAATAGAGAACCACGTCGTCTGCCGGCATTGGGTATGGTTGACTTTGGCCGGATGGAACGGGATACCGAGGCAGTGCTGGCTGACCTGGGGGTGGAGATTCCACCCAAGCAGTTGGTCAAGGAGCTCACCGTCTCCGGTCAGCAGATGGTTGAGATTGCCAGAGCGGTTTCCCGACACGTGCATTTGGTTCTCATGGATGAGCCTACTTCAGCGTTGTCAAGCAAAGAGGTGGATGCGCTGTTCGCCATCATGCGGCGGCTGAAAGAACGGGGAGTTTCCGTCGTCTTCATCAGCCACCGCTTGGAGGAGGTTCTGCAAGTTGTTGACCGCGTCATCGTGATGCGCGATGGGCGGCGGGTGGGAATGCTGCCAATTGAGGAAGCGACACAAGAGAAAGTTATCCGTTTGATGGTAGGTCGGGACGTGACCATGTTCCCCAAGGAGGAGGCGGAGATCGGGACACCGGTGCTCGAAGTGCGGCATCTCAGTGGCAAGGGCTTGGTGAAGGATGTCAGCCTGACCGTGCGCAGGGGAGAGATCGTGGGTATGGGTGGTCTGGTGGGAGCTGGGCGCACAGAGTTAGCCCGTCTTATCTGTGGCGCGGAGCCTCGCACGGGGGGGCAGGTCCTGATCGACGGCCAAGAGGTGGACATTCGCAGCCCTGCTGATGCGCTTGAGCATAGGATCGGTCTCGTGCCGGAAGATCGGAAATTACACGGTTTGGTGCTCGGCATGGACGTGAAGGAGAACACGACCATGGCCATTCTGCGACGGATCAGCGGATGGCTGGCTGTGATCCGTGCACGAAAGCAAACGCAAATTGCGGAGCAGTACGTCAACGCTCTGTCCATCACTACGCCCAGCCTCTCCCAATTGGTCAGGAACTTGAGCGGCGGCACCCAGCAGAAGGTTGTGGTGGCCAAATGGCTCAGCGCGCAGCAGAAAGTGCTGATCATGGATGAGCCCACGCGGGGTATTGACGTAGGCGCGAAAGCCGAAGTGCACGCCTTAATGAGCCGGTTGGCGAAGGAGGGCATAGGCATTCTGATGATTTCGTCAGAGATGCCAGAGCTCGTTGGCATGAGTGATCGCGTCATTGTCATGTGCCAGGGCAGGGTCACGGGAGAATTGCAGCGCGAAGAAGTAACCCAGGAGAATGTGATGGCTTGCGCCACGCAGTTCCTGGCCGTCAGTTCGCCCACGGGGGGAGAGGGCACTACAGAAGAGTGACTAATCGGAGGGAAAACGAATGGACAAAGCAGACACTACCACAGCCAGCCGTGATGTGGCGGTTCGTCGTGAGCCATATACAGCCAGGTTGGCAGAGGTGCTGGGCCGACTGCTACGAACCACAGAAATCGCCATGTTCTTCGCCGTGGCACTCTTGGTCATTGTAGCAACGATCATCAACCCGCGCTTCCTTGGATTGGATAATTCGAAGACTCTGACTCGCGATACCGCCATACTGGGCATTGCATCCATCGGAGAAGGGTTTGCCATCCTCGTCGGTCATATTGACCTCGCGGTGGGTTCCCTGTACGGCTTGGGAGGAGTGCTGGTCGCCTATTTCATTGTCACCAGAGGAATGCCCATTGCGCTTGCTATCCCGCTGACCCTTCTCATTATGTTGGTGATCGGATGGATACACGGTATGTTTGTGACAAAGCTAAAGATGCATGGGTTCCTGATCACCCTGGTGACAATGGGTGTAGCGCGCGGAGTGTGTTTGGTACTCACCAAGGGGTGGCCGATCATAGACTTGCCCAGGGCATACAATGTGATCGGGCAGGGGCATGTATTCAACATCCCCGTTCCCGTTCTCATTTTCTTGTTCATCCTAGCGGCTACCGTCTTCCTGCTGCGCTTCACTTACATCGGACGGCAAATCTATGCTGCAGGAGGGAACATTGAGGCTGCCCGCCTGTCGGGAGTTAACGTTGACAACCGGATCATTCTGTGCTTTGTCATCAGCGCCTTGTGTGGGGGTCTGGTGGGCATGATCCAGGCGGGGCGTCTGACTATCGGCCATCCAGGCGCTGGCGCTGGTTACGAGCTCTCGGCGATCACTGCCTGCATCGTCGGTGGTCTGAGCTTCGCCGGAGGCGAGGGCAGCGTGTTGGGCGTTGCCGTCGGAGCGGCACTCATCGGTGTGTTGCAGAATGCCATGATAATGCTCAACGTTTCTCCCTACTGGCATCAAATCGTTATCGGTTTCGTTCTGTGTCTGGCTATTGTCTTCGATTATGTGCGCAGGAGAAGAAGAGTCTGACCTCGTGTTCGCTTGTTGCTCAACGAGGCAAGGAGAATGGCAGGCTTGGCTACTTCTCAGGTTTTGACGCGTCTTCTCTTTGGCCCAGGTGTGAGTGCTGAGGCTGGTGAGATTGCCTGAAGGCTGGGCATAAGGCGAGCGCTAGATACGGCGAAAGGGACTGGTGTGCTGGCTACGCCGTTATCACAGACAGCGCGCAGCGCAGAAAGGTAGTCATCGGTAGTCCTCTGCTGGCGGCGCGCTTTGCCCTGCTCGATCCGGAACTGGTTTGGTTGCCTCCACCGGTATGGATGCGCTGACGCACGCCATAGAAAGCGTTATCTCTGTCTTCGCCTGCTGGCCTTCAATGTGCCGGCGTGCGAGCCTGGGCTGGCACGCGTTGCTCTGGCGATGGGAGCGGAGACGGATGCCCAGGCTGCCATTGAGTCGGTTCGCCGCTTGAGCGCCGAAGTGGGCATACCGGCCCGCCTGCGTGAAGTAGGTGTAACCCACGCTTTCGTTCCCCAAATGGCGCGGGATGCCTTTGAGAGCGGCAACTCACAGGTCGTCAACCCGCGCAAGCCATCTTTATCAGAAGTGGTCGCACTGCACGAGCAAGCCCTTTAGGGGCATCAGACACAGGAGATACACGATGACCAACTCTTTCCCCAAGATTTCCACCCATCTGGGCTACTTTGGTAGTGGAGCTGATCGCTATAATCCTTCAGGTTACAAAGAGGCTGCCTCAC
>JBGVTF010000501.1:0-16369 GCA_041862415.1 Anaerolineae bacterium | reverse complement strand
ATGCGAGGAAGAGCGATCTTACAGTTCCAGTGTGTACTGTATGACCGTCCTCAAGAACGCCATCCTCTTGAAGGAAATGAAGCCAGAGGCAGACATCTCTATCCTCTTCAGAGATCTGCAGGCCTTTGGCGAATGGTGCGAGGATGAGATCCTCAGAGCCAGGCAGCGGGGGATCAACTTTGTCCACTTTGGGACAGAGTCAAAGCCCGTAGTGAAGGACGATGTGGTCGAGGTCCACGACCTGCTAAGTGAGGCTGACCTGAGCCTCCCCTATGATCTGGTGGTGTTGTCCACTCCCCTCGTGGCCTCGGATGGCGCCAGCACACTGGCCAGCATGTTGCACATTCCTCTGGATGATAATGGCTTCTTCCCCGACGTCCATGTCAGGCTGCGACCACGGAATTATATTGACCCCGGCATCTACATCTGTGGGAACGCCCACTACCCGGCCGACACCAACGAGAGTCTGTTCCAGGCTTACAGTGCGGCCTCCAAGGCCCTGCATCATCTGTCAGCGGGTGTAGTAACCAGCGAGGCACCTGTGGCCGTGGTTGATGAGCGGCTGTGTGCTGGCTGCGGCACCTGTGTGGAGACCTGTGCCTTCCAGGCCATCAATCTGGAGAGAGGTGAGGGGGTCTTGAGCACGGCACGGATTGCGCCTCTGCTGTGCAAGGGCTGCGGCAACTGCGCCGCGGCCTGCCCCTCCAAGGCCATCACGCTTCAGTCGTTCACCGACCGCCAGTTCCTGGCTCAGATCAGCGCTGCTCTGGCGGGACCGCAGGACGGCCAGCCACGGATCCTGGGATTGCTTTGTCAATGGAGCGGCTATGCGGCGGCGGACCTGGTCGGTGCCCGCCACTTACAGTATCCGTCCAGCGTTCGCTTCATCCAGGGAGGCTGCTCAGCCCGTTTTGACCCCCGTCACATCCTGTGGGCTTTCCTGAACGGCGCTGATGGGGTTTTCCTGGGCGCTTGTGAGCCAGGGGAATGTCACTACGTGCTGGGCAACCAGTATGCCGAGAGCCGCATCAGGGGGTTACGAGCGATGCTCACAGCCGCCGGATTCGAGGCCCAGCGGCTGCAACTGGCGTGGCTCAAGCCCGACGAACCTGAGGAATTCGTGGCGGTTATCATCACCTTTGCGGCCGACATAGAAAAGCTCGGCTCGACGGTGTAGGCACCTTACAATTCAAACGGCCGCAGGCCAAGGCTGACCTGGACAGCCGTATCTATCTGGCGCATCACTTCGACCGGCAACTGGCCCACCCGCCGGCCCAGACGCCGCTTGTCCACCGTATAGATGTGCCCCAGGTGGACGACTGAAGGACGTGGGAGACCGCTCTCCTCTGGATCAATGCGCACGCCAACGGGGAGTTCAGCCACCCGCAGATTGGTAGTGACGGCCGCCACGATGGTCAGAGCACTGACCTGATTGCCGATGTCATTCTGAATGACCAAGGCTGGGTGCAGCGCCTGCATTTCGGCACCAGTAGCCGGGCTAAAGTCCAGCCAGTAGATCTCACCGCGCCGAGGGAAATTCATTGTTCCATTCCTTCCTCGTCGCTCACCGTGTAAGAAGGGAGCGACTCCGCAGCCAGCGGCTGATACATCTCGGCCAGAGCTCTGTCCTCAGCGGCGATCTCGGCGTACAGCTCACGGGCGCGGGCGAGAGCGCGCTGACGCTGCTCTTCTTGCAGCCAGTGCATCAGTCCCTCGCGCACCAGGGCGCTGCGAGACATCTGTCTCTCCTGAGCGAGCCGGTCGAGGGTAGCGGCCAGATCGTCGGGCAAACTGATGGAGGTTTTTGTTACCATTTTCTCACCTCTTCCTCCTGTTGGTAGGAGAAGTGTTTTACCAAGATCTAAATAACAGCATACCACAGGTAGGAAAGAATGTCAATCAGAGAAGGCTAATATGTCAGAACGAAGGGAGCTATTTAGCTATGCTGTTTTTGGTGATAAGCAGCCCACATCCCTCCAAACCCGAAGACGTCAAAAACGCAAGGTTAGAATTTAGGTCCTGGATTGCAGATTTGACGTCAAAAGACAAAGTGGTCTGTTTCTATCCCAAAGTGGGTAGGGGCTCCATTGTAATCTTTGATGTCTCTTCAAATGATGAACTCCATAAGCTGCTGACCCAATGGTTAAACATTGTACCCGTAAGTTTCGACATCTACGCTTTAGCAACTCCATCGGAGGCAGAGGAGCTTTTAGAATAGGAGCCACTGTGACAAGGAGGTCAATGAATATATGTCAGAACGAGTGGAAAATGAGGTCTGGGCCCTGGAGAAGTGTAGCGGCTGTGGAATGTGCGTCGCTCTCTGCTCCAAAGGGATGCTCTACTGGGATGAGGTAGACCACCCGACGCGGGAATTGCGGGAAAAGAGGCTGGGGCTTTCGCACCTCACCCTCGACTCTTGCACCTTCTGCCAGAAATTCTGCGAGGAAGGCTGCCCGCGACTGGAGGAAGAGTGGACGGCGCTCCCGCCCCGACGCCTATCTTCGGCCAGGACGATGGGCATCGTCAAGTCCGGTGAGCCGAACGATGTAATCAAGAACCTGTTGGTGGCAGCTCTGTCGGCGGGCCTCATTGACGGGGTGCTGATGATGGACATGAATCCATGGACCCTGGAACCCGAAGCCAGGGTGGCGACCAGCGTCAGGGAGATCGTAGATAGTCTGGGCGTGCAATACCTCTGGACCCCCGTCCTGAGCGCCCTCAACCAGGCCATCTTCGAGAGGGGGCTGCGCAACCTGGCCATCGTGGGCACCCCCTGCGTGGCTGAAGCGGTGCGGGCTCTGCATTCGTCGGACAACGAACGCTTGCGCCCCTATCAGGGTGCCCTGCGTCTGACCATCGCCCCCTTCTGCACCGGGGTCTACCTCCCCACCCTGGTCAACGATTTCCTGACCGGGGAGATGGGCCTCGCGCCACACAGCGTCAAGCGCCTGGTGGCCAATCCTCGGGCGAGCAAATTGGCAGCCCTCCTGTGGGATGGTTCCAGCCAGGAAATCCCCGTGGAAAAGGTGGAGAAGTACACCCGCCGGGGTTGCGCGGTCTGCGATGATTATCTGGGTGAATCGGCGGACATCGCCGTGGGCACCGTCGGTGCCAGGGACGGCTATTGCACCCTGATCACCAGAAGTCAGGTGGGGGATATCTGCCTGCAGAACGCCACCAACTTTGGCTTGGTAGAGACCGTTGATGAGGTTGACGAGGCCGCCCTGGCCAAGGCCAAAGAGGAGAAGGAACGCCGTGAACGGGCGCAGGCTTTCGACAAGCTGATGGTTTTGGCCTTGGACGCGCTGGGCGATCCCAGGAAGCGGGCCGAGATCAGACAAGAATACGTGCGGCTGTACGAGATCGAGAGGCCAGCCCAGAGCGAGAAGGAGCAGTGCTATGTCACGTGTGCTGGATGCTAAAGGAAAAGACTTGAGGGCTGTGAGTACCCAGTTGAAAGAAATGATCGCCGCCGACCGAAAAGAGGTGACGGTGAAGAATGCCGTTCATCTCCACGGCCTGTGCGGTGGCCTGAAAAATGGCGAAATCACCATCAAGGGCAACAGCGGCGACTACCTGGGCGTGTTAAACGATGGTGCGCTGATCCGGGTCACGGGCAACGCCGGCAAGTACGTGGCCGACAACATGACGCGGGGCACTGTGCTGGTTGATGGCAACGCCGATTACGGAACCGGGCAATATTGCTACGGTGGTACAGTGGTTGTCAAGGGCAGCGCTGGCGATTTCACAGCCACTATGAACAAGGGGGCAACCGTCATCATCGGCCAGGACGTGGGCGATGAGGTCGGCACCTACATGCTGGCCGGTGACCTGGTGATCGTGGGCAATGCGGGGTACAACCTGGGCAACTACTTGATCCGGGGCAACATCTACGTGGGTGGCCAATGGGCCAGCCTGGGCCACAACATCAAGGAAGAGACTTTGACCGAGGCTGACGTAGACAAGCTCCAGGGTTACCTTGCCCAGTACGCCATCGAAGCTGACCCGCGCGCTTTCCGCAAGCTCACGCCTCTGTCAGAGAAGCCATTCTACAAGTAAGGAGGCTAGATAATGCCAGTCGTTGGGGCTTTTTGTGTTACCGTTCACAAAGATGTATGTATCAATGCACAGATGCCTGGCAAATGTGCCACCTGTGTGGAAGTGTGTCCTTACGAGGTATACGCCATTGACAAAAAGGGACAGGTGGCGGTGCAGAACTATAACACCTGCGTGGGCTGCCGCATCTGCGCAGAGTTCTGCCCGGAGAATGCCATCCGCATCAATCCGGCAGAGTCCGAGCACCTCACGCGCTATCCCTGGACCCTTGCTCAGGTAGAGGAGATCCATCATAAGGCTTTAACGGGGGGATACCTCCTACGTGGCTTTGGCACCATGGGGCCAATGCCCCATTTCGATCAGATCGTGGTGGTGCCTTCGCAGCTCGCTGCTGAGCCGCCCAAGGACAAGTACCGCGAAGAGTGCGAGATGGAGGTGGTGATCGGGGAAGACACCTGCGAGAAGCCGATTCGCCTTCAGTACCCCGTCATCTTTCCGGCCATGTCCTTCGGGGCGCTGTCCCGGGAGGCCAAGCTGGCCCTGGCCATCGCTGCGGCCAAAATGGGCATCGCCGGGAACACAGGCGAGGGCGGTGTGGTCGAGGAGGAGCCTTACTACAGCCACGGCTACATTGACAAGGAGGAAACCGAGAAAAAGTGGGAACCGGGTGGTTACCTGGTCGTCCAGTGGTCCACGGGCCGCTGGGGCGTCTCGGTTGACTTTGTGCGGGCTGGTGACGCCGTGGAGGTCAAGATCGGCCAGGGGGCCAAGCCGGGTATGGGTGGGCACCTGCTGGGCGCCAAGGTCACCGAGGAAATCGCCGCAGTGCGTGGTATCCCCGTAGGCAGCGATGCTCTGTCACCGTGCCGCTACTACGATGTACTCTCCTTCGAGGACTTGCAGAAGCAGGTGGCCTTCCTGCGAGATATCACCAACTACGAGAAACCGATCTGGATCAAGCTGGGCCCCAGCCGCCCTTACGACGACGTGCGCCTGGCCGCTGAGGCTGGCGTAGATGCCATCTCTCTGGATGGCATTGCCGGCGGCACG
Source organism: Anaerolineae bacterium (assembly GCA_041862415.1). Lineage (GTDB taxonomy): Bacteria > Chloroflexota > Anaerolineae > E26-bin7 > E26-bin7 > E26-bin7. The sequence goes on along the minus strand of JBGVTF010000501.1, from coordinate 11,263 downwards.
GGGGCCTCACCTGACCTGGTCACCCAGGGAGCAGGTATCCCCACCATCGCCTGCATTCCACCGGCGGTGCGGGCCTTGAAGGACCTGGGGTTACATCGCAAGGTAAAGCTCTTCGCCCTGGGTGGCATCCGCAACGGACTGGATGCCTTCAAGGCGCTGGCCATGGGAGCCGATGGTGTGGGCTTTGGCACCGCCGCCGAGATCGCTATGGGTTGTCGGGCCTGCATGGCCTGCCACAAAGGCAACTGTCCCTACGGCATCACCTCGCAGAAGCCAGAGCTGCGGGCCAGACTGGACCCCGAGGAAGCTGGTCAGCGGTTGGCCAACTTTGTCAAGGCCACAGTTGAGGAGATCAAGATCCTGACCATGCTCTCCGGTCACAGCGATATCAAGGACCTGAGCGAGGAAGACCTGCGGGCTGTGGATCCCAATACCGCAGCCATCACCGGTTTGAAACTCATCGGTTATGAGCGAAGAATGCCCTGGTGGGAGAATGGGCACGACAATTAGGGAGGCGTGTAGAGTTTGAATTTAAAAAGGGGTGAAAAGAAGGAGGTAAGACAATGTCGGCTATGATGTTCGAAAATGCCCTCGTAACCAGCATGGTGGAAGAGGCCATCGCGTTCTGCGCCGAAAAGACGGGCGCCGGGACCAGGGAGGAGGTTCTTGATGCCATCCTCAAGGGCGACTGCGCTGCGTGCGACCACTTGAAATATAGTTTGGCCAAGAAGGTAGGGGAGTGTTTGGGCTCGATGGACGAGACCGTCAAAGCCGTCTATATCTATGAGCCCGAGTATGGGGCCGGCGTGGACAATATCCTCGATCATAATCTGGGCCTCAAATCGGGTATCAACCTCGTGGCCTGGGTGGAGCGCAAAACCGCTGCCCTGTCCTCCGTTGTGGCCTCGCTCAACGAAGCGCTGGTCGAAGCATGCAAGCGCCTCGGCGCTTCTGAGAATGGGCTGCGTTACCTGCTGGACGTCCAGCTTGCCGATGACAACGAGGTGGCCAACAGGCTCGGTTACGGCGCTCTTATCCACTCCATTTATGTGCGCCCCACAGAGGTTTGGAGCAGGTAAGCCATACCCAGTTTATGACCTGAAGTGCGTCGCGTTGAAGGGGCGCGGCGTGCAAGGTCATCTACTCTCCTATATGACTTGCCCCCTCAAAGATGAGGGGGCGAGAAAGCAACCGGCTCCCGCGATGTCACCTGCCACTTGCACAGAATCATTCAGCTTTGCAGCAGGTGGCTAGTGAGGGCCGCTTGAGCGATGCTTTGGGGGCTTTGACTGAGCACTTTGAGACTCAGTCGAAGCCCCCTGCTTGTATCGTAGGCGAACCCCTGCCCCTGCAGCGGTTCGAATGAGGCACGTGACGGCTATGGAGCTGACTGCGTACCACCTTACAACTTTTCCAACCTGCATTTGACAAAACTCGACTTTTGTGGTAATCTACACCCCATCAAACGCAGGATTAGGTATGATGAGGTCTCATTCGATTGCCGTTGCTAACAATGTCAAGCGATGCCTCCAGGAAGAGCCAGACTATCCGTCTGGATAGGCTCATTTGGGCATCGTAACCAAGATAACCCATGAAACCAGCCTCCAGATGGAGGCTGGTTCTTCTTTTGCGCGATGATCATTCTTCATCGCGCTTTTGTTTTGGTGCAGATCACCCAACACATCAAATTCAGGAGGATAAGACAATGAAAAACAAATTCAGCAAGGTAGTTCTGGCCTACTCTGGTGGGCTAGATACCTCAGTCATTGTACCCTGGCTCAAGGAGAACTATGGCTGCGAGGTGGTCACTTACACCGCCGACCTGGGGCAGGGCGATGATGAACTGCTCGGGCTAGAGGAGAAGGCTATCGCCAGTGGGGCCAGCAAGGCCCACGTCATGGACCTGCGCGAGGAGTTCCTCACCGAGTACGCTTTCCCTACCATGCAGGCCGGTGCCATCTACGAGCGGTTGTATTTGCTGGGGACCTCTTTCGCCCGCCCCGTCACGGCCAAGCACCTGGTGAGGATTGCTGAGGAGGAGGGTGCCGACGCCGTGGCCCATGGTTGCACTGGCAAGGGCAATGATCAGGTACGCTTCGAATTGACGGTCAAAGCCCTCAATCCCTTCCTCCACGTCATCGCCCCGTGGCGCGAATGGGACATCCGCTCCCGTGAGGACGCCCTGGCCTATGCCCGCGCCCACAACATGCCGGTGGCGGCAACGGAAAAGTCCATCTACAGCCGCGATCGCAACATCTGGCATCTGAGCCACGAGGGCGGCATTCTGGAGGATCCCTGGGCCGAGCCGGAGGAGGACATGTTCTGCCTGACCGTCGCTCCAGAGGCTGCGCCTGACGAGCCGCTTTGCCTGACCATTGACTTTGAGAAAGGCGTGCCGGTAGCTATTGACGGTAAGGCTCTGGGATCAGTGGAACTCCTCACCCACCTCAACGAGTTGGGTGGTGCTCATGGCGTGGGCCGCGCTGATCTGGTGGAGAACCGTTTGGTGGGCATGAAATCGCGGGGCGTGTACGAGACCCCTGGTGGCACGGTCCTCTACACCGCCCACCAGGGCCTGGAGAGCATCTGCCTGGACCGGGAGACCTTGCACTACAAAGAGCTGGTGAGCCACCGCTACGCCGAACTGGTCTACTACGGCCAGTGGTTCACCCCCTTGCGCGAAGCCCTGGACGCCTTTGTCGCCAAGACTCAGGGGCGGGTGACTGGCACCGTGCGCGTCAAGTTGTACAAAGGGAACTGTGCGGTGGTAGGCCGCAAGTCGCCCTTTAGCCTCTATCGTGAGGACTTTGCCACGTTTGGCCAGGACGACGTCTACGACCAGAGCGACGCAGTGGGCTTTATCAACCTATTCGGCCTGCCGCTCAAGGTCAAGGCTCTGATTGATAAGGAGAACGGAACTCTAGCGGAACTGGAAGCGCCCGACTATAGCAGCTTCAAGCGGGATTGATGTGAGTTGGAAGTTGGAGATTGGAGGTTGGAACCTATGGCTCTCTGGGGGGGACGTTTTACAGCCGCAACGGATGAGTTGATGAGGCGCTTTAGCGACTCCATCGGGTTTGACTGGCGGATGTACAGGGCCGACATCCGGGGCAGCATCGCCTATGCCGGTGCACTGGCGCGGGCGGGTCTCATCACCGACGAAGAGCGCGACCAACTCGTCGCCGGCCTGGAACAGGTGCAAACCGAATTCGACGCTGGCACCTTCCAGATCAAAGCCGACGACGAGGACATCCACACCGCTGTCGAACGGCGGCTGGGCGAGTTGGTGGGTCCGGTAGCGGGCAAGCTGCATACGGGGCGCTCCCGCAATGACCAGGTAGCCACCGATCTACGCCTCTACCTGCTGGATGAGATGGCAATCCTCCGTGAGGCACTGATCGAACTGCAAGAGGCCATCATCGAGAAGGCCAAGGCTCACATGGACGTCATTATGCCTGGCTATACGCACCTGCAACAGGCGCAGCCCTTGCTCTTCAGTCACTGGCTGCTCTCCTTCTTCTGGAAGTTCCAGCGCGATCGTGAACGGCTGGCTGACGTAGCGCGGCACACACGGGTTTGTCCACTGGGGTCGGGGGCTCTGGCCGGGCATCCCCTGGGCATTGACCGCCAGGCGCTCGCCGCTGAATTGGGCTTCGCTGCCGTGAGCGAGAACAGCGTAGACGCAGTGAGCGACCGGGATTACGTCATCGAATTCCTGGCCTGGGCTGCCCTGGTGCAGGTTCACCTCAGTTGCCTGGCGGAGGACCTCATTGTGTGGGCCAGCCGCGAGTTCGGCTTCGTGCAGGTGGCCGAGGCCTATTCCACCGGCTCCAGCCTTATGCCCCAGAAGAAGAACCCCGACTCGCTGGAGTTGATGCGTGGCAAGAGTGGGAGGGTGGTAGGCCACTTGGTGGGTTTGTTGACGACGTTGAAGGGACTGCCCACGTCCTACAACAAGGACCTGCAGGAGGATAAAGAAGCCCTCTTCGACGTGATGGATACGTTGAAGATGGAACTGCCCATCGCTGCAGGGGTCATTCGCACTCTCAAAGTGAATGCAGAACGCATGGCTGCCGCCCTGGACGATGCGCTTCTCGCCACCGACCTGGCCGATTACCTGGTACGCAAGGGGATTCCCTTCCGCGAGAGCCATCACCTGGTGGGCCAGGCCGTCAGGCGTGCCGAAGAGCTGGGCGTGCCGTTAAAGGCACTTGGCCTAGCTGACTATCAAGCCATCCACCCTGCCTTCGCCGAAGACGTGTACGAGGTCTTTGACTTTCAGCGGTCGGTGGAGGCACGGGACACGGAAGGGGGCACGGCACCGAGCGCGGTACGTACCCAGATCAAGCGGGCCAAAGTGCTGCTCGCTCAGAATTGAAACCATCAAACGAAACAGGAGGTAAGATCATGGCTGAATGTCAAGAATGTGCCGCGGAATTGGCACTGGCTGCCGACGTGGAAGTGGGGGAGATCGTGGTCTGTCCGGACTGTGGGGTCGAGTTGGAGGTGATGAGCCTTGACCCCATCACGCTCGAGTTGGCCCCCGAGGTGGAGGAAGACTGGGGAGAGTAGTTAATGACAAGTGGGAGGTAAGAGAAGAAATGGGGAAGTGAAAATTGGCGTGATGTGCTCTCGGGTGCGGGTCGAGGAAAAGATGCTTTTCGCGGCCCTGCAAAAACGGGGGGCGGACTATGACCGGATTGACCCACGAGAAGTGATCTTCGACTTGGATGGCAATGGTCTGGGAAAGCACGACGCTGTCCTCGTCCGTTGCCTGAGCCATTCGCAGGCCTACTACCTCACCCGCTGGCTGGAAAGTGTGGGGATGGTGGCGATCAGTCCTCACCGCGTGGTGGCTACCTGCGGCGACAAACTGCTCACCAGCGCTGTCTTGCAAAAGTCGGGCGTACCTATCCCCCGGACCATGGTCGCCTTCACCCCAGAGGCGGCGCTGGAAGCCATCGAGGAAATGGGATACCCGGTGGTGCTCAAGCCGCTCCTCGGCTCGTGGGGACGGCTGCTGGCCAGAGTGGGCGATCGTTACGCAGCCGAGGCCATCCTGGAGCATAAGAAAACCCTGGGCGGCTACCAACATTCCATCTTTTACATCCAGGAATACGTCGAGAAGCCAGGACGCGACATCCGTAGCTTTGTCGTCGGCAATGAGACCATAGCCGCCATCTACCGCAACTCAACACACTGGATAACCAACACTGCCCGTGGGGGAATGGCCTCGAACTGTCCCATCACCTCGGAGATAGATCGTATCTCTTGTGCCGCCGCACAAGCTGTGGGGGGAGGGACATTAGCCATAGACATCTTTGAGGCCCCAGACGGCCGCTTGTTGGTGAGCGAAGTCAACCATACCCCAGAATTCCGCAACAGTATCGCCCCCACAGGGATAGACATCCCGGGGAAGATCATTGACTACGTTTTGGAGGTGGCTGCTGTGAAGACGGGACGATAAATGTAGGTGTTCTCTGTTCTCGCATCCGCCTGGAGGAGAAACTCATCTTCCAGGCCTTGCGGGAGCGCGGGGTGGGATTCGAAAGAATTGACGTGCGCCAAATCATCCTCGATCTGAACGGTGCGACGTTGGGGAATTACGACGTCGTTCTGATGCGCTGCTTGAGCCATTCCCGCGCCTTCTACGCTGTCAAGATCTTGCAGGAGCAGGGTGTAAGGACGGTCAACTCCTGCGAGGTGATCGCCACCTGCGGGGACAAGGTTCTGACAACCCTTGCCCTCATCGAGCACAGAGTTCCTACCCCCCGCACTGCGATCGCCTTTGCCCGGGAGACGGCCTTGACGGCCGCAGGGGAGATGGGCTATCCGGCGGTCTTGAAGCCTCCCTGTGGCTCCTGGGGAAGGCTGATGGGCAAACTCAACGACCGCGAGGCGGCCGAGGCAGTGATTGAGCACAAGGAGGCCCTAAACAGATTGCAGGATGCTCCCTTTTACATTCAAGACTACATCCGCAAGCCGGGGCGCGATATCCGGACCCTCGTGGTGGGGGACGAGACGGTATACGCCGTTTACCGCACATCATCCCATTGGATCACCAACACGGCCCGCGGTGGCAATACGTCCAATCTTCCGGTCACCCCTGAGATAGACCACCTATCCCGCGCTGCTGCCGAAGCGGTAGGAGGAGGCATCGTTGCTGTAGACATCTTGGAGGATGCCGATGGCTCCCTCCTGGTCAACGAGGTGAATCACACCCCGGAGTTTCACGGGGCCATGCAGGCCACCGGCGCCGACATCGCCGGTTGGATGGTGGATTACGTTCTAAGTATAGCGAGGCAGGAGAGATGATTCGTGCTGCTATCGTAGGCGCATCCGGCTACGCTGGAGGAGAGTTGCTGCGATTACTGCTAGCCCACCCCCAGGTAGAGGTGATGCAGATCACCTCAGAGACTTACGCCGGGCAGTACGCCTACTTCGTGCATCCCAACCTGCGCGGGCACACCGATCTGCGCTTCAGCCACTTGGCTGACTTGGCTCCCCGCGATTTGCTGTTCTTGGCTTTACCTCACGGCCAGGCCATGGACCGCATCAAGGATTTGGTCACGCTGGCCGAGCGGATCGTGGACCTGTCCGCCGACTTCCGTCTGCGGGATGCAGCGGGCTATGCGCGCTGGTACGGGCGCGAGCACCCGGCCCCGGAATGGCTGGCGCGCTTTGTCTACGGCCTGCCGGAACTGCACCGGGAGAAGTTGGCAGGTGCGAAGTATGTCAGTGGCGTGGGGTGCAACGCATCGGTAACGCTGCTGGCCCTATGGCCGCTCTACCGGCGAGAGCTAGTGCGAGAAACGGTGGTCGAGGTCAAGGTCGGCTCGTCCGAGGGGGGCAACAAACCTGGCCCTCCCTCTCACCATCCAGAGCGAGCCGGCGTGGTACGCTCCTACATGCCCAAGGGCCATCGCCACCTGGCCGAGTTGATTCAAGAACTAGAGCTCGACCCGGCGCAACCCAAGCTGCACTTTTCCATCACGTCAGTGGGCATCGTGCGCGGAGCACTGGCGACCTGCCATTGTCTAACACACGAGGAAATTGACAGCAAGGAGGCCTGGCGGATGTACCGCGAAGACTACAGGGATGAGCCATTCGTGCGGCTGGTCAGGGCCAGACGTGGGATCCACCGTTATCCGGAGCCCAAGATCCTGACTGCGTCCAACTACTGTGACGTCGGTTTCGTCGCCGATACGGGCCAACGACGGCTAGTGGTCGTCGCTGCCATTGACAACCTGATGAAGGGTGCGGCCGGCAACGCTGTCCAAACAATGAATGTGATGTATGGATGGCCGGAAAGCCTAGGGTTAGAGTTCCCCGGCCTGCATCCTATCTAGACTTGTGAGGGAGGAGAAAGGTGATCATCGTCAAAGCAGGCGGTAATGGCAATCTGGACATGGAAGCTGTGTGTGCTGACGTCGCCAGACTGGTAGAGCAAGGCGAGCAGGTTGTGCTGGTTCATGGTGGTTCCCGCGAGACCAACGCCATCTCGGAGAAACTGGGCCACCCCCCTCGATTCGTGACCTCTATCTCGGGCCATGTCAGCCGCTACACCGACCGCGAGACCCTGGAGATCTTTGCCATGGTCACGGCGGGGCGCATCAACAAGCTGCTGGTGGAGCACTTGCAACAGTTGGGGGTCAACGCCATCGGCCTCTCCGGATTGGATGGGCGGCTGCTGGAAGGAAAACGCAAGAGCACGCTGCGCATCGTTGAGAACGGCAAACGAAAGGTTCTGCGCGGCGAATACAGCGGCAAGATCGAGCGTGTCAACGCCAGGTTGCTGAAAGCTCTGGTGGATGCAGGCTACGTGCCAGTTGTGGCCCCGCTGGCCATCAGCCATGAGAGCGAAGCATTGAACGTGGACGGCGACCGGGCGGCCGCAGCCATCGGCTCGGCCCTCAAAGCAGAAAAGGTGGTCATCCTATCCAATGTGCCAGGCCTTTTGCGCGGCTTCCCCGATGAAAGCACCCTCATCCCCTACATCCCGCTGGAACAGGCGGAAGAGCACCTTGAGCGCTACGCCCAGGGCCGGATGAAGAGGAAGATCCTGGCAGCCGTCGAGGCCCTGCACGATGGGGTCCGACAGGTGGTCATCGCCGACGGGCGGGTGGCCCAACCATTGCAACGAGCGCTGGCCGGGCAGGGAACGGTGATAGAATGACCAACCATAAGATTGTCGAGTTGGAAGATCGCCACGACAGCAGGCTCTATGCCAAACAACCTCTGGTCCTGGTGCGAGGAGAGGGAGCGCGGCTGTGGGACGCCGACGGCAAAGAGTACATTGACTGTGTCGGCGGCCACGGCGTGGCTAACGTGGGCCACGCCAACCCCGCCGTGATGCGGGCCGTGACGGAACAGGTGCAGCGGCTGGCGATTTGCCCCAACGGTTTCTACAACGACCAGCGGGCTCAACTGCTGACCGAATTGATCCGTATCGCGCCCCCAGGTCTGGAACGGGCCTTCCTGTGCAATTCGGGGACTGAGGCCGTGGAGGCAGCACTCAAGTTCGCCCGGGTAAGCACAGGCCGGACAAAAGTGGTGGCCGCCATGCGCGGTTTCCATGGGCGAACCTTTGGCGCTCTCTCAGCTACCTGGCGCAAACAATACCGCCAACCTTTTGAACCCCTGGTGCCTGGGTTCAAGTTCGTGCCCTACAATCGGCTGGAGCCTATGGATCAGGCGATAGACGAAGAGACGGCTGCCGTCATCTTGGAGGTAGTGCAGGGCGAGGGAGGAGTCAACCCCGGTGATCCCGAGTACCTGCGCGGCGCTCAATCGCTATGCCAGGAACGGGGAGCGATGTTCATCGTAGACGAGGTACAGACCGGCTTCGGGCGCACGGGACAGATGTTCGCCTGTCAGCACTACGACTTGCAGCCCGACCTGATGTGCTTGGCCAAGGCTATCGCCGGGGGCTTGCCCATGGGAGCCGTGCTCATCGGCCCGCGGGTGGGAGATTTGCCCAAGAAGGTTCACGGCTCTACCTTCGGTGGCAATCCCCTGGCCTGTGCAGCGGCCCTGGCAGCGATTAGCTTCATCGAATCGGACAGACTGCCCCAACGGGCGGCCGAACTGGGGGCACGGCTGATGGACGGTCTGAAGGCGATCCCCGCGCCCCGAGTGCGGGAGGTGCGTGGGTTGGGATTGATGGTCGGCGTGGAACTGAAGGGCAAGTCCGCCCCATATCTGGCTGCCCTGGCCAAGCGCGGGGTGCTGGCCCTCGCAGCCGGGACCACGGTGATGCGCTTCCTACCGCCGCTAGTTATTAGCGCCGAGGATGTGGACACAGTAGTGCAACGGGTAGCGGCCGTGCTGGAGACGAAATCATAAAGCCCAAAGCTCAAGTAGTGGTGCTGGAAAGGTAAGGCGAGATGGCCCTGCTTGCTTTCTTGGAGGAATTGCTCTCTATCCCCAGCCCGTCCGGTCAAGAGCACGCTGTGGCCGAGTACTTGGTCCGGCAGATGGTAGCCCTGGGCTTCCGCGCGTGGCGCGATGAGGTGGGGAACGTTGTGGGTACCCTCGGGGACGCGGAGGCCAAGCGAACCATTGTGCTATTGGGACACATGGACACCGTGCCAGGCTGGGTCCCCGTGCGGCAGGAGGGAGGCCGGCTGTATGGTCGGGGGGCGGTGGATGCCAAAGGGCCACTGGCGGCCTTTGTGCTGGCGGCGGTGCGAGTAGCCTCCCAGTTGGACAGCGTACGGCTGGTGGTGGTCGGGGCGGTCGAGGAGGAGGCCCACTCGCGAGGGGCGCGTCATTTGACCCGCACGATGCAGCCGCCGGACTGCGCGATCATCGGTGAGCCAGGCGGTTGGGAAGGCATCACCCTGGGCTACAAGGGCGTGCTAAGTGTGGACTACCGACTCGCGCGGCCAGCCAGGCACAACGCCTCTGGACAACTGACTCCGGCCGAGGAGGCGGTGGCCTTCTGGAACCGTCTGACAGCCCACGCTGCGGCGCTCAATGGGGGGCGGGCATGGCGCTTCGATACCCTAGACCCTGCCTTGCAGGTCATACGCACCTTCGGCGATGGGCTGGAGGAAGGGGTGGAAATGAGCATCGGCCTGCGGCTGCCGCCGGGACTAGACGTGGCGGCTCTGCAGCAGGAGATGCGGGCCTGGCGCAACGGAGCGCAGTTGACCTTCCCCTACAGCGAGCCACCCTTCCAGGCGGAGAAAAACACTCCGCTGGTGCGAGCTCTGCTGCGGGCTATCCGCGCCGAGGGCGGGCAGCCACGATTCAAACTGAAGACGGGCACCTCGGATATGAACGTCGTCGGCCCGGTGTGGGGCTGCCCCATCGTGGCCTACGGGCCGGGTGATGCAGCCCTGGACCACACCCCCGATGAGCACATCGAGATCGAGGAGTTCTGCCGAGGGGTAGACGTGCTGGCCCAGGCATTGGAGATACTGGTCAGCTAGGGCACGCGCCAAGATTAATGCTGACCCCGTAGCGTGTGCATCGCCACCTCGGGCCGGCAGAGGAAGCGGACACGGGGATTGTGGGCCCCTTCCAGGCCGATGCCCCGGCTGACGTAGAGGTAGGTTCGTCCCTCTTGGAACAACCCCGCCTCGTACTGCTTATGGTAGATAGAGCTGGTGACGATCGCGCCGTAAAGGGGCAGGCGAATCTGGCCGCCGTGGGTGTGTCCGGCCAGGTAGAGGTCAATGCCTCGCTCGGAGGCCGCCTCGATGAGGTCGGGGGAATGATAGAGGAGTATCTTGAAGCTGTCCGGGGGCACGCCCTTCAAGGCCTGGTCCAGGCGGGGGATGTCCACAGACGGGTCGTGGCTGCAGGCCACCCCCACCAGGTAAATCTCCTGTCCCTTGATGTCCAATCTGACACTCTCGTTTTCCAGCACCACGATGTCCAGACCAGCGAAGAGTTGCTCTGTCAGCGCCGGGGAATCCACGCTGCCCCGCACGGCGTAGACACCATATCGGGCCTGCAACTGGCCGGCCAGGGTACGGAAATCTCGCCGGGCCGTCTCGTCGCCGAGGTAGGAGAGGTTGAGGTAGTCGCCGGTCAGCAGGATCAGGTCGGGTTGCAATTCGTCCACCAGAGAGACCAGTTTCCTTTCCCGCACGGTCGTCCGCTCCACGTGGGGGTCGCTGAGTTGAACGATGCGCAGGGGGAGCCCCTCAGCCGGCAGACGGTCGAAGGAGAACTCGTGGTGGGTGACTTGTATGCTGAAGGGCTCGATGAGGAAGCCGTCCATAGTGCAGAGACTCAGGAAGAGATGAACGCC
>JBGVTF010000500.1:0-11673 GCA_041862415.1 Anaerolineae bacterium | reverse complement strand
GGGTGGGACGAGAGCCAGTTCGAAATTGTTCAGCAAAACCAGGTAAGCGATGATCAGCCAGCGGAGATTGGCTGTCAAACGCTCTCCGTAGGTGTAGGTGTTCTCTTGTGATCCAAGCAGCTTCTCTATCATTTCAGCGCCTCCCTGGGCCGTTTGGGTTTTCAACCGGCATCGAGGTTGGCCGGTTCAGGATTCCAGTAGAGTGGCACATCTTGTCGGGTACATTCTACCACAAGTTGGTCATAGCCACAAGGGAGGAGCCCAGAGGGAAGACCGAGGCTAAAGCCATCGGGCTAAGAGCGTGTCTGAAAAATCCACCTACGGGCCGGAGGTCTGAACTTGGCGTGCCAGGCGTCTGACCATCAAGTGACTCATAGCGGCGTATATCATCGCCTCGCTGGTTTCAGTGAGCACTTCGTAGTCCTTGCTCAGACGGCGATACTGAGCCAGCCAGCCGAATGTACGCTCGAGCGCTGTCCAGACAGATCGAAGAACACTACAACGCCGTGTGGCAGGAACTAAACAACCTGGAGCAGGTCGGCTTGCTTCTCAGCGAGCAAGATGCCAACGTCAAGTACTACCGTCTCAACCCTGATTTCCCCATCTACGAAGAGCTGAAGCGCATCATCCTCAAGACCTCTGGCCTGGGTCAGACCTTGCGGGAAGCCCTTGACCACCTGGGTGCGGTGGAATGGGCCTTCATTTACGGTTCCGTGGCGGCTGGCGAGGAGGATTTCCTTTCGGACGTGGACTTGATGTTGGTGGGGGAAGTGGAGCTTCTGGCGTTGTCGGAGGTGTCGCTCATCTGGAGGAGCAGTTGGGGCGGGAGATCAACTACCTGGTTCTGACGCGGACAGAACTGGCGCAGAGACTGGCGGGCGGCGACCCTTTCATCAGGAATGTCCTGACCAGTCCGAAGGTTATGCCGATCGGAGAGGAGGATGTCCTACGACAAGTTGCTGGGACAGCGGCGGGTCAAGCCCTATCGGGCCAGGCCTCAGGAAGTGGAACAGTTGCTCCAGGTGGCGGCCCGAGACCTCGCCACAGCGGAGAAGATTCTGCCTGAGGACCTGGACTGGGCCTTCAATATTGTCTACAACGAATCGAAGGGTTTGGATTTTCATCCCGGTGTGGCTGTGACGATGGGCTGGGGCACGATCCCGGGCTGGAATTCCACCTCGGTGAAGCCCAGGGCGCGCAGTAACAGCAAAAGATAGGCCTTGGCGTTGGTCTCGGCCTGGATCAGGATGCCGTCTTCCACGGCCCGGCGCACCAGTTCCTCCTCCGCCCGCGCTCTCAACGCACTCTCCAGTTGGATGTCGCGCCGGGTGAAAAGCCCCTTCTCGTACTCATATACCCCCGTCCGCTGGTTGTCCAGCTTGCTGACCAGGACCTCGGCCGGCGGCAGGTACAGGGTCACCTTCTGGCCGCTGACCACAATGTCGTCTTCTCCCATGAGGCTGAAATCCACACCGCCTACCACCTGTCCCCGCGCGATGAGCACCAGCTTCTCCTTGCCGATACCCAGCAAGCTCAGCAGGCCGCCGGGGTCGTTGCCGCCTTCGATGATGGTCTCCATGGAATATTGGATGGTCTCCAGGCGGCTGAGGGCGCGGATGCGCAGGACGAGGGTGGCCGGCGTGGGCGTGGGGATAGGGGTCGAGGTAGGAGTGGGCGTGCGGGTCGGCGTGGGGGTGGACGTCTGAGTCGGCGTAGAGGTGGGTGTGGTGGTCGGGGTGGGTGTGGGCGTCAGAGTATGCGTCGCCGTAGGGGTGAGGGTGGCGGTGACGGTGGCCGTGGGCGTCCAGGCCGCGACCTGGAACGCCCACAGTTGGTTGCGGATCAGGGTGGCCGCACCGAAACCGGCCAGCGCAAAGAATACCACCACGCCGAAAAACGCAGCGGCCAGCGAGCCGTATTTCATCCACCTGGGGCGTGGGGGCTCTTCCCATTGGTTGGGTTCGAGTTCCAATTCGTCCATAAGTACCGCCTCTCGTCCGCTATCGTATCACACAAGCGCAGCTCTAGGCCTGCTAAGGCCAGTTCTGCCTACCCTCGACTCCCACCCTGGACAGGCTAAGTAAGACCCGTCTGAGTTCAATAGTCTCCCCGCAGAGTGTTGCCATCCTATTAACCGTCAAGAACGGAGTTCGCAGAGCTTTTCTTCTAGCTCACGACGCTTTCAGACATACCTTCGTCGCCTGTCCTTTGCCCCGAGCCTGTCGAAGGGATAGTTTTACTTGGATGGCTTGGGCTAGCTGGCTACGGCATACGGTCTGACTTCTCGCTCCAACCGTTCAGCTATGCTGTCCGCCGTTACATCCAAATCATAGTCCATTTGCAGCCCCAGCCAGAATTGAGGTGACGTGCCGAAGAAACGAGCCAGCCGAAGCGCCGTATCAGCCGTAATCCGGCGCTTCCCCAGTACAATCTCATTGATGCGCCGCGCCGGCACGCCGATATCCAGCGCCACCTGATTCTGGCTCAAGCCCATCGGTTTCAAGAATTCTTCTAGCAGCACCTCTCCAGGGTGCACCGGTTTAAGCTTCTCTTCTGTCATAACCATGTTCTCCTAGTGATAATCTACAATTTCCACGTTATAAGCGTCGCCATCCTGCCATTCAAAACAGATACGCCATCGTTCATTAATCCGAATGCTGTACTGCCCTGCCCGATCCCCACGCAGCTTTTCCAAGCGATTGGCCGGTGGGACTCGCAAGTCATTCAGCGTTACAGCACGGTTCAGCATACGCAGTTTGCGCAAGGCAACTTGCTGAATATCGGGCGAGATAGTCTCCAGTTACAGGTTTGGGGGGCCTTGAGCAAAGGTCTCCAGAGGTAAAAGGCCTGCGCTTAACCGTGTTGCTGAACACTCTGGATTAACTTGATGTTTGCTCTGAGCCATTCGTTGACTAGTTCCTGAATGTCTACGTCCTGTTCCTCTGCAAGTTTGCTCATAAAGTCATTCACGTCTTGCTCAAGATAGACTGGAAAACTAAACACCGCGTTGGGGTTATAGAATTTGCGCCGCTCGCCCTTAGAAAAATCATATTGTTCCTTCATGATATGTTTCATTGCGGGGCGCTTTTCGCTGTTTCCTATTGTATCGCATTTGGCCTGAGTTTACAATACCCATCGAGTCGGACTCGCCCAAATGAAAAGAGGGTAGCTTTCTTGTTGGTGTCGTTGCCAAAGATGCCCACCACCTTGACTACCCAGACTTATAACCTATCCGTAATCTTTTCGATGATTTCGCTTGCCGCTTCCAACATCTGTCTCGTTTCCTCGGCGGAGTAGACAGGCACAGGTCCCGGTGGGTAGCGCTCCGTGTAGTAGAAAGCGGTCAGCTTCCTCCCGACGTCCAGGTAATCCTCAAAAGCGCTGTCAAAATCCATAGCCTCGGTGATGAGCGTCTCCAGGTCATGGATCTTTTTCAGCTTCCAGCCATGGTGGATCAGAAAGCCTTTGAGATATTTCTCAATCGCCTGATGGATGTGAAAGAGAACGATGTCAGAATGGGCCTCCCAATCAAGCAGAAGCTGCGCTGCTTCCAGGTCATGCTCTGCCCGTTCAATCCATTCTTCAACGTTTTTCTTCATAGAGCACCTTTCCTTCGCTCATAATCTCTTCCACAAAATCATCTCCCATACCCAGGCGCTCCTCTAGCTCCTGCGGGGTGTAGACCAGCGGGGAGACGGGGATTCTCAACTGTGGGTCGTAGATGAGTCGCTTGACCTCGACAAATCGGTCAACCATTCTCGCGTCCGTTTCTTTGACGATGAATAGGTCAATGTCACTATCTTCGGTCGGCCTCCCATGGGCATAGGAGCCAAACAGAATGACCTTCTGCGGCTTGTATTCTCTGCCTATTGTTTCGATGAGTCGAGCGATCAGTTGGTCAATTTGAACATCGCTCATTTGCTCTCTACCTCCACCGTCAGTAGACGCTCATCAATGCTGCGTTTTGGTCTAGTAGCCATGATTAACCTCCCCGAATGATCTCCTTGGCGGTACCCTTTGGTGCAGAACATCTTTCCCTCCTTCGTCACACGTCAGCCCAGTAGCGGAGTCAGGCTGTACGCCTGGTTTCCTCCAAGGGGTTCTTTCCGGGGCACTCTTCGCTATTTCCTATTGTATCACATTTGGCCTGAGTTTACAATATCTTAGGAGAACCCAGTGTTTCCCCATCGAATTGGACCCGCCTGAATGAAAAGAGGGCAGCTTTGCCTGTCGCATTGCTACCCTCTCTGAGCACCCTAAGCTAAAAGCTATACACGTCCCGAAGGGTGCGGCTCAAACGCCGATTCGCTGCAAACCCGCACCCCCTTCGACAAGCTCAGGACAGGCTTCGATACGGCCTTCGGCCTACTCAGGATGCTGGTCTGCTTTGGTAACCGTTGGCTTATTTGTACACCGTGCCCTAGGCTTCACCGCACAGCCTGAGGAGTCTCTCCCATCTCCGGTCCACCTCAGCCTGGAGCTCATCAATGACGCGCCTGTTTTCCGGCCTGAAGAGGTGACGGAAGCGCCCCTGCCGCTTGAGCCACTCCTCGACGGGCAGCTTTTCCTTGGGCTTGTAGTTGAGCTTGTACATCCCGTTTTCAACCTCGAAGAGGGGCCAGAAGCAGGACTCAACAGCCAGACGCATGAGCTCGATGGTTTCGTCGGTCTTGTGGCGCCAACCCCGGTTGCACGAGGAGAGGACGTTGAGGAAAGCCGGACCATCCACGGCCACACCTTTGCGTGCCTTTTTCGTCAAGTCACGCCAATGGCTGGGCGAGGATTGGGCCACGTAGGGGACGTTGTGAGCCACGGCGATGGCTGTCAGGTCCTTGTTGAATTGCTGCTTGCCAGGGATGACCTTGCCCGCTGGCGAAGTGGTGGTGTGTGCCCCGCGAGGCGTGGCCCCAGAACGCTGGATGCCGGTGTTCATATAGGCCTGATTGTCATAGCAGACGTACATCATGTTGTGGCCGCGTTCCAGTGCTCCAGACAGGGCCTGGAGGCCGATGTCATAGGTTCCGCCGTCACCGCCGAAGGCGATGAACTTGACGTTGCGGTCCTCGATTTTCCCCTGCCTGACCAGAGAGCGGTAGGCGGCTTCTATGCCACTGACGGTGGAAGCAGCATTCTCGAAGGCGTTGTGGATCCAGGGCACCCGCCAGGCGGTGAAGGGATAGATGGTGGTGGCCACTTCCAGGCAGCCTGTGGCATTACCAAGCACCACCGGTTCGTCAATGGCGTTCAATATCTGACGCACGACGATGGAAGCCCCACAGCCAGCGCACAGACGGTGACCCTGGGTCAGACGCTCTGTCTTGAGGGAGACGTCCTTTAGCTTGGCGCCTCCCTCGTTGCTGATGGCCCCGGTGGGGCAGTAAGGGATGCAGATGTTGCAGCCGACGCACTCGTCGTAAGCCTCATCGAAGGGTGTCGTCAACTTTCGTTCCGCACCCCGGCCGACAAAGCCCAGCAGGTTCTTGCCAGCGATCTCCTCACAGGCTCGCACGCACAGTCCGCAAAGGATACAGTCCTCCTCGGGGTGCTCGGTGGGGAAGCGAGGCTCCTCAATACCGAGTTCCTCAGCCATTCTCTGCAAAACCGGTACGTTGGGGCAACGAGCTAGTTGCAACTCGACCATCGCTTTGCGCGTTTCCAGAGCGCGGGGTGAGTTGGTCTCTACTTTCATCCCCTCTCGCACCGGTAGGGTGCAGGAGGCCGTCACCTGCGACCAGCCGTTTCTGAACACCTCCACCACGCAGACCCGGCAAGCGCCGTAGGGCGTCAGGTCCGGGTGGTAGCAGAGGGTGGGTATCTCGATGCCCGCCTCTCTGGCTGCCTCCAGTACGGTCGCTCCTTCTTCAGCTTTTACTTTCTGTCCATCTATAGTTAAAGTAACCATGGTTCACTCCTACTCCACACTTACTGCGTCAAACTTGCAGACTTCACGGCAGATCCCACATCGGATGCACTTGTCCTGATCAATGACGTGCACCTTCTGCTTTTCGCCGCTGATCGCTTCTGCGGGACAATTACGTCGGCAGACTTCACAGCCGGTGCAATTCTCGTCAATGACGGAATATCGGATCAGGTCGGTGCAGACGCCGGCTGGACAGCGCTTGTCCCTGATGTGGGCTTCGTACTCGTCTCGGAAATAGCGGAGGGTGGTCAGAACCGGATTAGGGGCCATGCGCCCCAGGGCGCACAGGGAAGCATCTTGCATGGCCTGTCCCAATTCCCCCAGCATCTCCATATCACCCTCTCGCCCTCGCCCGTGCGTGATCTCATCCAGGATAAAGTGCATGCGCCGGATCCCCTCCCGGCAGGCGGTACATTTGCCGCAAGACTCTTCCTGGTTGAAGGCCAGGAAATAGCGGGCCACGTCCACCATGCAGGTCTCCTCGTCCATGACGATCATCCCACCGGAGCCCATCATGGAACCGGACTCGGTCAAACTATCATAGTCCACCTCCAGGTCCAGCAGGCTCTCGGGGATGCAGCCCCCGGAAGGGCCGCCGGTCTGGATGGCCTTGAACTTCTTGTCGCCGGGTATGCCGCCACCGATGTGATAGATCAATCGGCGGAGGGTGATGCCCATGGGCACTTCCACCAGGCCGGTGTTGTTGATCTTGCCCACCAGTGAGAAGACCATGGTCCCCGTGCTGGTCTTGGTACCGAACTGGGTGAACCAGTCGGCCCCGTTGTTGATGATGTGCCGTATCGTGGCCCAACTCTTGACGTTATTCAGGACCGTCGGTTTGTCCCACAGCCCTTTCTCGGTGGCGTGGACGTGCTTGGCCCGGGGCTCGCCAGCGAGCCCTTCCAAGGAGCGCATCAAGGCGCTGGACTCGCCGCACACGAAAGCCCCAGCTCCGCGGCTGATCCTGATGTCAAAGTCAAAGCCTGAGCCCAGGATATTCTTTCCTAGCAGGCCATAATCCTGGGCTTGCTGGATAGCGATGCCGGCGTAGTGCACGGCCAGAGGGTACTCGTTACGCACGTAGATGATACCCTCGTGGGCTCCAACAGCGTAGGCACCGATGATCATCCCTTCCAGGACACTGTGGGGATTCCCCTCCAGAAGGCTGCGATCCACGAAGGCTCCGGGGTCGCCCTCGTCGGCGTTGCAGATGACGTATCGGCCATCCCCCTCAGCCCGGCGACAGGCTTCCCACTTCCGACCGGTGGAGAATCCGGCTCCACCCCGACCCCGCAGGCCAGAACGCTTGACGGTCTCAATGATCTCTTCAGGGGTCATTTCGGCAAGCGCCTTGGCTGCGGCGCTGTACCCGCCCAGAGCGATATAGTCGTCAATGCGGGCCGGGTCCAGTCGGCCATTGTCCGCCATGATCATGCGCTCTTGCTCTTTATAAAAGGGCACCTCGTATTCGTGAACCACCTTTTGCCCCGTGGAAGGGTCCTCGTGCAGCAAGCGGTCTATGACTTTCCCTTCGAGCACCGTCTGGGAGACGATTTCAGAGACGTCCTCCGGCTTGACCCGCTCGTAGAAGATAGCCTCGGGATAGATCACCACCAGGGGACCTCGCTCGCAAAAGCCGGGGCAACCTGTCAGCGCCATATTCACCTTGGCCTTCAGCCCTTGCTTTTCCATCTCTTCTCTGAAGGCATCGCCGACCTTTTCGGCACCCAAGGCCAGACAGCCCGTGCCTCCACACACCGATATCCACGGCTGCGAAGGATCACGGCTGCCCAGGATGGATTCCTTTCTTTCCTTCAGCTCGGTTGCTGTTCCTATTCTACTCATTTCGCACCCTCCCCGGCTTCCATGTATTTCTTGAGCACGCGGTCAACCCGGCTGGCAGCCATCTGCCCGTGATACTGGCCGTCCATGATCATCATCGGCCCCAGGGCGCAGGCCCCCACACAGTTGACCGTCTCCAGGGTGAACAGCCCATCGGCCGTCGTTCCGCCAGCCCTGACATTCAGCGAGCGTTCGATCTGATCCACGATGCGTGGGCCACCCCGCACATGGCAGGCGGTACCCAGGCAGACCGTGATCAAATGCTTGCCCCGAGGCTCCAGACTGAAGGCTTTGTAGAAGGTGGCCACGTGAAGCACCTGACTCAAAGGAAGTGTCATTTTCTCAGAGATGCGTTTCAGACTTTCCTGGGGCAGGTAGTTGTACTCGGCCTGGATGTCTTGCAACACAGCCGTCAGGGAACCCGGTTCGCTGGTGTATTTATCTATTATGGCATCAACTCTGCCCATGTCTTCCATGAAACTTGTCCTCCTATGTACGTTTTACGTTGCACGCAATAACAGTGCGTAAGCTACTCCCTGACCCCCAGGTAGCGCACCACCTCTCCGCGCTCGCCAGTCTCGGCCATCTTGATGAGATCGTGAGCGACCTGCTCGATCTCAGAGGGACCGATGTCACGACCGCCCAGGCCAAAGACATAGTCAACTATAGGCACATCGCCGCCGTAGATCTGGAGTGCCGCGCACAACTCCAGAAAGAGCGGGCCGGCGTTGCTCATAGCGCCGAAGGAGATGGAGCGGTCCATTACCCCGATGGCCTTGACGTGCGCCAGGGCCTCTACCAGTTCCTGGGCAGGGAAGGGACGGAAGACCCGGGGCTTGAGCAGGCCCACTTTGAGCCCTTGGTCCCGCAGCCGGTCCACCACCACCCTGGTCGTGCCCGCTGTGGAAGAAAGCACTACAATGGCCACCTCGGCGTCTTCCAGACGGTGGGTCTCGAACAACCCATAGCTGCGGCCGAACTTTTTGCCGAATTCCTTTCCCACCTCGATGATGACCGGCTGGGCGTGCTCCATGGCTTCCACCTGCTGACGCTTGTGCTCGTAATAGTAGTCGTAGAAGTCCAAGGGGCCGTAGGTCACTGGATTGTCAATGTCCAGCAGGGTGGTCACCTGCGGTTGGTAGGTGCCGATAAAATCCCTGATCTCCTTTTCATCAAAGATCTCCACCCGTTCCAGGCCGTGGCTGGTGATGAAGCCATCGTGGCAGACCATCACTGGCAGTAATACATCGGGGTGCTCAGCAATGCGCACAGCCTGAAGCATGTTGTCATAGGATTCCTGGGGGTTCTCCGAGAAGATCTGGATCCAACCGGCATCCCGGGCGCCCATGCTATCCGAGTGATCGCAGTGGATGTTGATAGGTGCCGAGAGGGCGCGGTTAGCCACCAGCATGACAATGGGCAGGCGGTTGCTGGCTGCCACGTAGACGATCTCCCACATAAGAGCAAGGCCAGCCGATGAGGTGGCGGTCATCACCCGGGCACCAGCCGCCGACGCCCCTACGCAGGCGCTCATGGCGCTGTGTTCGCTCTCGACGGTCACGAACTCGGTATCCACCAGACCATCGGCCACATACTGGGAGAAGGTCTGGACGGTGGACGTCTGCGGGGTGATGGGATAGGCGGCCACCACATCAGGGTTTATCTGTCGCATGGCCGTGGCTACGGCCGTGTTGCCATCAATGGCTAAGTGTTCTCGCATTGTTTACTCCTCCGCTATAAGCTGGGTTGCCAGGTCAGCAGGGGCATATGCAGTCCCTGGCTGCCTAATCCTCGATCTTTCCTTCTTCGACCATCTCTATGCATGTGGTAGGGCACTGGGCAGCGCAGATGCCGCAGCCCTTGCAGTGATCCAGGTCGAAGCCTGTCATCTGAGAGTCCTTGACCATGATGCTCGAATCGGGACAAAAAACCCAGCACATCAGACAATGGATGCATTTTGTGGCGTCTCTTACGGGGCGGAAAGCCCGCCAACCACCGGTCATGTACTCTACCGCGTTGCCGGGTTCCACAATCATCCCCCCAATGGGGATGTCTTTCCAACCTTTCAGTTCAGGCATAGTATCCTCCCTTTCCGCGCTTCCGCGTTGCTCAGATTTATCCCTCTTGTACCTCTGCGGCAGCGCGCTTGATGGCTCTCACGTTGGCCTCGATAACTTCGGTCGTCATGGATTTAGCGAAACGCTGACGGGTTTGCTCGATGAGGGCATCCAGATCAAACAGGCCAGTGGCCTTGGCAAAAGCTCCGATCATGGGAGTGTTGGTGATCTCTCTGCCCATCTCCTCGATGGCGATGTGGCTGGCATCTACTGTGAAAACCTTGCCCGTCTTAAGCCCCAGCATTTCCCGGATCTCAGCAGGCGTCTTGGGGGTATTGATCAGCAGGATGCCATCCTTTTTCAACCCCTCGATGACGTTGACCGCGCCTAACAAGGTCGGATCGAGAACCAGCACGACGTTGGGTTCCTCGATCTGGCAGTGCAGGTCAATGGGCTCAGGGCTGAGGCGGGTGTAGGCACGGATGGGCGCACCCATCCGCTCCGGGCCATAGTCTGGAAAAGCTTGAAAGTACTGGCCGGTGCCCAGGGCCGTCTCGGCCAAGAGCTTGCCAGCGGTCACCACACCCTGTCCACCTCTCCCATGCCAGCGAATCTCTGTGAATTTGTTCATTCCTGACCTCCTCATGGCACTGTCGCGCCAATTTTTGTTAGCCAAGGCGGAAAAAGAGGGTTAGACCGCCCCTCCATGGGGTATCCAACCCTGCCTAAAGTCCGCTCACCTTGGATTTCAAACGATGCACACCTGATGGTCACCCACCTACATCGCCGGTGATGTGCTGTGGGTAGGATTCGGGTCAAGCTATTCTATCAGAAACCAGTATTATTGTCAAAAATCTGAGTCTCCTAGGACATATAAGCGGTCGTTTTCACTGGTTAAAGCTTCTCTCACGTGTACTGCCACAGTGGTCAACGTACCACAGCAGGCGATTGCCCTTAATCTTGAACGCGATTTGGCCTCGGTTGTGCAGGTGGCTCAGGTGCGAGTAGATCGTGGGCTGAAGAAGGAAGAATCCCTAGACCTTATGCAGTTGAAGGCCAAAGTGCTCACAGACGGCGACCATGACGTCGCTGGCTTCGGCCGGCTGCCGGGAGAGGTAATCTACGATAAAAGCCAGCGTTTCCTCGACCCGTTTGCGATTCAACTCGATGAGTTCACCGATATCGCGCCGCGAGCTGTCGTGAGCCAGCAGGTAATAGTCGCAGTTGTAGTTTTGGAGCTTTTGCAGGGTGTCCAGACGCATGGTCACGCTGTAGCCGTAGGGGATTCCAGCGTTCTCCAACTCCTGCTCGCTGCAGAGGGCATCGCCGAGGAAAAACACCCCGGAGGCGATGTAGCCGGTGTGGGTGCCGGTGTGCCCCGGCAGGGCCACCGCTTCGACGGTCACACCGTCCACCGTCAGCTCTCCCTCTGTGACGATGACATGCACCGGAGAGGGCCGCAAGGAGAAGCGCGGGATAGCCAGTTCATGGATCGGGTCGGCCCCGGCGAACAGGCAAAGGGTGCCCCACACAGGTTGGCGCAGGATCACGGCGTCGTGGAGGGGAGCGTAGACTTTTGCCCCGGCCTGTTCGACCAGATAGGTGTTACCCCCACTGTGGTCGCCGTGACAGTGGGTGTTGAGCACGGCCACAGGTCTCAATCCTTCGGCTTCCAAAGCCCGC
Source organism: Anaerolineae bacterium (assembly GCA_041862415.1). Lineage (GTDB taxonomy): Bacteria > Chloroflexota > Anaerolineae > E26-bin7 > E26-bin7 > E26-bin7. The sequence goes on along the minus strand of JBGVTF010000500.1, from coordinate 171 downwards.
AGGATCCGCCGCCCGGAGCGATCGCTGAGGCCTGAGTCAATGAGGAGGGCCTGCCCCTCTTCACCTACCACTACACCAATGTTGATGACCCCACGCAGGTAATAGACGTTGTCCTTGATGTGTTGAAGTTCCATTGACGATTCCTTCGAGTACCTCGAAAACCTGGATAGT
>JBGVTF010000499.1:0-3870 GCA_041862415.1 Anaerolineae bacterium | reverse complement strand
TTCTGCTCGGTCGAGCACGTGGAAGCATGGCGACAGGAACATCCCGAGGTGAGCGGAGAGGCACTCACACTGGCCGAGGCAGTGGACATAGGCTATCGGTGCTGGAGAAGAGCCAGGGAGGAGTGAGGTGTTGATGCTGAGGTACGTTGCCATCCATCGTCGTCGGCAAGGAAGTATTGCTGGGCTTTGCTGCCAGCCGGGCGCTTATCAAGGAGTTGCTGGCTGAGGGTTGAATTTCAGGACAGGAGAAGATGCCCCTTTTGTGACCGAGACGGGCTGAAGTACGCCGTCTCGGTTTTGTTTTGCCATGGGCCCGTCAGCGCTCTTTCTCCACCAGGCCATTTTGCCTACTGCACGACGCGCCGAATGGCGCTGTTGCCCCGATGGCAATCGTGGTATACTGAGAGCAGAATCGAGACTTCCGAAGTCTCTGAGACTTCGGAAGTCTGACCGAAAGAGAGGTGAACGACATGATGTTCGGTGGTGGAATGTTTCTGATAAGTCTATTGGTGCTGGCCGTTATCGCCGTGCCGGTGATCATCCTCATCGTCGCTGCCAGCGGCGGGCTAGCCCTGTTCAACAACCGGCCGGCGCTAACTCAATCTCACAGCCCTGGGCCGCACACGCCAGCTTTTAGCAGTAAGCTCTGTCCCAACTGTGGGCAGCCCTTGCAAGCCGACTGGCGTGTGTGCCCCTACGACGGAACCGAGGTCGGATAGAGGTGTCGTGATGAAAGGTGCCCGTTGGGGGCGGGCCATTGCCCTGGGGCTGAGCGGGTTACTCATCGTGGCCCTATTGGTCAGCTTCCTGCCCCTGGGTCGTTGGGGCAGGATGGGCTTTGCTCACCACTGGGGCATGAGCCGCACGTGGCTTGGTCCCTGGGGCTGGCTGTTCATGGCCCTGAGCTGGTTGATACCCCTGGGCCTGCTGGGACTGCTGGTCCTGTGCCTGGCCGGACTGGCGCGGGAGGTGCTTCCCGGCCGGGAGACACCGGCCCCCCCGGCTCTGCCCGGCGGTCCCTGTCCCGAATGTGGGCACCCGACGCAGACCGATTGGCACAGTTGTCCCTACTGCGGCCACACTTTAGCACAACCGGCGGGCAAACCGTCCCGCCAACTAAAACAATTTTAGGAGGACAACATGATGGGCGGTGGAATAATGGAAGGCCTTGGTGGCGTAATGGGCCTGTTGGGCCTTTTCGGCGGCCTGTTCAGCCTGGTCTTTTCAATCGGGCTGCTGGTGCTGGTTTTGCTGGGCATTTGGCTGTGGCAAAAAACAAGCCCTGCCCTTCGACAACCCTTCGACGGGGCTCAGGACAGGGCTCAGGGCACCGCGTTGAGCTCGGAGGCAACGGCCGAGCCTCTAACCGGGACGCTCTCAGTCGGTAGGCAGTCGGCCCGTGAGATACTGCAAATCCGTTACGCCCGCGGCGAACTGACCCGCGAAGAGTACCAGACGATGCTGCAGGACCTGGACTTGAATTCCCCCATGATCATCAATCTGCCAATGATCCGCGAAGAGTTCTGGACAATGTCACAAGACCTGGACTAAAAAACAGCAAATAGAGGTGTGTCAATGATGGGTATGGGTTTTGGCCTGACGGGCCTGCTGCTCATGTTCCTTTTCTTGGTAGGGGTGATTGCCCTGGCCATCTGGCTGATCAGTGCGCTTTTTCCGCGCGGCACCCGACCGGCGCCCCCTGCTGAGCAGGACTTGAGCGCCCGTCAGATTCTGGACAGGCGATACGCGGGGGTGAGATCACCCGCGAGCAATACGAAACGATGAAACAAGATATCAAATGAGGAGACAATGACGATGAAGACTTTTACGATTGTGTTGGGCACGATTGCACTGGCGGTCGTGTTAGTCGCCGCCGGCATCTGGCTGGGTGTTGCCTGGACACAAGGCCGGTGGGGCTACGGGATGATGGGCTCCGGCATGATGGGTGGCTGGAGCTATGGCAGGGGCTATGGGATGATGGGCCCTGGCATGATGGGGGGCTGGGGCTACAGCGGCCCTCAAGGCTGCGACATGATGGCCTCTTGGGGTGGCACTTATCCCGAAGGTACCGAGACTCTGACGTTGGAAGAGGCCGAGGCAGCCGTAAAACGTTCCCTGAAAGCCTGGAACAACGACGACCTGGCCGTGGCCGAGGTGATGGAGTTCAGCAATCATTTCTATGCTATCGTCCAGGAGGAAAGCACCGGCATCGGCGCCTTCGAGGTGTTGGTAGACAAAGTGACTGGCGCGGTATCTCCCGAACCAGGCCCCAATATGATGTGGAACCTGAAGTATGGAATGATGGGTGGCTCTGGCATGGGGATGATGGGTGGTGGCTATGGCTACGGCGGCATGATGGGCGGTGGCCGGGGCTACGGCGGGATGATGGGCGGCACGACTGAGCCCGTCCCTTCATCGGACATGCCCGTTGACGAGGCCCAGGCCATCGAGTTGGCCCAGGAATACCTCGACACGGCGCGGCCTGGCACCACGGCTGACGAGGAGGCCGACGCCTTCTACGGCTACTACACCCTACACGTCCTGAACGATGGCAAAGTGACCGGCATGCTCAGCGTCAACGGCGACACCGGTCAGGTGTGGTACCACACCTGGCATGGGGCCTTCGTGGACATGGCCGGGCATTAACCCCAGTTACCGTGGGAGCGGATTGTGGCCGCGACCTATTGTGGCTGCAAACCGCTCCCACGTGCGAGAGGCGATCATGAGCACTGACCTACAACTGACAGCCCTGACCCGAACGCGCTACAACCGTCTGGCCCCCATCTACGACTGGCTGGAAGTCTTCGCGGAAGCCTTCAACTTTCGCCGCTGGCGGGAGCGGCTGTGGGAGCAGGTGAAAGGACAAAAGATACTGGAGATAGGGGTGGGTACAGGCAAGAACATGCCCTATTACCCGCCCCAGGCCCATGTCAAGGCTATTGACCTCAGCGACAGGATGGTGGACCGGGCGCGGGACAAGGCGCAGCGATTAGGCCTTGAGGTGGATCTTTGCGAGATGGACGCCCAGCGCCTCGACTTTCCCGACGACAGCTTTGACGCCGCCGTGGCTACCTTTGTCTTCTGTTCTGTGCCCGACCCGGTGCTGGGCCTGCGAGAGTTGGCACGGGTGGTGCGGCCCGGCGGGCAGATCATCCTGCTGGAGCACATGCGGGCCGAGAATCCATTGCTGGGCCGGTTGATGGACTGGCTCAATCCTCTCGTCGTGCGCATCATGGGGGCCAACATCAACCGCCGCACGGTGGACAACGTGAAAAAGGCTGGTCTGGAGATAGGGCGGGTAGAGGAACTGGCCTCTGGGGGTCTGGTCAAGTTGATTGTCGGCCGGGTAAAGTAAGGGCGGACTTGAGGAGGAGGAGAAATGCAAAAAAGAAGCGTTACCTTAGCACTCAAAGAATACGTGGGACCCGATTGCCCCTGCGGCTTCGAGGACCGCATCCGGGAGATGCACGGTGTGCTGGACGTAGCCATCAACCCGGTGGCCGATGCAGTACAACTGACCTACGACGCCGACGTCGTGGGGCTGGAGCACCTCAAGCGCATGCTGACCCAACTGGGCTGCCCCTGCGAGGGGGAGCAAGATCATACCGCTCATGCCCACGTGACCCACGAGCAACACAAGGCCGCAGAGCACGACCACCACGCCATGATGGAGCAGGACTTTCGGCGTCGCTTCTGGGTGGTGCTGGTCCTCACCGTTCCAGTGCTGCTGCTCTCCCCTACGATTCAGGGCTGGTTCGGCTACACCCTGACCTTCCCCGGCGTGCGCTACGTGCTTTTTGCGCTGGCCAGCGTGATCGCCATCTATGGCACCTGGCCCTTTTACAAGACTGCTCGTAGGGCGCTGCGCAC
>JBGVTF010000498.1:0-3522 GCA_041862415.1 Anaerolineae bacterium | reverse complement strand
TCTGGATTGCCTTGAGCATCTTTCTTGTCCTAGACCTTGGCCTTTCGGTGTCGCTCTATTTCCGGTTCGTCGCCATTTACACCGCGTTTTGGGTTCTGGTTGGCGCGCTGCTGCTCTATGGACGCCCCATGCGCGAAAAACTCCTGATCCTGACACTCTTTGTGATGGTTGCTGTCTCCGTCCGCTTCATTGACTGGAACAGTCGCAAGCCGTTTCTCAAGGATTTCTATCGGATCAAAGAGGGGATGACACCGGCACAGGTAGAGCAGATTATGGGCGACTATATGAAAGGGGGTGGGGCCCCTCTTAGTAGCCCCAAAACTGAGAGCAACGAACGAGGAGAGATTGTAACAGGTACATTGACTTATCGGCATACGAATGAAGGTTGGGGGGATTCAGATTGGGGGGTGGTCACCTTTGAAAACGGCCGTGTGGTGAAGATAGAGTTCTTGCCGGATTAGCTCTACAGCGACAGGATATTGCAGAATGGTCACACGCTGTCTCAAAGCTGTGACATCATTGCCATACCCTTGTAACACCGGTATGCCAAAATCCAACGTGTAAAAACTTACGGGAGGTGACCATGAAAACGGAAATATCACGCAGTTTACGGAAGCAGATGACCATGCTAGCGCTGTTTCTGATCCCACTGTTCGCAGTTGCCTGCGGCACGCTGGAGGTGGGCATAGAGCGCACGGCCACACCTGAGGGCGCAGCCGCTCCCAAGGAGGTTTTGGTCAGCAGGGATAAGGATGCCCTGGTTTTGCAGCCCGTTCACGCGACGGACTTTCCTGGGCGACCGCATCCAGTTGTTGGGCTACGACTTTGAGGTGACTCCACATGCCCTGTTCGTGGCCTTCTATTGGCAGGCGACGGAACCGGTGGACAAGAGTTACAACGTATTTGTTCATGTGTTCGATTCGCAGGGAGGGTTGCAGGGGCAAGGAGACAGTCCGCCGGTGAGCGGGCGCTACCCTACCTTCTTGTGGCAGCCAGGGCAGGTGGTCGTGGATAGTCACGCGGTCACCCTGCCGTCCGATGCACCGACGGGGACGTACAGAGTGGCGGTGGGCATGTACGACGAAGCCACGCAGGAGCGGCTGCCTGTACTAGATGGCGCGCGGCGGACCGTACCCGAGGGACAGATTATGCTAGACGTGGGAGTTGTGGGAGTGAAATGATTCGACTATCATGTGTTGGAGTAACCAAACTCGTTCTGTTCCTGATCCCGCTGCTCTCAATTGCCTGCGGCACGCTGGAAGTGGGCATCGAGCGCTCCGCCACACCTGATGGCGCAGCCACCCCCACGGCGGAGGTTCTGGTCACCGAAAACCCATACCTGGCCCTGTACAAGACACCGACGCCGACACCAGAAGGCTACATTCCCCCCACGCCTGCACCTGCTTTCACGCCCATGCCGGTTGGCACTTACCCTGCACCAGCCGGGTTACGTGTCGTCTTCGTCAAGGATGGCAATATCTGGCTATGGACGGCGGAAGGGAAGGAGGCCATACCTATCACCCGCACAGACGACGCCAGCGACATCGTCAAAATCTCCGACGACGGCGCAGTTGTGGCGTTCATTCAGGGAGAGGAAGGGGAGTTGTGGACAGTCAACAGCGACGGCACAGGCGAGCGTCAACTGCTGAGCGCAGAGGATTTTGTGGCGATGGAATCGGAAAACGGTTTTGAGGTGAGGCTCAGCCATTTCGAATGGGTCCCTGGTACCCACATCGTGGCCTTTAACACGCGCCTGCGTCTCGAAGCCAGAGACGTTCCCGCCGACGACTTGCGCCTGATCAATGCCGACACCCTGGAGCAGTCCATCCTGCTTCCGCCCGGCGAGGGAGGCCAATTCTACTACTCTCCCGACGGCAGCCAGATCGCCATCGTCACCCCTGGCGACATCAGCTTGATTGATGCCGGCGGGGGGAACCGACGGGACGACGCACTGACCTATACACCAGTCATGATGTACAGTGAGTCTGACTACTACGTGCAGCCGACCTGGGCAGCGGATGGCAGTTCTCTTATGGTAGCCATCCCACCGGCCAACCCCCAGACCCAGCCCACCCAACACACAACCATCTGGCGCATCCCCACCAATGGCACCTCCGCCGACCTCATCACCAGTATCTATGCTCTGCCCATAGAAGGGGCGATCGCTTTCTCGCACGAATTGAACTACGTGGCCTACGGGGAAATGCAACAATCGGGGACTACTCCAACGGAAGGGATTCAAATCGGGCTGAAGGTCATGAGGTTGGAAAACGGTGATTGGGTTTCCTACGCCGATGCCGCTACTCTTTACGGCTGGGCGCCAAACTCGCGGCGCTTCGCTTTCGTCTCCGGCCGCCAGAGGCCCCAGCTCCAAATCGGCCAGTGGAGCGGTAGAACCCTTCCAGGCAGCGTTGACGCTGGCACCCTGGTCTCTGACGTCCGCTGGGTAGATGCCAATCATTACCTCTTCGTAGTAAGGCGTAATCCTGAACTGGGCGCAGACGGAGATAGCTTTGACGTTCTCCTGGGAGATATTGATGGTTCCAGCACAGTTCTGGCGTCTATGGCTGATTTCCCGGCCTACGATTTTGCGTCGGAATCCACCTTGACGCTTACTCCCGCAAAAACGCCAACAGTTCCAACAAGGTCAACCCAAGAAACAGCCCCACGGCAAACTACGCCAGTCCTCACAACCAACGCGCCTACTCTACCTCCAACAAACACACCTGCGTCAGCTGAGACACCGGCCAACCCGCAAATACTCTCCTTTGAAGTCACGCCCACCTGGAGCGACCCAGGCGACACCGTCACACTAACCTGGGAAGCACGTGGCGACCGGGCTACTATCTGCCCCAGTGCTCGCTTCGCTCTGTTTACGAGCGAGGATTGCCAACAGGCTCCCCTGTCAGGTGTGCTGACCTTCACGATTCCTCTGGAAGCGGCAGGATTTCATTTCATTGATTTCATTCTGAGCGTCGAAACTCACGGCTCCTCGACGCCTGAGACGTGGCAGGTGTCCGTTGCGTTAAAGTGCCATACAACCTGGTTTTTCTCCGACCAACCACAGGCAGGCGTCTGTCCCACCGAGCCCATTCGGTCATACGCCGCTGCTCAACACTTTGAGCGAGGCATGATGATCTGGATAGAGCAGCTCGGACGCTACGTTATCCTTGACGAAACACTTTTGCATGAGCAAGATGCGAGGAAACAGGTTCACTATGTCCATGATCCGCTGGCAATCGTCCGAGATACGTCGGCAGAGATCAACCCACCAGAAGGCTTCTACGCGCCGGAGAGCGGATTTGGGCTCGTCTGGCGCGGCGATGTCAGCAACTCACCCGGCTATCGTGAAGAGCTCGGCTGGGCACTCGCACCGGAATTTGGGTATGAAGCCATCTTTCAGTGTGATGACGCTCTGCCATCCGGAGGACACTCTTGGCAAACTTGTTATCTTAAGGGGCCAGCTGATGAGGTAATCGTCTTTCATCCACTTGGCGGCTGGTATCTGCTGAGTGAGCGAGA
>JBGVTF010000497.1:0-8291 GCA_041862415.1 Anaerolineae bacterium | reverse complement strand
TTTGGCAATCCAGCGGTTTGGCGGCGGATCTGGCCCTTGTCCCGAGCCCTCGAGCCGAAGGCTTGTCGAAGGGATCCCCCGCCAGATCTTGTGATCTGAGTATGAGTTAATGCCTGTTGTTATTGCTCTTATTCATTGTAGCATAACTGACTCCAAATGTCAATAACAAACATCAGCTATTCAGGGCTATTCACTTCTCAGATCGCAGACGAGCGAGCAGCGATCGAGCAATGAATCAACGTTTTCTTTGGATAAGGTGTAGGAGTGCAAACCATTTGGAAAACGACCTTCAGGCCAAAGCAACCACGTAAGTGCCTGGCACCTGAATGCTTACATATAGGCCCGGGAGTACTCCACGTAGTTACGAGCGCTGCTGCGGATGCGCTCAGCCTGCTCCTGGCTGACAGGTCTCACCACCCGGCCTGGCACCCCCAACACCAGAGAGTTGGGCGGGATGACCGTGCCCTCGGTCACCACCGAGCCCGCCCCAACGATGGAATTCTCACCGACCACCGCTCCGTCAAGGACGACCGCTCTCACGGCCACGATGACGTTGTCTCCGATGGTGGCCCCGTGCACGATAGCCCCGTGGCCCATGGTCACCCCGTCGCCGATGGTCGTCGGCTGTCCCGCAGCCACGTGGACGATGCAGCCGTCCTGGATGTTGGTCCTCTCGCCGATGGTGATGGGCGCTGTGTCGCCCCGCACCACCGCCCCGTACCAGATGCTGGACTCTCGGCGAATGGTCACATCGCCCATTACAGTGGCCGTCTCGGCGATGAAGGCCGAAGGGTGAATCTTCTCAGGATATGTCCCACGATCTACTTTCTTTGGGCTCAATTACCTCTCTCCACTGTGTCTTTTCTTGAGGAAAATCTCCACTTCAGATAGGCTGGGCAGACCGGTCCGGCCACCCAAGCGGGTGCAGTTGATGGCGGCCACGGCGTTGGCAAAGACGGCCGTGCGGTCCAACGCCCACCCTTGTAGCAGCCCATAGAGGAAAGCGCCGTGAAAGGCGTCGCCCGCCCCGGTAGTGTCCACCACGTCTACCTGGAAACCGGGCACGCGGCTGACCCCATCCGCCCACAGGCACAGGCAGCCTGCCGCGCCCAGGGTGATGACCACGATCCCCGGCCCCATCTCCAGCAGGGTGTGGCCAGCCCGCACCTGATCCTCTTGGCCGGTGTAGGCCGGTGGGAAGCGCTCGGAGGCGACGAAGACGTCAACCAGAGGGAGCAGCTCGTCGAGCCTGGGCCGTGGCCGGTTGGCGTCGAAGGAGACCTTGACCCCGTCGGCGCGGGCCCAGCGGGCGGCGGTGATGGCCGCGCCCATGTGATTTCCGTCCAGGTGCAGATAGCGGGCTGAGGAGATGTAGGTCCGGTCGGCCTCGTCCAGCAGCAACTCGCCCTTCGCTCGATAGCAGAGGATACTGCGCCGTCCGGTGCCTGCCTCAACCAGCACTATGCAAATCTGTGTGCGGGCACCGGCCTGGACTCGCAGCCGGCTGAGGTTCACCCCCTCCCGCTCGAACTCCCCTCTGAGGAACGCCCCTCCCTCATCTTTGCCCAGCACCCCCATGTAGCCCGTGCGGGCCCCCAGCCGGGCCAGGGCCACCAGAGCGGTGGAGACCGGCCCGCCGCCGCTTTTGGCGAAATCGCTCAAGGTCACAGTGTCCACATCGAACTCGGGCCGGCCGGGCACGATGCCCAGGTAGTCCAGCGAACAGTAGCCCAGTCCAACCACGTCCACTCTTTCCCCCTAACACACGCTAGTGGAAGCAAGCTCCCGGTTCCTTGCTGCCGCTGGGTCCGTGACCCGGCGGCCCTGCCCCGAAAGACGCGGGGGCACGGACCCGCTCCGAGCAGCAGAAACCAGTGAGTCACAATCCCAATTCCAAGGGTTTCCCTTCGTCTACTTGAGAGGGTCGGCGAATCATCTGCATCAGCTCCCCTTCGTCAATCATCGGTACCCCAAACTGCTGAGCTTTGCGGTACTTGGTGCCGCCGGGAGCTTCGCCCACCAGCAGATAATCCGTCTTGCTGGACACCGACCCGGTCACCTTGCCCCCGTGCTCCTGAATCAGGGCCGTGGCCGCATCGCGACTCATGGAAGGCAGGGTGCCGGTGATCACGAAGGTCAGCCCCGCCAGCGGCAACTCCTGTGGCGGTCGCTCCCGCCTTTCCTCGGCCAGCCGCACCCCAGCCCGCCGCAACTTCTCTATCAGCTTCCGGTGCCGCTCCCGTGAGAACCATTCCACGATGTTGCCTGCTATGTGTGGCCCCAGCCCTTCGATGGCTTCCAGTTCTTCCTGGGTGGTGGCCATCAGTTCGTCAATGGACGAATAGTGCTCGGTCAGAAGCTCGGCCACGGTGCTTCCCACGCCACGGATACCCAGAGCCGTAATGATCCGCGCCAGGGGCCGGGTCTTGGAGGCCTCGACTGCCGCCAACAGGTTGTCGGTGGCCTTCTCGGCAAAGCCCTCCAGGGCCAAGATCTCATCGCGGTCCAGGTAGTAGAAATCGGCCACGTCCTTGAGAAGCCCTTTGTCCACGAAGAGTTGGGCCATCCGCGTGCCAAAACCCTCGATGTCCATGGCCCCTCGGCTGACAAAGTATTCAATGCGGCGCACCAACTGGGCGGGACAGGCAGCGTTGACGCAGTAGACGGCCACCTCATCCTCGGGCTTTACCACCGGCTCTCCGCAGGCGGGGCAGCGCTCCGGTATCTCGAAGGGCCGTTCTTGGCCGGTGCGCAACTCTACGATGGGCCCCACCACGTAGGGAATGACGTCGCCCGCCCGTTTGACGACCACGGTGTCGCCGAGGCGGATGTCCTTGCGGGCCATGTCCTCAAAGTTGTGCAAGGTGGCCTGTTTGATGGTCACCCCGCCCAGTTTCACCGGTTCCAGCCTGGCGTAAGGGTTCAAGGTGCCGGTACGCCCCACGTTGATGCCGATGTCCACGATCCTGGTCGTGGCCTCGCGGCCAGGGAACTTGAAAGCCAGCGCCCCACGGGGGTCTTTACCCACGAACCCCAGGGCAGCTTGAGTGCGCAGGTCGTTGATCTTGATCACCGCCCCGTCGGCCTCATAGTTGAGGGTATCCCGCTTTTTCATCCATTCCTGACAGTAGCTGATGACCGCCTCCAGGTCACCGAACCTGGCCACGTCCTCGCACACCGGAAAGCCCATCTCTCGCAGGTAAGCCAGCACTTCCCACTGGGTGGCTATCTCGACCTCCCCGGCCTCCACGATGGCGTAGCAGAGGAGGTCCAGAGGGCGGGCGGCAGCGATGCGCGGGTCGAGTTGCCGCAAGGAACCAGCCGCAGCGTTGCGCGGGTTGGCGAAGGTCTTCTCTCCGGCCTCCTCCTGGCGGCGGTTGAACTCCTCGAACTTGTCAACGGGCATGTAGGCCTCACCGCGCACGACGAGCCGCGCTGGTGGCGGCCCATCGGGTGAGACAGGGATGCGCAGGGGCAGGCTCTTGACAGTCCGCAAATTGGCCGTGATATCCTCCCCGACTTCCCCATCTCCTCGCGTGGCTCCCTGGACGAAGACACCATCGACATAGTGCAGCACCACCGTCAGGCCATCAATCTTGGGCTCGACCACGTATTCCAGCTCGGCGATGGTCACCCCTGTTGGCAGCAGCTTGCCGATACGCTCCAGCCAATCGTGAACCCCCTGGATCTCGGCGGTGCTAGCCAGGCTGAGGATAGGAGCTGGATGGCGCACTCTCTCGAATTTGTCCAGCGGCTCACCCCCCACCCGCTGGGTCGGCGAATCGGGCGTGACCCATTCCGGGTGCGCCGCTTCCAACCCCTGCAGTTCCTGCACCAGGGCATCATAGGCCGCGTCAGGAATGACGGGGTCGTCCAGGACGTAGTAGCGATAACTGTGGTAGTTGACCTGCCTGCGCAATTCCTCAATCCTTTTGGCATCGTCAGTCATAAATCATCACCTCCTGTGGCGCAACAGTGCCGCTCTGAGATAAGAGTTCTCTGGGAAAAGGGTATTAGCCTAACCGAGCTGGGCGTTGTCCGCCCCAAGACGGCCAATGTGATTGGCCTGCTACCCGTCAAAAACTCCCTCCTCGTTTGACTTTCCGAGAGATCTTATGGGACCGCGAGTCAGGGGCCTTGGATTTCTACACCCATAGTTTACCACGAGTGGGACAGTTTCGCAATGTCCATTATCCTCCGGATTCCTGACTTTACAATCGGGGCGTAATCTGGTATGATTAGAGATAAAGCGCGAATCCAACCCCTTAGGAGGCGAACCATGACCACCGCTTACGTCTACGATCCCATCTACCTGGAGCATGACATGCCCGGCCATCCGGAAAACAAAAGGCGCTTGGAGAGGACGATGAGCCTTCTGGAGGAGCAGGGGATGCTGGAGAGATTAACCGCACTGAAACCTTCCCCTATCTCGATAGAGCGGTTGCAACGAAACCACAGCCAGGGATACATTGACCAGGTACGCCGGGTGTCCGAAAGGGGCGGAGGCCACCTGGACCCCGACACATACACCAATTCTCGGTCCTACGATGCAGCGTTGATGGCCGCCGGGGGGCTGGTGGACGCCGTGGAAGCGGTTCTGGATGGTCGGGTGGATAACGCCTTCGCTATGGTGCGCCCGCCAGGGCACCACGCCCTGACCAGCCGGGGGATGGGTTTTTGCCTCTTCAACAACGTGGCCGTGGCCGCCCGCTACGTTCTGGAGGAGAAAAGCCTGGAGCGAATTCTCATCGTTGATTTCGACGTGCATCACGGCAACGGCACCCAGGACTCATTCTACGAGGAATCATCCGTCCTCTATGTCTCCACCCACCAATACCCCTACTACCCAGGCACTGGCCATTGGCAGGAGATTGGAAAGGGCGAGGGGCAAGGCTATACAGCCAACGTGCCCCTGCCCGGCGGAGTAGGCGATGAGGGCTTCCAGCGTATCTTCGACGAGCTTCTCTACCCTCTGGCCGAGCGCTATCAACCCCAGTTGGTCCTGGTCTCGGCAGGCTACGATTCCCACTGGGATGACCCTCTGGCCATGATGGGGCTGTCTATAACCGGTTACGCTCATCTAGCTCGCACCTTGAAAGCCATGGCCGACGATTTCTGTAGGGGAAAGATCGCCTTTACTCTGGAGGGTGGCTATCACCTGGAAGTCCTATCCCACTCCATCCTCAATGCTTTGAAAGTATTGCTGGGCGATGAAGACATCGTTGACCCTCTGGGTCCCTCTCCTCGCCCTGAGCGTCCCATTGACGACCTGCTGGTCCATCTCAAAGGGCTACACCGACTGGTGTGAGAGATGCGAGCCAGCCCCCACCTCCTCAGGAACGTGACGAATTAGTGGCTGGGAGACAGACATCTTATGTGAACCATTGGTTGACATTTTGGCTAAAAAGTTGCATAATATATTATAAAGACCAGGTTGAAGAAGGAACGTTGTACATTTGAGGAGTGCCTTAGAAGCTTTAGAATTTCGAGAAATGTGAACAACTCTTGCGCTGCTTTCGCCGCTGCTGAGAGAGACCCAGAAGGAGAAGGGCCATGACTGAAATCAGCTTGCGAGCGTACTGTGATGAAGTCAAAGGGCTTGTCAAAGCCGATTCTCACGACCAGGCCATCGCTGTCTGCCAGCACATCTTGCGCACATATCCAAAATACCTTGAGGCGTACCGCCTATTAGGTCAGGCCTGCCTGGAAAAGGGAATGCACAGCGAGGCAGAGGACTTTTTCAACCGTGTCCTGAGCGCTGATCCCGAAGACTTTATCGCTCATGTCGGGTTGAGCATGATTAGCGAGGAAAGGGACCTGGTCGAGGCCATCTGGCAGATGGAGCGCGCTTTCGAATTGACTCCTGATAACGCAGAGGTCCGCAAGGAGCTGAGGCGTCTCTACACGCGCCGTGACAAGGTCGAGAAACCAAGGCTAAAACCTACGCGGGGAGGCTTGGGCCGGCTTTATGCGAGGGGAGGGCATTTACAGCAAGCTATTGAAGAGTTCAAGGGAGTGTTGGAGGAAGACGAGGGGAGGCTAGATATACAGGTTGCTTTGGCTGAAGCCCTGTGGCGTAAGGGGCAAAGACTGGAAGCTTCTGAGCTATCCTCGAGCATCCTGGGGAAACTGCCCAATTGTCTGAAGGCCAATCTGATCTGGGGGGAAGTCTGGCTCCATAGCGATAACGAAGAGCTCAAAGAGGAAGCGACGGCCAGACTGGCGATAGCGCAGGCCCTTGATCCAGAGAACACGGTTGCCCAGGAATTGTTGGCTCATCTTTCCCCCCTCTCTCCCCAAGTCAAGGAAATCCCACGGCTCGAGGGTGTGGCCGTGGTCCCCGAGGCGGAAGTGGTAGAAGAACCACTACCAGTGGCGGCTCCTGAGATCACACATGCGGAGGAGGAAGCCCTTGACTGGCTGCGTCAGATACGAGAGGAAGCCGCAGAGCCAACGGCCGAAGAACCAGAGTTCGAGCCGATGATGGCAGAACCTGCTGCTGAGGTAGCAGGGCCGACGGAGGCTGAGGAAATCCCGGATTGGTTACGGCAATTGGGGGAAGTGCCTGAGGAACCTGGTGAAAGGATAGAAGAAGCCCCTGTGGGGCGTCGGGTGATGTTGGAAGAAGGGGTTGAGGAGCCCGCAGCCGTTCAGCCATCAGAAATCGAGGAGGAAGAAGAGGTCCCCGATTGGCTACAACGACTTAGGAGAAGAGTGACAGAGGAACCGCCTCCAGTTGAGGAGATAGGCCCACCAATGGCCGAAAAAGAGGACAAGGAAGAGATTCCTGACTGGTTGCGACACTTGAAGGAAGAACCCTTCGAAGCTCAGGTATCTAAGCCGCCAACTCCAGAGGGGCTCGGTGCCGAGGAAGAAGAAATACCGGCCTGGTTGAAAGAGGCGAGAGAGGCAGCGCCCGAAGGGGTGGACATAGGAGTAGAAGCGTTGGCTGAAGAAGTTCCTGCCGGCGAAGCAGCTATGCCGGAGGAGGTCCCAACCTGGCTCCGTGTGCCGCGCGAAGAGGGAGTTGAAGAGCCCGTGCAGGCGATGGAGCCCCCAGAAGTGCCAGAAGCCGAGGAAGCGGTTGCCGCAGAGGCCGAGGCCGAAGAAGAGATACCCGCCTGGCTGCGCATTCTGCGCGAGGAGGGACTGGAGGAGCCAACTCTGGAAGAGGTCCCCGCGGCCGAAGAAGTCGTAGCTGAAGTGCCGGAGGCCGAAGCAGCCCCGCTCGAAGAAGAAGAGATTCCCGCCTGGCTGCGCATCCTGCGCGAGGAAGGACTGGAGGAACCAACTCTGGAAGAGATCCCCGCGGCCGAAGTCGTAGCCGAAGTGCCGGAGGCCGAAGCAGCCCCGCTCGAGGAAGCAGTTCCTGTCGAAGAAGAAGAGATGCCCGCCTGGCTGCGCATCCTGCGCGAGGAAGGACTGGAGGAGCCAACTCTGGAAGAGGTCCCCGCGGCCGAAGAAGTCGTAGCTAAAGTGCCGGAGGTCGAGGCAGCCCTGGTCGAGGAAGCGGCTCTTGCCACTATTGCGGAGTGCCAGGCCAGGCTGGAAATCGAGCCCAATGACTACGACACTCGCCTCAGGTTAGCCCGTGCCTATTACAGAGAGGGTGATAGAGAGGCAGCCTTTGACCAGTATGGCAGACTCATCCACTCGGGCCGGCTGCTCGAGATGGTGATCGAAGACCTGGAACGAGCGAGCCGAGAGATTCCAGACCTGTCTGCCATATGGCATCTCCTGGGCGACGCTTATGTCAAGGTCGGTCGCCTGCAGAAAGCCCTGGAGTCCTATCAGGAAGCCCTGGCAACATTGTGAAAATATCCGCCCAACAGGGAGGTTGCGTGGAAAGAACGCTCGTTATCATCAAACCCGACGGTGTACAGCGTGGTCTGATCGGCCCTATCATCACCCGTTTGGAGAAGCGTGGCCTCAAGATCACGGCCATGAAGATGATTCAGATGGACTACGATCTGGCCGAGAGGCATTACGCTGTCCATGAGGGCAAACCGTTCTATGAGCCACTGCTCGAGTACATCACTTCGGCTCCGGTGGTAGTGATGGTCGTTGAGGGGAAAGAGGCCATTGAGGTCGTGCGTCGGACGATGGGAGCCACCAACCCGATGGAGGCCACACCGGGCACTATTCGCGCCGACTATGGCCTGGAGATTGGGCGCAACCTGGTGCATGGCTCCGATGGGGCGGAGACCGCCGCCTTTGAGATTCCCCTCTTCTTTAACGAAGACGAGATCCTCTCCTACGGTAGAGATACAGACCGCTGGATTTTCGAGTAG
>JBGVTF010000496.1:0-5392 GCA_041862415.1 Anaerolineae bacterium | reverse complement strand
CTTTCTCCCAACTTTATAGGCCTCTTCCAGGTCCACGGTCGAAGCGTAGATCATGCTGTGACGTTGGTCGGTGCCCGGCACATTGCCCCGGGCCACACCCCGCGACCGCAGACCGACCTCGTTGAGGTAGTTCACCACCAACTGCTCGACCGTCATCTGGCTGGATGAGAACTGGACATGGCCAAAGGCATCCTCACGCTCACCGATCTCACCCACCGGAAAACCCTCACTGATGACGACCATGACCCGGTTTCGTTCCCTGAGCAGATCGTTGACCTGGTCGGTCAGTTCCTCCAAGCTCAACCCTGACTCTTTCATGACAATGAGCAATGGCATCTCGCGATCCGGGTCGGCCAGACGGGCCGCGGCTGGGATAAAGCCGATCTTGCGCCCCATGGCCTGCATCACCAGCACTGGGTCGGATGGGCAGGAGCCAGCATTCTCCTGGTTGGCGTTCTGCACAGTCAGCGCCCAGTAGCGAGCCACACTACCGTAGCCCGGGGTGTGGTCAATCAGCTTGAATTCACTGTCGCCCACGTCGTTGTCAATGGTCTTGGGCACACCGGTAGCGACCAGGTCCAGCCCTCGCTCGTGAGCCAGGTTGGCCACTTTGTGGGCTGTGTCCATCGAGTCGTTTCCGCCGATGTAGAAGAAGTAACCGACGTTGTGGGCTTTAAAGACCTCAACCACCCGCTCAAAATCCTCTTGCTGAGCCGCTTTGAGCTTGTAGCGGCAGGTGCCGATGAAGCCAGCAGCCGGGGTGGTGCGCAGCAGGCAAATCTCCTCAGTCGGCTGGGCGGAGACGTCGAGCAACTCTTCTTGCAACACGCCCTCAATGCCGTGCCAGCCGGCATAGACCGTGCCAAAAACATCAGGCACAGCACGACAGGTCTCGACAACGGCTCGCAACGAGTTGTTGATGACAGGCGTCGGCCCTCCCGATTGGGCGACGACGACGTTTTGAGGTCTGGTCATACTTTCCTCCTCAGAATTGTTGCCACTCAGTGTGAAACACACCTTCCTTGTCCACCCGCCGATAGGTGTGAGCGCCAAAGTAGTCGCGCTGAGCCTGGGTCAGGTTGGCGGGCAGCCGGGCGGTGCGATAGGCGTCAAAGTAGGCCAGGGCGCTGCTGAAGGCCAGGCAAGGGACGCCGTTCTCCACCGCGGTCTTGATGACAAAGCGGAGCGCCTCCTGGCCGCTCTCCACATCGACTTTGAACCCAGGATCGAGCAGCAGGTTAGACAAGTCGGGATTGCGTTCGTATGCCTCACGGATGCGGTTGAGGAACTTGGCGCGAATGATGCAGCCGCCGCGCCAGATGGTGGCAATCTCGCCGAGTTTCAGAGCGTAGTCATACTCCTCAGAAGCAGCTTTCAGCAGGTTCATGCCCTGGGCGTAGGAGCAGATTTTGGCTGAATAGAGCGCCTTGCGCATCGCCTGGATCAACTTGTCGAGGTCGCCCTTGTATCGGACGGCCGGGCCGGAGAGCAGCGTCGAGGCAGCGACGCGTTCGTCTTTATAGGCCGAGATGATGCGCGACTCGACCGCAGCGTTGATGGTCGGTATGGGTGCACCCAGGTCAAAGGCGTTCTGCGAGGTCCATTTGCCGGTCCCTTTTTGCTTGGCCTCATCGAGGATCACGTCCACCATGGGCCTGCCGGTCTCGTCATCCATTCTGGCAAAGATGTCGGCCGTGATCTCGATCAGGTACGATTCCAGTTCGCCTTGGTTCCATTCGGCAAAGACCTCATGCAATTCCCGGGCCGACAGGCCGCCCACCCGATGCAGAATGTCATACGATTCGGCGATGAGTTGCATGTCGCCGTACTCGATGCCGTTGTGGACCATCTTGACGTAGTGGCCAGACCCCCGAGGGCCAATGTAGGTGACACAGGGATCACCGTTAACCCTGGCTGCGATGGCTTCGAAGATCGGTTCGAGCAGGGCGTAAGCCTCCGGCTGGCCACCGGGCATGATGCTGGGCCCCCACAGAGCGCCGTACTCGCCGCCAGAGATGCCCGTGCCAATGTAGAGCAATCCCATGGCCTCCAGGTCCCCGGCCCGGCGTTCGGTATCTTCAAAGAAGGAATTCCCGCCATCAATGATCAGGTCCCCTGGCTGCAGGTGGGGCTTGAGTTGATCTATCATGGCATCCACCGGGGCCCCCGCCTTGACCATCATCATGATTTTGGACGGCTTCTCCAGCATCTTCACCAATTCTTCCACGCTGTAGGCTGCTTTGATTTCCTTACCTGTGGCCTGTGCGGCCATGAACTCCTTGGTCCGCTGGGCAGTCCGGTTGTAGACCGCCACCGAGAATCCGTTGCGCTCGATGTTGAGAGCCAGGTTCTGACCCATGACTGCCATACCAATCAAGCCGAATTGTTGCTTACTCATGATACTTCCTCCTTCCGATTTGCCTACTTGCCAGTTCTGTACAACATCTCCCCTGCCTTATGCACTACCAGAATCCCCTCGTCCTCACGTTCTTCCCACTCAGCCATGTCAATCGTTGCCGGATCCAGATAGCCCAGGTTGACTCGTCGGCACCGTTCCTCTGGGATGCCTGTGGCCAGCGTCACCCGGATGCGCGGTTTCTCAACCCCGTTCTCGAAGGTACCTATGCCCCGCAGGTGAGTGGAGTGAGCCAGCACACCCCACGGATAGTCTTTGAAGCGCTCCCACTGCTTCAGGAAATAGTCGCGGACATGGTAGCCTATCTGGTCAATGATCCGGCCGTGAGTGTACGAGATTTCGGTGATGTGGGGAGCGTAGATGATCACCTCGCCGCCCTCGGCAATGGCCGGTTCCAGCTTGTACATCCCCTTGGCCGCCGTCCATAGATCGTCGTACATCTCTGGCATGACCGATAGCACTCGCTTGAAGGGTTTGTCCACATAGATAATGTGCAAATTGGCCGAAAGGTCGGCCGCGTGTTCGTGGGCCTCCTCCGGTGTGCCGATGAACAGTCCGGCCAGAACACAGGAGGGAGAGCCCACGAATTGGGTGGTTGAGTGGTTGGGTGGTTGGGTAGTCGGGTGGCCTGCCCGGTCCAACTTGCTAGGACAAATCTCAGAGACATCCTTGACCACCAGGCTGAAGCACAGCTTGGGCACATCAATGAACGAGGCCGCCCGGTCAATGACCTGCCGCACCGGGGTATGCTGGGTGCCGATGATCTCCATGCTGGTGATCACAGCCCCCAGCCAGTGGGTGAAATGGATCACCTCAGGGCCACCGATGCCGGGGAAGAGATATTTGTTCCCCCCTGAGAAGCCAACCACCTCGTGAGGGAAGGTCGGCCCGCAGATGATGAGTTGGTCGTAATCAAAGATCTTGCCATTGAGGGCCACCGGCACCTCCTGGCGCATCAGGCCGCCGGTGATTTCGGCGATCTCGTCGGCGGTGATGACGCCAATGGAGCGGAAGCAGCCAGGCTTGTCCCACGCGTGATTGAAAATGCCGACCTGCGCGTATTTCCCGGCCCGCTCCGCAGCGGTCATACCGACCAGCCGATTCAGGGCCTCCTCACTCATGGGCTGATGGGTGCCCAGAGCCACCAGATAATCCAGAGTTGCCACTTTCTCGCTCAGAAGCTCGTGGAACAATCGGAAGAATAGAGGAATCGGCGCAGTACGAGTGTGATCCGGGATAATAACCAGCACCCGCTTGTTCCTCAAGTCGAGCTCGCTCAGCGCCTGGGCCATCAGTTCACGGACGGTATCCTCAGAGAGAAAGCCCTCTTCGCAACCTTTTCCAATGACCATCCTTCAATCCATTACTGATTTACCGCTCACCGCTTCCACGGCGGCACTTCCGGCAGCAGCTTCTCGAACTCGGCGATCAGGCTGGCCTCATACTCGCCCGCGTACTCGCCCGCCAGGAACTTGTGCACCGCTTCTTCGTAGATTCGCTGCCAGGATTCCTCCTCATGGCCTGGGTTAACGGGGAAGAACAGTGCGTCGTTGGCTCGCGCCGCTTTCATGTCGCCCGGCGCATCGCCAATCATCAGGATGTGATCCGGGGCATACTTCCCGCTGGCAGCCAGTTTCAGCTGCTCGGTTTTGCTGCCCCTCTCCTGCCCGGCGATGACCCGCACGTACTTGGCGAGGTCATGCTCTTCCCACTCGCGGGTCAGCGCCTCAACCGGCGTGGCGGAGACGACGATCATGTCAGCCTTGTCGGCCAGGAAGGCCAGGCTCTCGCGCACGTAGGGGAAAGGCGGCACGCCGTGAACCATGTCGGCCACGGTGGCGTTAATGCCAGTCGTCCAGGCCAATGCGGTATCCAGTTCCAGGTCAGGGCGCTTGGCCATGTACGCCTTCAGGCCGTCGTTGCTCTTGGGGAACGCACCGTCAGCGATGAACTCGCGGATGCGCCGCGCTTCTGGCGGCACGACGTTTCGCGCTTGCACTTCCGGTCGCTCGCGCAACAGGTCGAAAACCATTACCAACGCTGGCCAGCGGTTGATGCCGCGCCACTTGGAGTAGAGGTTCACGAACAGGGCAGCCTCGCGAGCGTATTTGGAGACCGGCTGCAAACCCCAGTGCTTGATGGTGTTGGGAGTGAAGCATTCCTTGTGCTTGATCTCCATCGTGTCGAAGGCACAGCCATCGGAGTCAATGCCGACGAAAAAATCGTACTTGGGTTGCAGTTCCAATAGAGGCCGTGCTGCTTCGTGTACTTCTGTCATGGTTTTACCTCCTGAACTATAGGTAGGCGGGTGGTTAGGTAGTTGGGTAGTTGGGTGGTTAGGCGGCTGGAAAACTGGCATCTGCACCGATAGGTCTGAGTCCGCAAGTATCGCATGACTCTGAACGGCCCAGGTTGGCGACGTGTACGTGCTGCACTGACTGCAACGATTCGTCTCAGTTTGTCTCGGCTGACCTGTCACGCGGTTTGTATCGTGCCACTTCCGCGCACCGCACGGCTCAAGGCCCGCTGACCGACCGAGGCGATGCACAAGGCAGGTGTTTTCCAACGTCCAATCTAGTCTCGGTGTTCTCGGTATTCACTGTTCGTGGCACGCTACACCGTCAGACGTGAGGAAAGCGGGACCGTGCCCAAATAAATCCTTGCCTGTAGGCAGGTAGAGCAAACAGCGCATAAGCCCACTGGAGCAAATCGCGGCGGCCCAAGTTGGCCCAATCTGTGGCAACTGCTGCAGCTAGAACCAGAAGCAGCGCGAATGCGAGTTGCATGGCCTGCGGCAGTCTGAGATTGGTTTTATTGGACAGCCAGCCTATGGTCTCCATCCGAAGTATCGTAATGATAGCTATGATGCCCCAGAGGACTGCAAACCAGAGCTTCATGTAGACGTTGGGTTGTGAAACTTCCAGGTACAACAGAAGGAGCACAAGGCTCACGAACACCACTTTGAAAATGTTCGAC
>JBGVTF010000495.1:0-18376 GCA_041862415.1 Anaerolineae bacterium | reverse complement strand
AGCAGCGCCTACCGTGGCTGATGGAAGGCTTTTCGTCGGCTCCACCGATCGGCGACTGCACGCCTTCAGCCTGGAAGCAGTAGGCTCGTGATGGAGGGGGAGGAGATACAAGGTATGAATTGGCGATTTGGGGCCAGGCGTCTAGCGTCGGCTGCAATCCTTGTGGGGGTGCTCGTGGGCGCGGTGCTCCTGTGGACTTGCAGGGATTATCTGCGCTCGCCTCAGGCTCTGTATTGCGAGGCTCAGGGCGCGCGGCCGGAGCGGGCGGCGGTGCTATATGAGCGGTTGGCCGAGAAGCTGCCGCAGATAGAGGAATATGTTCGACTGTGGGCTGCCGAGGTCGCGATGCCAGATATGGAAGCGCTACGCGCGCTGCAGGCTGTTGTCGCTTTCCGACCTCAGAGTCCTGCCGCTTACTGGGCGCATGTTGCAATGGCCCGTCATTACGCGAGCCTCGAGGCGCCGGAAGCAGAAGATGAGTATCGAGCGGCGTTGGCCTTGCACGACGCAGTCGCTTTGCGCCTGGAACTGGCGCGCTACCTGGAAGAGCAGGGAGACGAAGAGGAAGCCTATGCCGAGTATCTCCATGTCCTGGGCGAACAACCGGATGCTTTCGCCGGGATGCGTCGCACTGGGCAGGACCTACATGCTGTGGCTGAGGATTTGAACGCTGCCACTTACTACAGTGACGCGCTGGAGACGCTGCGAGGGAACGATGACCCCGAAGCACTGCCATTGCGCGCCCAGACGCTGAGCGGACTGGGGCGCTATGAAGAGGCGGAGGCGGCCTATCGGGCCTGGCTGGAGGAGACGCCCGATGACGTAACGGCTCAGTTGGGTCTGGCCCAGGTCTTAGTGCGCCTTGATCGTCCCGATGAGGCGTTATCTCTCTACAGAAAGATAGACACGCTGGACAGCCAACTGGCTCAGGCTGAGTTGCTGGAGGAGGAAGACTCTGACCAGGCCTTGGCGCTTTATCTGGACTTGCCCTTTCCAGTAGCCTGGTGGTCCGCGACCACGATGCTGGAGGAGCAAGGGCGGCTGACGGAGACGTTGCCCATCTATGCCCGTCTGGGAGGAACAGACACCTATCTTGCCGACGACGCTGCATACCGCCTCTACGTCCTTGCCCAGAGAGTGGGGGACAAGGAAGCCCAGGCTGAGGCTAAGACACTACTGGATAGGTTCGGTCTGAACTGGCTGGCGCTGCGGGCCACTGAGGGTGAGCTCAGGCTGCCCACAGCACCACCGTTGGCGGCTGCAGGCGGCGACATTCTGGACAAAGTGAAGGCGTTAGAGACAATCGGGCGCGAGGACCTGGCACAACTGGAACTCGTGTTCGCCGCCCGATTTCGGCGTGCACCGGAAGTGGACCTGGCGATGGCAGAGGCGTTGGCCGCAAGGGGCTATGTGGTTGATGCTCAGACTATCGCTGAGACATACGTAGAAGACCACCCACGAGCCTCCCTGGCCTTCTGGCAGTTGAGCTATCCGAGACCCTATTCGACCACAGTGGAGGCAGCGGCGGCAGACTTCGATGTAGACCCGCTGCTCATTTGGGCTGTGATGCGCCAGGAAAGCCGCTATGATCCGGAAGCCCTTTCCTACGCCGGAGCACGGGGCCTGATGCAGGTCATGCCCTCAAGCCAAGCCTGGATCGCAGAGCAGTTGGGGAAGGACATTTCGCCGGGCGATGCCTACACTCCGGAGGCTAGCATTCGCATGGGGGCATGGTTCTTGGACTTTCTGCTCGACTACTTTGATGGGGACTTGGAGCTGGCTATTGCAGCCTACAATGGCGGCGCAGGCAGCGTGGATAGTTGGCAAGCGGATCCAATGGTTTCAAACCGAGACGACCTGCTGCGTTGGATTGGGTTCGGAGAAACCCGGGAGTACCTGGAGCGCGTGTCTTCAAGCTATCGAGTTTATCAGGAGTTGTACGCCAGTGGCAGCAATATGGAATAAGTGGAGCGTAGACAAAGTTTGAAGGGAATAAGGGGGAGGAATATGCAGATCTTGTACGATGTCAAGACAGACTTGCTTTACCTTCGCCTGATGACCGGAAGCAGCAGGTGATTAACAAGCGACTCTCCGAGGACATTGTGCTGGACCTTGGGGAAGATAACCGAATTGTAGGCATTGAAATTCTTGATGCTTCCAAGCATCTGAATCTGGAGAGGCTATTGCCTGTGAAATATGAGCAACTCTGATCCCTTCAGGACGTACCTGCGAGAACTGCAGAAGAACCTCTCGACGGGCGTGGCAACTGAGCATACCCATCGTTCGGCTTTGGAGGAGATTGACGACCTGATCCCTGCATGGCCCATTGAATGAGAGGATGGCGCCATGAGGTGTATACCACACGCCAGCTTTGACGGGAGATACCATGGCCACTTGCAAGGGCTACAAGAAGGACGGCACCCCCTGTAGATCGCCTATTGTCCTGGGCAATGGCTATTGCCATGCTCACCAGGATCAGGCGCCTGAGGCAGGGTCCCCGGAAGAGCCCGTTCGCTGGACACGGGAGCTCCTCGAAGCGGCCATCGCCGCCCATGGTGGTCCTGAGTGGCTGGACTTGGCAGGCGCCGATCTGTCCAATTTGGACCTCCATGGGATCTTTCTGCCGGATGCCCGCTTGCAAAAGGCCGTCCTAGAGGAGGCCAACCTGCAAGAGGCCAACCTGTGGGGCGCCAACCTGCAAGAGGCCAACCTGTATGACGCCGACCTGCGAGGAGCCACCATGGTAAGCGCTAACCTGCAAGAAGCCAACTTGTATGATGCTGACTTACAAAGGGCCGAGCTGTGGGGCGCCGACCTGCGAGGAGCCAACTTGTGGGGCGCCGACCTGCTGCGAGGAGCCACCCTGGTAAACGCCGACCTCCAGGGGGCTGACTTGCATGATGCCGACCTGCAAGGGGCCGACTTAGGAAGGTCCGACCTGCGAGGAGCCAAATTGTGGAAGGCCCGCCTGCAAGGAGCCACCCTGTGGTGGGCTGACCTGCGAGGAGCCAACTTGCAGTTTACCAATCTCAGGGAAGTTGACCTATTGGACGTTGCAACAGGAGGGCTGCTGGGGATCAAACTCTGGCGCGCCAAGCTGGGTCACACAGCGTTGAAAAGAGAGCAACTTGGACCAGCCATCGGGGACGAACTGGCTGGGGAGTATCGAGAAGCCCGAGAGGCCTATCTTGCCCTCAAGCAAAACTTCGAGGGCTTGGGAGACTATGATGCTGCTGGTTGGGCTTACCGCAAAGAGCGGCGCATGGAAAAGCTGGAAGCACACCAGAAGGCTCGGATCGCGCTCACCAAGCGCAAATGGCGAGCAGCGGTCACTAACTGCATGAAGTACGCCGGAGACCAGCTTGTGGAGCTTGTGTGCGATTATGGTGAAGGTATCTGGCGTGTGATTCGTACTCTCATCTTTGTGTGGATTTTCCTCGCCCTAATTTATGGACTTATAGCTGGTGTGTGGGGGCCGTGGCAAGACACAAACTTCGGCCAGATCCGTCACATCACGCGAAACCCGCTTGACCTACTCTGGTTCAGCCTTGGAACTATGGTCACCCTTCATCCCCCTGGATTAGAAGCCCGTTCAACTCTCCTTATGCGCGTTCTAACGCCGTCGCAGGCCCTACTGTGTATCTTCCTCGCTGGGCTTCTCGGCTTTGTGCTGGGCAACCGCATCCGGAGGTCATAGCCTCTGGCTATGTGGATAGGGCAGAGAAGCCTTGCCATTGGCCGAAACTTTGCACTTCATGAGTTAAATGGAGTATGTTACCAATGGACATTCTGACAGATCCTCGAACCGGACAGAACGCATTTGCCTTATTTCATAGAACCAAGGGCGGAAAAGTGACGCTTCTTGATCGTCAAAGACTCGAAGGGCTGGCTAGGAAATACGGACTCCCTAAAGTCATCGAAACTATAGCAAGTTTTAGAAAAGGGAGCTTAACGTCTATACAAGACCTTGCCGCAAAGGTAAAGTCATCTCTGCCCGCAAAAGGGCGTGGTCGAGGCGATGACACTGACGACTTTGATAGATGGGGATACGAAAACTCGAATATTTACTTGTATGGTGCGGGTGAACTAGCGCCAGAAGGTTTAGGGTATGACGAGATTGAGGCCCTGCTCAATGGAGGTTGGATTGAACAGTAGATATAAACTGCCAATAGAATTACCGTGGTAGTGATAGCATGAGCCTGGTACGCAACGGAATTAATGGCACAACGGGGCAAAACTCGCACTTGCCTATGTCACCCTGAGCGAAGGGTCTCGTTCTTCGCACGGCAGGTCGCCTGTTTGCCAGGAACGGGATTCTTCGTCGCTTCGCTCCTCAGAATGACAGATCGCAGACAACTGATTGGCAACGTGTCACTCGTGCCGTAATGCTAAATAAGAGAGGGAATGCTCAATGTATAAGAAGCTCTTTATCCCCGGTCCAACCCACGTCCGCGATGAGATTCTGCAAGCCCAGGCAGAACCGATGATCGGCCACCGGGCCAAGGAATACGCTGCGCTCCAGGCCGAAGTCACTCCTAAACTCCAGAAGATGCTCTACACCGACCAGATCGTATTCTTGTTCGCCTCTTCGTCCACCGGTGTGATGGAAGGGGCCGTGCGCAACCTCACTGCCAGGAAAGCGCTCAACACGATCTGTGGCGAGTTCGGCCGCCGCTGGCACGAGATCACCAAAGCCAACGGTATCCCTTGCGATGTGCTGGAGGTCGAACCCGGTCACGGCATTACCCCCGAACTGGTGGACCACGCCCTGGTCGGGGGGGGCTACGATGCCATGACTATCGTCATGAACGAGACCTCCACCGGCGTGATGAACCCGGTCGGGGACATTGCCCGGCTGGTGTACGAGAAGTATCCCGACGTGACGGTCATGGTGGACGCAGTGAGCTGCATGGCTGGCGTCAAGATCGAGTTTGACGCCTGGCACCTGGACGTCTGCCTGGCTGGCGTCCAGAAGTGCTTCGCCCTGCCGCCTGGCCTGACCGTCTGTGCGGTGAGCCAGCGCGCCCTGGAAAAGTGCGCCACTGTCCCCAATCGGGGCTACTACTTTGACTTTGTGGGCAACTACAAGTACTACCAAAAGAACCAGACTCCGGCAACCCCGGTCATCAGCCTGATCCAGGCGCTTAACAAGCAGATGGACGACATCCTGGCCGAAGGACTGGAGGAGCGCTGGCAACGTCACATTGACATGGCCCAGGTGGTGCAAGAGTGGGCCAGCAAATACTGGGCCATGTTCCCGGAACCGGGCTTTTACTCCTACACCCTATCCTGCATCCAGAACACGCGCGGCATCAACGTCGAAGAGATGAACGCGGAACTGGGCAAGCGCGGCGCCATGATCTCCAACGGCTACGGCCCGTTCAAGGAGAAGACCTTCCGCATCGCCCACATGGGTGATCTGACGGTGGATGACATGCGTTGGGTCACGGCCCAAATCGGGGACATCGTGGGGCTCGAAGCGGGCTGATGCCAGGGCTATTCAGTTTTTCAGGTTGGGGACGAGCGAGCGCTGATTGAGTAGCCGTAGGCATATTGAAATCAAGCGAGCGGGTCTGGCCAAGTGCCCCGCTTGGCTTCGATACGGCTCTCCGCTACGCTTCGAGCCTACTCAGCCGGCGCTTTCGTTAAACCTGGTGACCTTGGGCTGGCGCAGGCTGATTCGTGATTCGAGAGAGGTACACTGTGGTCAACAAATCGAGAGAGGCCGAATTGGAGAAAGAGGGGTGGACCAGGCAGTTCACGGCTGAGGAACCCCGCCTGAGCGAGGCCGTTGAGCTGTACAAATCGCTGGGCTTTGAGGTGCACCTTGAGCCTGTGGTCCCCGACGAGAACTCGGAGGAGTGTGCCGCTTGCTTAGAAGTCATGTGCGACCGCTATATAACAATCTACACCAGGCCAGCAGAAGGTGGGGACAGCAGCCAAGAATCACTAGACTTGTGGGGAGAGTAAGGTGATACAATGAGCTTTGAACGGGCTCGTGGCGGCAAGCTCTTGTATTTGGGTGAGTATCGGCAAGCCGTCGAGGTTCTGACGCAGGCCATCGAGCTTGATCCCAATGATGCCGCCATCTACGTCAACCGGGGAGCGGCCTATGCTGCTCTGGCGGAGTACGAGTTGGCCATCGCTGACTATGATAGGGCCATTGAGCTTGACCCTGACAATGTGACGGCCTATAACAATCGAGGCCTGGCTTACGCTTCTCAGGGGGATTACAAGTCAGCTCTGAGGGACTATGAACAGGCTATGGAGCTTGACCCTCACAACGCTGTTATCTGCAACAACCAGGGAGTGGCTTATGAGGCTCAGGGAGACCACGACCGCGCCCTGGCTGAGTACAATCGGGCTCTTGAGCTGGATCCCGGATATGCTGCGGCTTATTATACTCGTGGGACTTGTTATGCCAACCGGGGAGACAATGAGCGGGCCATAGCCGACTATGATCAGGCCATCAGCTTCAATCACAAATTTGCCGCTGCTTACTATAGCCGAGGGGTGGCCTTGGGGCTTCAAGGCCACTACGGGCAGGCCCTGGCTGACTTGAAGAAGTATCTGGACCTCGCTCCGCGAGCCTCCAACAGGGAACAGGTGGAAGCCGTTGTCGCGAGGTTGAGGAAAAGATAAAAACGGGTCTTGACATTGTTCTGACCCCATGTTATACTTATCACCAGGATACAAGTGCACGTTCATTGTTAGTGATTGCTTGGTGGCCTGTCAGACGACAGGCGTAGGACAGCCATCTGGGGGAGGGAGGCAAAAAATAGCGATGGGGCTGTTGGCACTCTTGCAGAAGGATAACACCTTTTTGACCACGTTTATCTCTGGTGGTGCAAGAGTGCGACCTCTTTCTCTGCCGCGTAAATACCAAGTTAGGTCTGCGGCGACTTGACTTGGTTTTTTATTTCGGTGGACGGTTTGTGCTATGCCAATGGCACTGCCCTTGCAGCATCTGGCTGAAAAGAAGGGCTGGCCGTTGGTTACAATTGGAGAAAGGGGGGATGCTATTGAGAAAAACGCCCTATTGTTATCCGCCGTTCTATTTTTCCAGCTAAGGAGGAAAAGATGCCGCAGTATAAGTATGTCCTCGAAGAAAAAGACCTGCCCACCCAGTGGTACAACGTGCTCGCAGACATGAAGACGCCGCCACCTCCATACCGGCACCCGGGGACGCTGGAGAAAATGTTGGATCCTCCGATTCCGCCGCCGGTCTTCCCCATGGCCTTGATCCAGCAGGAATTCAGCCAGGAGAGGTGGATCGAGATCCCGGATAAAGTGCAAGATGTCCTCAAGATGTGGCGTCCCAGCCCCCTCTACCGTGCCGTCCGCTGGGAGAAGGCTCTGGACACCCCGGCCAAGATCTACTACAAGTGGGAGGGCGTCAGCCCGCCGGGCAGCCACAAGCCCAACACCGCCGTGGCCCAGGCCTATTACGCCAAGGAGGAAGGCCTGGAAGGTTTGGCCACCGAGACGGGAGCCGGGCAGTGGGGCAGCGCCCTGTGTTTTGCCACCCAACTTTTCGGCCTGAAATGCAAGGTCTTCATGGTCACCATCAGCTATCACCAGAAGCCTTACCGACGTATCGCCATGGAGACCTGGGGAGGCGACGTTGTGCCCAGCCCCAGCGAGGAGACCAAAGCCGGTCGAGACATCCTGGCTATGGACCCCGAGACAACGGGCAGCCTGGGCATCGCCATCAGCGAGGCCCTCGAGTACGCCGTCACCCGCGATGGCTGGAAGTACTCCCTGGGCAGCGTGGTCAACTTTGTCCTTCTGCATCAGACGGTCATCGGGATGGAGGCCCGGAAACAGATGGAGATGGCGGGCGATTACCCCGACATCCTCATCGGCTGCGCTGGCGGTGGCAGCAACGCCTCTGGCCTCATCTACCCCTTCTTGAAGGACAAACTGGATGGGACCAAGCCAGACCTGCGGGCCATCTACGTGGAGTCCACCGCCTGCCCCAGTATGACCAAGGGCATTTACGCCTACGACTGGGGTGACACGGCCAAGACCGGCCCGGTGGCCATGATGCACACCGTAGGCCACGATTTCATCCCCGCTCCTGTGCACGCCGGAGGGCTGCGCTACCACGGCATGGCCCCCAGCATCTGTGCTCTCTTGGAGCAAGGGATCGCGGAAGCCCGTGCCTACCACCAGGTTGAAGCCTTCGACGCGGCCTTGAGTTTTGCCCAGGCCGAGGGCTTCATCGTGGCCCCCGAGACGGCCCACGCTGTCAAGGCGGTTTACGATGAGGCCCTGGCCTGCAAGGAATCAGGTGAGTCCAAGGTCATTCTCTGGAACAACAGTGGCCACGGCCATTTCGACCTGGCGGCTTACGATGCCTACCACAGGAAGGAGCTCACAGACTACAAGCTTGATACAGCAGCCATTGATAGAGCTCTGGCCGAACTGCCCAAGATCCCGGCTTGAGCTAGCAGAGTCCTCGACTGATCTGAGAGGGAAGGGAGAGGTTTTCCCTCTTCCTTCCCTCTCCCCCTCTTTTCAGCAGCCGCCCTGCTGAGCCAACAAGCCCACGTCAAACCAGGCGTTGAGGCCGACGCCGTCCCCCACTGCGGCTGTCCATCTCGCGGCCTAATCACTGGTTGGGCAGTTCTCTCAGCGTCATAAGATTGATTGCCTTGACCAAGTGGCAGTGGACTTCTCTTTGCTCGTGGAGATTGGATTCAATGAATAGGCATTGGGATGAGTGTAATGTCATTCCTTTTCCGAGATGCAGCCCGATACCACATGACATAGGAGATGCGGAAGATGGACATAGATCACAAGGAGTTTACCCAGAGATGGGTCAGGAATCTCATTGACAGCATAGATGTTCACCTGGATGAGGAAACGAAGATAAGACTGATGGAGTCCTGTGGACGGGCCTGTGCCCGCGAGGGTCCCATTCGTGCGGCTAAGGCATGCCAGGGAAATCTGGATAACCTGTTGGCCACACTGAGGAAGTGGGGCGGCGGAGAAGAGACCGTGCAAAGGGATGGCAACGTCGTTCACAGGCTCTGTACCAAGTGTCTGTGCCCGTTGGTACAGGATGGGCCGGCAAGGTTGCCGGACACCTACTGCTATTGCTCTCGCGGCTGGATGAAGGAGATGTTCGAGACGGTTGTAGAAAAGCCTGTGGATGTCACCCTGATCGAGTCGATCAAGCGCGGGGGACAGGTGTGTAGATTCACTATTCAACTGTGAGAAGTCTGCATGCGTAATATTCGTAGAAGTGCCTCATGCCCTTGTGGCTCAGGACTGAAATACAAGAATTGTTGCAGTCCGAAAAGACCGTCTACCCCAGAAAGTCTACCCCCTGGTATTCGGATGAAGGGGGGTATTCGCTCCAATCCCACGGGAATTGGTTTCATAGCCATAGTTCATATATGGGATAATGTTGATTGTCGAGGCGAACCAGAAGAATGGCGTTCGCCCGAAGTCTTTGCGACAGAAGAAGAAGCCTTGCAGTATTACAAAACATTTATTCGTCCTGAATTAAAACGAATGATGGCGCAAATGGCAAAAGAAAAGCCAAGCGCCACATCTATTTACAGGGAATTAGAGTAAAATGCCGCCTGTCTCTCCCGCTGCTTTTGGCGCGAGCTTTGATAAGAAGGACCTTGTGGCCGCGAAAGTCCTGGTGTCCGACCCCCTGGCCGAGGAAGGGCTGGAGTTGTTGCGCCAGGAGGCCGAAGTGGAGGTCAAAACAGATCTCACCCCGCAGCAATTGGTGGAAGCCATCGGTCAGTACGAGGCCATCGTAGTGCGCAGCGCCACCAAAGTGACAGCCAAGGTCATTGAGGCCGGGCAGCGGTTACGGGTCATCGGCCGGGCCGGAGTGGGCGTGGACAACATTGACGTGGCGAAAGCTACTGAACGGGGCATCATGGTGGTGAACGCGCCTACGCCTACGGTGTTGGCTGTGGCTGAGCACACCATGGCCCTGCTGCTGGCCACGGCCCGTCACGTCCACCGTGCTGATGCCTCGTTGCGGGAGGGAAAGTGGCTGAAGAAGCAACTGGTGGGAACCACTGTGGCAGGCAAAGTGTTGGGTATCGTCGGCCTGGGGCGCATCGGCACTGCGGTGGCCAGGCGCGCCCGGGCCTTTGACATGGAAATCATCGCCTACGATCCTTACCTCACCAGGGAACAGATCGAAGAGCGGGGAGCTACCCCCGTTTCTTTTCTGGAAGAGCTTTTGGAACGATCAGACTTTGTGACCCTTCACGCCCCCCTCACGCCCGAAACGCAGGGTATGATCGGGACCCGGGAACTGGACATGATGAAGCCCACGGCTCACCTCATCAACTGTGATCGGGGGGCGGTGGTGGACGAGGAGGCCCTGCTAAAAGCCCTGGACGAGGGAAGGCTGGCCGCTGCTGGCCTGGACTGCTTCTGTGAGGAGCCCGCTACCGACAACCCGCTGTGCTGCCATGAGAGGGTGGTGGCTACGCCCCACATAGCTGCCTCGACCGCTGAGGCTCAGAGGGACGTGGGCCGCGAAATCGCCCGGCAGGTTCTCGCCGCGCTGCGGGGCGAGCGCCCCCAGCACCTGGTCAACCCGGCGGTGCTGGCCAAAGCTTGAAGTGGGGGGAAAGACAAGACAATTGTTATCACGAGGAGACAGTAGTGAGTGAGATAAAACAAGAGGTGTTATTGGGAAATGAGGCAGTGGCCAGAGGACTGGTGGAGGCTGGTTGCCACGTGGTCGCTTCCTATCCTGGCACACCCAGTTCCGAGATTTTGCCCGGTGTGGTGCGCTTCAAAAAAGAGTTGGGCCTGAACACCCACGTGGAATGGTCCATCAACGAGAAGGTGGCCTACGAGGTGGCCCTGGCAGCCAGCTACACCGGCAAGCGGGCCGCAGTCATCATGAAGCAGGTGGGGCTCAACGTGGCCGCCGACCCGCTCATGAGCTCGGCCTACACCGGAGTCAAGGGTGGGTTCGTCGTTATCTCCTGCGACGACCCCGGCCCCCACTCCTCCCAAACCGAGCAGGACACCCGCTTCTTCGCCATGTTCGCCAAGGTGCCGGCTCTGGATCCCTCCAGCCCGTGGGAGGCCAGGGATATGGTCAAGGCCGCCCTTGATCTCTCGGAGAAATACAGTATTCCGGTCATCCTGCGCCCGGCCATCCGCATCTGTCACGCCCGGCAGAACATTGTTTTCCGGCCCGTGCCTGAGCTGGAGCGCCCTGCCGCCTTCGAGAAGGACCCCGGCCGCTGGGCGGCCACACCTCGCTTCCGCTACGTTCTGCACAGGGAACTGAACGAGAAGCTGAAAGCCATCGAGGCCGATTTCGAACAGTCAGAGCTGAACGTGCGTCACGAGGGGCGGGACAACCGCCTGGGCTTTATCGCCGGTGGGGCCAGCTATTCTATCCTGATGGACACCCTGCGGGAGATGGGGTTGGAAGGTCAATTCCCTATCTTGAAAATCAGCACACCCCACCCCCTGCCCCAACAGTTGGTGGCCGATTTTATCGCTGGCTGCGAGCAGGTCTTGGTTCTGGAAGAGCCCGATGCCGTCATCGAGTTGCAGATCCGGGACAAAAGCAGGGTGCTGGGGCGTCTCACCGCCACGGTGCCCGCTGCAGGCGAGTTGGTTCCCGAGGTCACTGGTGGCATCCTGGTGAGGCTGGTGGAGGAACTGGGTCTGCCAGTGGGGCCCTACCTCGATCTCGAGGAGTTGGATAAGCTGGTGGCCGACCTGAAGCTCCCGGTCCGCCAGCCGCGCCTGTGCCCCGGTTGTCCCCACAGAGGGGCCTTCTACAGCTTGAGGCGAGCCCTGGGTGGCAAGGCCATCTACCCCAGTGACATCGGGTGTTACACCCTGGGGCTCAACTTGAGGGCCGTGGACACCTGCCTGGACATGGGGGGAGCCGTCACCATCGCCAGCGGCCTCTACCAGGCCTATCACCAGGACGGAGAAGATGTGGTCGTGGCGGCCACCATCGGTGATTCTACTTTCCTGCACGGTGGCATCCCCCCCTTGGCCAGCGCCGTCCACAACCAGGCCCGCTTCATCCTGGTTATCCTGGACAACAGCATCACAGCCATGACTGGCATGCAGCCCACGGCCGATTCGGGCCTTCTGGCTGATGGGAGGATGGGCAACCGGGTGGCCATCAAGGACCTGGTTCAGGCCTGCGGGGTAAAGTTTATCGAGGAGATGGACCCCTACCGCGTCAAGGACTTGCAGGCGCTGGTCAAGAGGGCACGGGACTACATCCGGCGGAAAGATGGAGGCATTGCCGTCATTATCTCCAGGCGACCCTGTCCCCTCTACGATCCCACATCCTTGCGAGAGAACCCCGTGCGGGTAACCGTCACCGAGGAATGTGACGACTGCAAGTACTGCCTGACAGCCTTCGAGTGCCCGGCCCTGGTGGTGGACGAAGACCTGGGGCGGGTAGTCATTGATCGGCGCATCTGTGCTGACTGCGGCGTTTGCATTGACGTTTGCTACAAGGGGTTCATCGTCGAGGCCCCGCTTCAATGAGGAGGCAGGAGTGAACTTACAGTTGATCCTATCCGGTGTGGGCGGACAGGGCATCCTCTTCGCCACCAGGATATTCTCAGAACTGGCCCTGGAGCAGGGCTACAATGTCATTGGTTCCGAAACGCATGGCATGGCCCAACGGGGAGGCTCGGTCATCTCCCATCTGAAAATCGGTGATTACTCCAGCCCCCTGGTCAGGCAAGGCACAGCCGATATCCTCCTCTCTCTTGACCGGGATGAGGCCTACCGCACCCTGGGTTTTCTCAAGAAGGGTGGTCTCTGCTTCGTCAACAGCCCTAAAGAGGATTTCTGGGATCCTGGCATCAAGGGCTACCTGGAGAAGAACGAGATCAGGGCTTATAGCTTCCCGGCCGACAAGGTGGCGCTGGCCCTGGGAGCTCCCCGGTCGGCCAATCTGGCTCTCATCGGCTATGCCCTGAGCGTGCCGGGTGTACCCTTCACTTACGAGGACATTAAGGAAACCATCGTGCGGGTCAGCCCGCCGAGATTCAGGAACGTCAACTTGCAAGCCTTTGACACCGGGTACAGGGGGGAGAAAAGCATCCCTCCCAGAGCCTGCCCTGAGCAAGGTCGAAGGGTTGGGGGGGACTGAGGGGGGGCATAAATGAAGTGGGAAGAATACCTTGTGCCGACCTCACTTGAGGAAGCTCTGGCCATGCTCAAGGAACGTCAGGGGCAGGCACGGGTCATCGCTGGCGGCACCGACTTGATCATCCAACTGAAGAGGAAAGAGGTGACAGCCAGGTGCCTGGTGGACGTCACCAACCTCAATGAACTGAAGGGCATCGAACTGGAGGACGGCTGCATCAGGGTTGGGGCCTGTGTCACCCATCAGGAACTGGCCTCCTCCAGCTTGATCCGAGAGAGGGCGGCTGCGTTGGCCGAAGGGGCCTCGCAGGTGGGCTCGCCCCAGATACGCTACATGGGCACTATGGGCGGTAACATCGTCAACGCCCAGCCAGCGGCCGACACCGTCGTCCCTCTCATGGCCCTGGAGGCGGAGGTGGAGGTGGTCACCACTGCGGGCACCCGTCGTGAGCCTCTGGGCGGCCTCTGCGTGGGACCGGGACAGTGCACGGTGGACTCCACCGCTGAGATTCTGACCGCTGTGCGGTTTCGCGCTCTGGGCCCCAACCAAGGTTCTGCTTTCGAGCGTCTGGCCAAAAGGAAGGCTCTGTCTCTGCCCATCCTGAACGCGGCCGCCGTGGTCACTCTGAACGATGGAGGGGATACCTTCCAGGAGGTACGGCTGGCTGTCGGTCCAATAGGCCCCACGCCCTCCCGTGCCCTCAAAGCCGAGGAGGCTCTGCGGGGTGCGGCAGTTCAGGCGCAGTCCATTGCGGCCGCCATGGAGCTAGCTGCCCAGGAAGCCCAGCCCAGGAGCAACCCATTGCGGGGTTCTCAGGAGTATCGCCAGGAGATGGTCCAGGTGCTGCTCCGCAGATCTATCGAGCGGGCGCTGCGACGAATAGCGAATAGCGAATAGGGAGTGTGTGATGACCACACAAGCTCTGACAATGAAACTCAACGGAGAGGAAGTGAGGGTGCCGGTCAAGCCATCGGCTATGCTGGTGGAGGTGCTGCGCGATCAACTGGAGCTCACCGGTACGAAAGTAGCCTGCGGTGAGGGGGAGTGCGGGGCCTGCACGGTGCTGTTGGACGGCGTGCCGGTGAACTCCTGCCTGGTGCCGGCTCTCAAGGCCCAGGGCCGGGAAGTGATGACCGTGGAGGGTCTGGCCCCTCTGGGGGAACTGCATCCCTTGCAAAAAGCCTTCGTCGAGCACGGCGCGGTGCAGTGCGGCTATTGCACACCAGGCATGTTGATGTCGGCCAAGGCGCTTCTCGATCACGACCCCCACCCCACTGAGGACAAAGTCCGGCTGGCTATCTCGGGCAACCTGTGCCGTTGCACGGGGTATGCCAAGATTGTGGAGGCGATACTAGACGCGAGTACTCGCTAGTACACGTTGGCAGAAGCCGCCGGTTCCCTGCTCCCGCCGGTCCGTGCCCCGGCAGCTCTGGCCACGAAAGCGGCACTACTGCGCCACAGGACGCAGGTGAGGGACCCGCTTTAAGCAAAAGGGGGCATAGGTCACCCAAATGCTGCCAGTGTGAGCCTTGACAGCGCCTTTTTACCGAACGGAATAAGGTAGGAAAACGCCAGCGAAGGTATTGAGAGAATCGAGGATCCAAGGAGGTGCAGACAGGCTGGGCAGATTGGCCTGACATCAAAGGAGAGAAATCAAGGAGAAAGGCGAGGCCCAGTACACCGCCGACTTCTATCTGATACTGTACTGCAGCCCGAGTTGTAGGAAGGAGAACCCTATGAGAACTAGGCAATTGTTCATCTCATTGGCTCTGGGCCTCGGGCTGACTTTGGCCCTGCTGTGGCTGCTGGGTGGGGCGACATTGCCGCCAGCCCACGCTGCAGCCTCACAGTGCCCGGACCAACGCCCTCTGCGGCAAGCGGGGAGCGTCATCACCGTATGCCTGAGCGGTGGCTGTGACTATGCCAGCATCCAGGACGCCGTAGACGCCGCCGACCCTGGAGACGAAATCCTCGTGGCGGCTGGAACCTACACTGACGTGAACAACTACGGTGGGCTGGCTCAGGTGGTCTACATCAGCAAGACCGTCACTATTCGGGGGGGCTACACTACCACCAACTGGACCGCACCTTATCCTATCACCCAGCCCACCACGCTGGATGCTCAGGAGCAGGGACGAGTGCTCTACATCAGCGGCGACATCAGTCCCACCATCGAGGGGCTGCGCATCACCGGCGGGGATGCGGCTGGGCTAGGTGGTGGTCGGTTGTTTGGTTGCGTTGATACTTGTCACGTTGGCGGCGGGGTGTACGTTATTACTGCGACAGCTATCTTCAGCAATAACCAGATTTTCGAGAATACAGCCGACGACGGTGGTGGACTGTTTCTTCGATCTAGCCACGCTATGCTCTGCAACAACGTTATCTCCTCCAACACCGCGCTTTTCTGGGGTGGTGGGGTGTTCCTACAATCTAGCGCTACGCTCAGCGGAAACACCATCATAACCAACACTGCTCTGTCAGGCGGTGGGGGACTTCTATACTTCAGCAATGTCATACTCAATGGGAACACCGTGGTTGCCAACTCTGCCTATCAAGGCGGCGGTCTGCTCCTGGGCTACAGCGATACGACGCTTAACAACAATACCATCTTCTCAAACACGGCTACTTCTGAAGGCGGTGGGGTCGCAATGTATCAGGGAAGCGCCACACTTGGCAGCAACACTATCATCTCCAACAGCGCTAGTGACGACGGCGGTGGGCTATATTTCAACGGCGGCGGTGCCTCACTCACCGGTAACATCATTTCCTTGAACAGCGCCGGTGCCTCAGGTGGTGGGCTGTTTCTGCACTGCAGCAATGTTATATTGACGAACACCCTTATCGCTGACAATCGGACAA
Organism: Anaerolineae bacterium; assembly: GCA_041862415.1. Classification (GTDB taxonomy): domain Bacteria; phylum Chloroflexota; class Anaerolineae; order E26-bin7; family E26-bin7; genus E26-bin7. The sequence goes on along the minus strand of JBGVTF010000495.1, from coordinate 2,388 downwards.
ACACGGCTGGCAGCGGGCTATATGGCCGGTGGTGCTCCTCATCCTCACTCCGTGCGCTGCACTCTACCATCGCTCGCAACACTGGCGGTGACGGCAGCGGGGTCTACGTCACGAACTGGGAGTCGAACTATAGCACCGTGGCTCTGACCAACACTATTCTCGTCAGCCAGACCGTGGGCATCACTGTTACGGGTGATAACACAGCCACACTGGAGGCCACGCTGTGGGGCATCGATACCTGGGCCAATGACACCGATTGGGGAGGCGCAGGCATCATCATCACCGGCACGCGCAACTACTGGGGCGACCCGGCCTTTGTAGACCCCAACACAGGAGACTATCACATCGGTGTGACGTCCGATGCGATTAACAAGGGCGTGGACGCCGGGGTAGCCACCGACATAGATGGCCAATCTCGTGACGCTATCCCCGACCTGGGCGCGGACGAATTCTATTCGGCTAGCCGTTGCTATGCCCGGATTACGAGCAACCCTACCTTAACCTATACCACTGTCCAGGCGGCGGTGGATGCGGCCAGCGATGGAGACACGGTCAAGGTAGCCGGCTACTGCGCCGGGGTAGAGGCCCGCGCTGGGGTCACCCAGACCGTCTACATCAGCAAGACCGTCACTATCCGGGGGGGCTATACTACCACCAACTGGACCGTACCTTATCCTATCACCCAGCCCACTACGCTGGATGCTCAGGGGCAGGGGCGAGTGCTCTACATCAGCGGCGACATCAGTCCCACTGTCGAGGGGCTGCGCATCACCGGTGGCAACACCGCGGTCTACGGCGGCGGGGTGTACGTCATTACCGCTGCAGTTACTATCAGGGACAACCTGCTCATCAGCAATACTGCGGACAGCCGCGGCGGTGGGCTTTATATGGAAGTCAGCAGTGCCGCCAGGGTCATCAGTAACACCTTCAGGGCCAATGCTACCGGCGAGTTCGGCTACGGCGGTGGGCTATGCGTAGTCGCCAGCGATGCTACGCTCAACAGCAATACTTTCATATCCAATACCGCTCACGGCGGCGGTGGGCTAGGTCTGGTTTACAGCGCTGCCACGCTCCACGGCAACACCATATCCTACAATGTTGCTGACTATGATGGTGGGCTCGCTCTGGTTGAGAGCAACGCCACGTTGGTCAACAACGTGGTGGCTGACAACCGGGCTGATAGTCAGGGTAGCGGCCTGGGCATTTATGGCTCCTCCCTGGGCTTGCTGCACACTACCATCGCTCACAACACTGGCGGCGATGGCAATGGGGTGTGTGTGACTAGCTATAATACAGACTGGCGGGGAGCAACACCAATAACATATTATAGCACTGTGGCCTTGACCAACACCATCCTGGTCAGCCACACGGTGGGCATCACCGTCACGGGCGGCAACACCGTCACAGTCAACGGCGTTCTCTGGTATGGCACTCCAATCACCGTCTCGCGGGCGACTACGGCGACCGTGACGGTGCAGAACCAGCACGAGGGCAACCCGGCCTTTGCTCCTGACGGCTATCACCTGACGGCTAGCTCGGCAGCGATAGATCGGGGTGTCAACGCTGGAGTGACGACGGACATAGACGGTGATGTCCGACCAGACGGATGTCTCTTTGACATCGGCGCGGATGAGTTTGCTACTGGTGTGGCATGTAAGTATATTTACCTGCCACTGATAATGCGTCGGTATCGATAAGGCGGAAGAACGATCATACCACTCGCTATTCGCCTTAGGAGGTCAAGTATGACAGAAGAGTTTGCATTCATCGGCAAACGAGTGCCCAAACTGGACGCCATAGACAAGGTCACGGGGCGGGCCATCTATGGCCACGACATGAAGTTGCCCCGTATGCTCTACGGCAAGATCCTGCGCAGCGAGCGCGCCCACGCCCGCATCCTGAACATTGATACCAGCCGGGCTAAAAAACTGCCAGGGGTCAAGACGGTCATCACAGGCGACGACATCCCCGACATCCGCGTCGGCTTTGCCCGCGACAATCCCGCCCTCAAAGCAGGCAAAGTGCGCTCCTTCTGCGACGAGATCGCGGCCGTGGCCGCCGTGGACGAAGACACGGCCCAGGGGGCCCTGGACCTGATCAAAGTGGAGTACGAGGACCTGCCGGCCGTCTTTGACCCGGAAGAGGCCATGAAGCCAGGTGCTCCCCTCATCCACGAGGGGGCGGAGAGGAACATTCTGTCCATGATGACCCAGTCGTACTCCCACGGCGACGTGGAAAAGGGGTTCGCCGAGTCGGATGTAGTGATCGAGGACCGCTTTGAATTGACCCGGGTCGCTCACTGCTGCATGGGCACCTCGTTCTGCCTGGCCAGCTTTGACAACGCGGGCAACCTCACCGTCTGGAATTCTAGCCAGATGCCTTTCATGT
>JBGVTF010000494.1:0-3431 GCA_041862415.1 Anaerolineae bacterium | reverse complement strand
CCGACCAGAGCGAGACCCCCGAGGAGGCCGTGCTGCGGCAGGATCTTGCTCGGGGCCTGGAGGCTGGGATCGCCAAGCTCCCAGTCGACCAGCGGCTGACGTTGGTGCTCTCAGACGTACAGGGCCTGAGCTACGACGAGATCGCGGCGGTCACCGGGGTCTCCTTGGGCACGGTCAAGTCGCGGCTGAGCCGCGCCCGCGCCAAGATGCGCGATTATCTGATAGGTTGTGGGGAACCCTGGGCGCCTTGATGCCGTCTTAGTGGTGAGATCAATCGAGAGTTCGTGAGGAAGAAGCGGAGAGCGGCATGTTTGGTTTCCTCGGACGATCCGGCAGGGCGGGGCACCGTTTCTGCCAACACAACCTGTCCGCGTACCTGGATGGCGAGCTGACAGCCCGCGACCAGGAAAGGGTCAGGCTGCACTTGCAGCAGTGCGAGGCGTGCCAGTGGAACCTGCAGACGCTGCAACGCACGGTCGCTCTGCTTCGCAGCCTGCCGCAGGTGAGGGCGCCTCGCTCGTTCCAGATACCACGCTCCACGCCCGCGCCATCCGTGCCGTTTTGGATGCATCCCTGGGCCTATGGGGCTCTGCGTGTTGCCACAGGGGTCACGGCCGTCATCTTGATGATCGCATTGGCAGGCAATGCCCTGGTGCTTCCCGTTGGCCGGGCACCCATGGCGGGCGAGGCTCGCAACGCGCTGCAGGTGAGAGCCGATGGGGCGGCCGAGGCGGCACCTCACCCTGCCAGTGGGTATGTGGGCGAAGAGCCTCCAGCGGAGGCGGAGGCTGCAGTAGTCGGGCGTACGCCCCACGAGGGCACGCCTTCGACCCGTGGCGACAAGGACCTGCCAGCGATGTCTTTCCCCACGCCCCCATGTGAGGACTGCGGCGAAGAGATCGGTGCCGGCGCGCAGGCTCTCGCGCCCGAGGAGGCCGCGCGGGCAACGGCAGCCCCGCCGGGCCTGGGCGAAAGGGCCAGCCCGACAGTGCAGGCCGAGGTGCCCGGGGCGGTCGGTGGCGAAGGGGTGCCTCAGCCGACGGCCCCGCCCCCCTCGGTGGAGGCCCCACTGGTGGCTCCGGCGCCGACCCAGGCGACAATCGCCAAAGCCCTGCCGCAGGCGCCCACAGCGGAAATCCGGTCAGAGCTTGAGAGGGGCGTGCCACAGGCGCCCGACGACGAGGTCGAGCGCTTCGGTATCGTCCAGCAGGCGCTGGAGCCTAACGCGCTTACGCGGCTCCGGCAGAGCGTGGCGGGTTACCCCTGGGGCTGGTGGGTGGTTGCCAGCGGCGTCCTGCTCGCGGCGCTCCTGGCCACAACGCTATGGCTGAGGGCGAGACGGGCGCGCTGGCCCTGGTAGTGGGTCACGATGGTCCTGATTGTCCCGACCTGCGGCGCCGGCTATCGCTCGCAAGCAAAGTGACGCCGCATTAGCGCGCAGTGCTGCCCTCGACGGGGGCCTGAACGGCGGCTCGGCCGCCCTGCAGCCCCCCCTTTTGCATGGGCCGCAGGGCTTTCCCAAAGTCGCATTACTGTCACACCGATTTCCCTATGTAACCGTGGGTAGCTGTCGATTGGCAAAAACTCTCCTTGCGGCCAGTCTGGGTTGGGCAGCCAGCCCAGGTGGCAACGAGGCAATCTCCACCCGGAGGACGAGGTGGTTCAGCCAAGGGATCGCGATTTGCTGCTGGTTGATGTGCTGGACCCAGTCGGCCAGCGCTTCGCTGCCGGTGAATGGTGTGAGGGTCACCCACAACTCGTGACCCTTGACACGCAGCACACCCGGACGGGCAATGAACTTGCGCACCAGCGTACCCACGCGCATGGTGGCATAGGGCCCACCCAGGCCCTCGCCAAAGTCCTTGATCAGGTTGAAGGCCCAATGGCGCAGCCAAGCCACGAACTGCAACCCGGTCATCGTTTCCTCGGAGAGTTCGCTGCCCACCGTCTGGCGTTTCTCTCCCTGGCTGTTCGCCTCTCGCTTCAGAGCGTAGGGCTTGGGCAGACATTTCCCGGCCAGGTAGTGGTCCAACTGGGCAAAGCTGTTCTCATGCTTCTGGCGCGCCCGATACCTGGCGTCGACCGTGGCAGGACTCATCTCCGTCGCCGGCACCTTCACGAACAGGCAGCGCCAGCGCTGTTTGCTGCCCGGTGCGTCATCTCGGATGACCACGGTGCGCAGCTGGTGCGTACAGTCTTTGATGGTCGTTGTGGCCTCAGCAATCTTCAGATGGGGGTTGTGCTCCCCCTCCGGTTGGTAGTCACTGAAGCGTTCCTCTGGGATGGCCTCCCACTGCTCCTTGTTCTTCTTCGTCGCCCGCGCCATGGCGATGAAACGAACCTGATCGTCATCCATCAACGTCTGGAACAGGCTGCCCTTGTAGGCACCCCGATCCAGGATCAGGTCCATCCACTTGGGCTGAGGATGCCCGGCCTTCTCGCGCAATCGGCGTACCTCAGCCATGAGGGTAGGCAACGCCTGGCTCAGGGCGACCCGAGCCTTGGTGACGACCAAGCCCATGAACCGTTCGGCGTGCAGATGGAAAGGGGCGTAGAGCCGGATGGCCGGGTAGGATCGACCGCGAGTGGGCACCCGGGTCTTGCCCAGCGGGCAGGGCTTCAACTTCGTGAAGAAGCCCACCACGTGCTCATCCATGCTCAGCCACTCCTCTCCCTCGGGCGCAGCCAGGGGCACGCACTCGGCCGCGGTCTGTTGGTAGAATGCTTCGGCACTCTCCCGCTTGAGGCTGTGCAGCAGCCGCCACACGCTACTGTCCGCCAGCAAGCGGGTTCGGCCGGTGAAAAGGGCCAGGCCCAGGTCGGCGTAGTGGCGAAAGTCGTCCAGATGGAAGAACCGCCGAAAGCCCAGTACAGCCCACATGAAGATGGTCAGTGCCCAACTCGCGGCCCCTACACCCGTCTTTACAGTCCATTCCAGCTGGCCGACGGCAGACCAGAAGACCGTCTTCACCATCAGCGGCACCAGCAGCCACAGACCGGCGAACGGGGTCCAGCAGAGCACTTCCTCCTGAGGCGCTGGGGCCTCGATCTGTCTCTCCCGGATCCAAGCATTGATATCGCGCCGGTTAAGGCCAGCCTGCAACCGCACATCGCGCACCGTGCGCTGACCCAAACCGACCTGCTGGCCCAACTCGCTGTCGCTGGGCACCTTTCCGCTCACGACAGCCTCTCTCGCGCAGGTTCGAATGATCTCCCGCGCAATGGCCGGGCTGCGAAGGGGAGGCCGTCCCGGCCGAGATTGATACTTGACAGCGCCTCCCGCTTCCTTTACATTGGACACCAGTGGACTCCGCTCTAGGCCCCAGGGTAAGGTTGCTGTGGCAAGCTAACTCTACCACGAGGACTGAGCGGCGTCCACTTTTCTATCGCGAGTTTTTGCCAATCCTTTCCTCGTCAGGGAAATCGGTGTG
>JBGVTF010000493.1:0-3632 GCA_041862415.1 Anaerolineae bacterium | reverse complement strand
CACCGAGAGGACAGCATTGATGTCAGAAGTTCAATTCACACTCCCGCCAGTATGGGCAGAATATCTCAAACAGGCTGCGGAAACGCAGGACACCAGCTTCAGAAGCGTCGTGCGGAGCGCTTCGTTGCCCCACATAGAGGCTGGTAAGGCAACCCCTACGTTTAACGAGGGAGACAAGCGGCATGACTCGGGTCTCCTCATTGACAGGGTACCGTGGTGTAACAAGCAAGGTGTCAGGCCAGCGGTGATTTGGTTGTCCTATCTGAGCACATTAACATACGACGCGCATGAGATTTCTGCCAGTAGTCTGCTGGCAATGGTTGGTCTACGTCTTCTCCCAGGCGAGGAGACAGAGAGGGAAACACTGTGGTGAGGTCATGTGGCCTCCTCATCTGGGGAAAGGCGTGGACCATCGGGTTCACGCCTTTTTTGTTGAAACACGCGCCGGTCGTCTAACAGGCAAAGATGGCGGTCTCCAAAACCGCTGATGGGCGTTCAAGTCGCTCCCGGCGTGCCTGCCCACTAGCTCAATCTGGAGGAGCACCCGTCTGATAGGCGGCAGGTTCTCGGTTCAAATCCGAGGTGGGCAACTGTGGGTCGGTGTCCCGAGCGGCAAAGGGGGCGGTCTGTAGAACCGCTGGCTCAGCCTTCGCAAGTTCGAGTCTTGCCCGGCCCACCTCTGCGGTGGCGTAGTGTAGTCCGGTCAACACGCCGGCCTGTCAAGCCGGAGATCGCGAGTTCAAATCTCGTCGTCACCGCCTCTGTGGGGGTAGTCGAGCGGTCTAAGATACCCGGTTGTGGCCCGGGAGAACGCTGGTTCAAATCCAGCCCCTCACTCCTAATCGGGATGTAGCGCAGCGGGAGCGCGCCTGGTTTGGGTCCAGGAGGTCGGTGGTTCAAATCCGCCCACCCCGACTGTGGGGGTGTAGCTCCAATTGGGAGAGCGCTGGCTTTGCACGCCAGTTGTTGCGAGTTCGAGTCTCGTCGCCTCCACCTGTGGGGAGTTAGCTCAGTTTGGATAGGAGCGCCTGCCTTACAAGCAGGAGGTCGGCGGTTCAAGCCCGTCACTCCCTACTGTGCCCTCATCGCCCAATTGGAAGGGCAACGGTCTTCTACACCGTAGGTTGGGCGTTCGAGTCGCCCTGGGGGTGCCGCTATTCGGGGATGGTGTAATGGCAGCACGCCGGACTTTGGATCCGGAGATGTGAGGTTCAAGTCCTCCTCCCCGAGTCATCATTGTGACAGGAGGCGTCAATCACATGGCAGTATTACTGATCAATGCAAACTGGATGCCGCTGGCAACGGTCAGCGTGCGCCGTGCCCTGGGCCTGATCCTCACCGATAGGGCAGAGGCGGTGATCTCCGACGAGACCCGTCAATGGCGCAGCGTCTCTCTTTCGGTGCCAGAACCGAAGGTGGTACGCCTCCTGAAAATGGTCAAGGTCCCCCATCGGCTGGTTCCTCTCACCAAGGGCAACGTCATGCAGCGAGACGATCGCACCTGCCAGTACTGTGGCCAGCGTCTCCCCCAGCGAGAGCTGACCATTGACCACGTAGTGCCACGCGCTCGCGGTGGTGAGACCAGGTGGGACAATGTGGTCACGGCCTGTCGTCGGTGCAACGGTCGCAAGGGGGACCAGCCCCCGAGCGAGGCTGGCATGACCCTGCTCCAGGAACCCCAGCAACCGACGGTGCACACGTTGCTGTGGGGCATCATGGCCCGGTACGGGTTGGTTGAATAATGATGCTGGCCGACGTCAGGAGATCGACGTCGGCCGGCGACGCACCCCCGTGGTCCAGTTGGAAGAGCCTGTCCTGAGCCCCGCCCTGAGCGGGACGAAGGGCGCAGCCGAAGGAACATCTCCCTGCGAAGGAGAAGGCCGTTGGTTCGAGTCCAACCGGGGGTATCGGAGAGCCAAGCCGACTGGCGACGGCACCGGCCCCGAAAGCCGGCGAGCCCTCACAGGGCCTTTGGAGTTCGACTCTCCAGCTCTCCGCCCACGCGCCGATGTAGCTCAATTGGTAGAGCGCCCGCCTTGTAAGCGGGCTGTTGCAGGTTCGAGTCCTGTCATCGGCTCTGTATCTGATGCTCGTTGATGATGTGGGGCTGTAGCTCAGCGGGAGAGCGCATCAATCGCACCGATGAGGTCAGGGGCAAGTCCCCTCAGCTCCACGACCGGCAGGTGAGGGGGAATACTGTGAGGTAGCTCAGTCGGCAGAGCGGCGGTCTGTTAAACCGAAGGTCGTGGGTTCGAGTCCCACCCTCACAGCCTCTGCGGGGCGTGGTCCCTGGTTCAAGACCACGCATCCCGACTGTCTTGCCCCGATAGCTCAGTCAGCAGAGCCGCCGTTTCGTATGCGACCGATAGCGGTTCGAGTCCGCTCCGAGGCTCCTTTCGGGAAGGCCAGCCGATGTAGCGATGCCAGCGGCCTCGAAAGCCGCCGAGCCCAATAGGGCCTTTTTTGCTACCCTGTGCATTGCCTGTGCGTACCAGAAAGCGCAGCCACAGTGAAGCATGGCGATGGGAAGTGGAATGTTCGACCTTGATTGTCCTGTACAAGCTGAGAGAACCGGGAGAAGAAGGTGATTGAGTTGAAGGAAGAAGAGAAGATTTTGGATGAGCTGCTGGACCAGGCCACCGAGCGAGGCTATGTTACTGCCGACGACATCTTGACGGCCTTTCCTGAGGCTGAAGAAAACCTGGCCCAGCTTGAAGGCCTCTTTGACTACTTCTATGAGCACGGCATTGAGGTCTACGAGGACGAAGCAGAAGCTGGCCACAAGCAAGCCAGGGAAGTGCCGAAGGTAACGCAGCCTCAAGAAAAGCCTGTAAGCGGGGGAGACGGCCTGAGTGATATTCCCAGCGCGGACATCACCAGCCTGTACTTTCATGAAATGGGCCGGGTGCCCCTTTTGACGATGGAAGAGGAGGTGGAACTGGCTCAACGATGGCAAAGAGGGCGCCAGGCCGAACAGCGCCTGTCCAGAAACGGGCACGACGAGGAGGAGCGGGCCAGGTTGCGCCGACAGATCGAAGCTGGCTACGCGGCGCGTGACCATCTCATCATGGCCAATACCCGTCTGGTGGTCAGTATCGCCAAGAGATATCGAGGACAGGGGGTGCCTTTCCAGGATCTGATCCAGGAGGGCAACCTGGGTATGATGAGGGCCGCGGACAGGTTCGATCCCGGCCGAGGCTACAAATTCAGCACCTACGCCACCTGGTGGATCCGCCAGGCCGTCACCCGGGCTCTGGCCGATCAGGGACGCACCATCCGTCTGCCTGTGCACATGGGGGACTCGATCAGGAAACTGCACGGTACCATCCGCCGGATGGAGCAGGATCGCGGGCGACCGCCCAACCCCGAGGAAATCGCCGACGAAATGGGACTGGAACCCCACAAGGTGCGTTGGATGATGAAGGTCGCCCGGCGTCCCCTGTCTCTGCAGAAACCGGTGGGTGAAGAAGAGGACAACGAGTTGGGAAGCTTCATCGAAGATGAAGAAACGCCTTCCCCGCCTGAAGCGGCTGAACAGACCCTGCTGCGTACCACTCTTGAGGAGCTTTTGGATACCCTCAGTCCACGGGAAGCCCATATCCTGCGCATGCGTTTTGGGCTACAGGACGGGT
>JBGVTF010000492.1:0-3968 GCA_041862415.1 Anaerolineae bacterium | reverse complement strand
TAGAAGAGAGAGCGATGAATCCCAAAGATGGACTGGTTCCCTTCAAGCTCTTTCAAAATCCAGTTGAGAAGGACCTCAAAGGGTTGGACTCTCATGGTATCAGACATGGTTCTTCCTTTCCTGTGTTACATTACCCGTGCTTTAGCAAGAACTTTGCTGGCGGAGTAGCAGAACTCGTTCTGCGCCAGCCGAACGCGACACAAGTCCTGTCCTGAGCACAGTCGAAGGATTCGCTACTCCAGAAAATTCCTATAACAACCAGTTACATCCCCGTGGGTATGTCCAGAAAGGTTGTCTGCAGGTCGAACTTTTTCCCCAGATGACGGGCCAGCGCCTTTACGCCCAGCGTCTCGGTGGCGTAGTGGCCGCCGTAGAGGACGTTCAGGCCCCATTCGGCGGCCTGGTGGAAAAAGGCGTGGCTGGTCTCGCCAGTGACAAAGGTGTCAAAGCCAGCGCCGATGACCTGATCCATCAGGTCGGCCGCCCAGCCGGAGATGCACCCCACCTGCGACGCGTTCTCCGGCCCGTGGGCCAGCACGCGCACGGGAGATTGGCCGGTGGCCCGCGCCAATCGCTCGACCAGCGCATCCAGCGAGGTAGGCGGGTCCAGCACGCCGCCGATGCCGATCTTATGGCCGTGGTGCTCACCGAAGGCGCGAGGTTGTTTCAGTCCCAACAGGCGGGCCAGTTCGGCGTTGTTGCCCACCTCGGGGTGAATATCCAGCGGCAAATGAGCGGCGTAGAGGCCGCAATCACCTTCAATGAGCATCTTCACCCGCTGGAAGAGGGGGCCGACCAGACGCAGGGGCTTGTCCCACAAAAGTCCGTGGTGGACGGCGAGCAGTTGTGCACCAGTGGCGACCGCCTGCTCGAAGGCGGCCTGGCAACTGTCCACGGCGAAGGCGACTCTTGTCACCTCCTCTAGGCCTTCCACCTGGAGGCCGTTCTGGGAACTATCTTCGATCTCTTTGACGCGCAGATAGTCATCGAGATAGGGTATCAGTTCGTCACGCTTCATCTTTGCTGGTCTTCCCTTTCTTCTCCTCTCGCCTCCAGGTCAACGTCACTTTGTAATGGGCCTCGGCGCCGACAGAGGCGACGACCACCGACAGGGTCTTTCGGTAGAGGCGTAATTGGCCGGAGTTACACAGTTCGCTTCCGGTGACTGGATTTCACCGCTGAGCACGCGGAGGACGCTGAGATTTTCTTGATTTTCTCCGTTCAGGAGGGTTCGCCTACAAGAGGTTGCAATGTTCATTGGCGATGACACCGAAGCACCCTGAGCCCTCGGCCTGAGGTCGGGCCGAAGGCTTGTCGAAGGGTGCAGCTTTGCAGAACCCGCATCCTTCGACAAGCTCAGGATGCTAGTCAAAGTCACCCCCCGAACGCTTACTCTTGATTTGCTCCGCGCTCTCTGCGCTCTCTGCGGTGGTAGATATTGAATGGCGCCTCTACATGGCTGCCAGGACTTCCGCTGCGTCCACCTGGCCCCAGTGATAACCCATGTCGGCGCTCATGCGCTGAGCGCGCTCCGCTTCGGCCCGCGCTGCTGCCGGGTCCCCCGCCGCCAGGTGCGCCCAGGCCAGCGCCACGCGGATGTCCGCCTCGTAGATGCGGTAGCCGCCGTCCACGGCGTAGCCCAGCGCCTCGTTCAGGTCGGAGAAGGCCGGATCCAGACCCGAAGGGTGTCGAAGACCCTTCGGGTCTTTGGCTGCCAGCCGCGCGGCCCAGCACCCCCGCGCCAGCAGCGCCTCAATGAGGACAGGCTGTTTCGAAATACCCCGTGCGATGTTGAGCGCTTCATCATAATGGTCGCGGGCGCTATCGTGCAGTCCCGCGTTGGCGTCCAGGTCGCCCAGGACGCGGTGACATCGGCTTTTCGAGATTGGCCGTCTGTAGGCACGCGCCCAGCCGTCAAGGTTCGCCTCCGTGACGCGCCGGGCGATGGCCGCGTCGCCCATCTTCCGCAGGTAGTCAGCGCGTTTGATCCCGCGCAAGCTGTACAGGTAGTGCTTGTCCGGGTTGACTTCCTGCTCCAATGTCTCTGCCTGCTGAAAGGCTGTCCCCGCGCGGTCCAAGTCGCCGCGCAGGTAGGCAGCCCAAGCCTGGAATGCCAGCGATTTGCACTCGTCCCGCTTGTTGCCTGCGCGACGTGACAAGGTCAGCGCCTCACGAGCGGCGTCCGCGCTGGCGGCTAGCTTGCCGAGATAGGCATATAAGCTGGCTAGGTTTCGGTAGCCTACACTAGCGCTGTGCCACTCCTCTGCACTCAGAGCAATCGTATTCTTACGCTCATGGAACGGTGCCACCTCGTCCAGACGCCCCAGGTTCATCAGATATAAGCCGATTGCATTCAATATGAAACGCTTGGAGTAGGGATCGCTTACTTCTGGCTCCTGGGAAGCGTCGCAGCCAGGGAAGAAGTCTAACATCAGTGTCAACGCGGTTTCATAGGCGCCTAGTTGATAAGTCAGCACGTTGCGGTCACCCTGGTAGATACAATCCCGTCGTATGCGATCCGCCTCATCATAGGCCCCAGCACGGCAAGCGTGGTGCACGGCCTCAATCAGGGGCGCCAGGTCGTCCAATGTAGGGTGGTACGGCGTATCCCCAGCCAGTTCCAAGTAATAGTCCTTGATGCGCTGGTGGGCGGCCTGGACCTGGTCCGCCTCTTCCAGGCGCTCTGCGTAATGGTTGCGGATCAGGGGGTGGGTCGTGTAGGTGCGGGCGTGCGGGTCGTAGCGCAGGATGCGGTAGGCCACCAGCCGCTGGACCATGGCCGCAAAGGCCGCGTCGGCCAAGGCGGCGATAGCGGCGGAGAAACCGGGTTTTTCGGAAAAACCCGGTTTCTCGGGCTTGACCCGAAACACCTTGTCAAAGGCCGTCTCTTCCACCGGCATGCGGAAGGCGCTGAACAGGGTCAGGAAGGTGCGCTCGGCCTCGGTCAGGTGGTCGTCGTAGCGGCGCAGCACGCGGTGCACGCGCTCGTAGCGGGGCTCGTCGGCTGTGGGTGTGGGGATTTCACCGATGTGGGCCACGTCACCCTCGTGCCGGTCGGCCAGGTACGCGCCCAGCAGGCTCAGGGTCAGGGCGTGGCCGTCCCAGTCGGCCACCACCCGGTCCAGCGCTTCGTCGGGGCCTTGGACGCCCACCGCTTGCAGCAGATCACGCCCATCGGCGGGGAGGAGGCGGGCCACGTCGCGGTGGGTGTAGGTGGTATAGTCCATCAGGTCCAGCAGCGGGGCGCGGCTGGTGATCAGGCAGAAGGATTGGTGCCCCGGCGCGGCAAAGTAGCTCAGGAACTCACGCAAGTCGGCGCTTTCGAGCAGGCCGTACTGGTCGCCCTCCTGGTGCTGCATCACCTCCAGCCCGTCCAGGATGAAGAGGTAGCGCCCCGCGCCCAGCATGGCGCCAATGATTTGCGCCCGCACGCTGGCCGAGGGCACTTTTCGTGGGTCAATGCGCCCGCCGCTCATCCAGGCCAGCGCCGCCTCGAAGAACTCGTCCACGCTGGGCCGGGTGTAAAAGCCCCACCAGAAGACACCGTCGGGCTTGGCCCCCTCCCCCAGCCCCTCCCCCGAAATCGGTGGAGGGGAGAGGAGGTTGTCCACCGATTGGCGGGCCAGGCTGCTCTTGCCCTCGCCGCCAAAGCCGATGAGGCCGGTCACCCGGCGCTCCGGGTCGGTCCAGTCGCGGCTGATGGCCAGCAGCAGTTCCTCCCGCCCCACCCATTCCTCCAACGGAGGTGGGGCGTTGTTCCAGGCAATGCCCAGGTCGGGGGCCACCGCCGCCCGCGCCGCCTCGACGTCGGTTTTGGGCTGGGATGCTTCGCCCAGCGGGAGGGGCTCGTCACGCATCGGCAGATTGAGCGGTTCCAGGCTCAGGACCCGCGCGTTGACGGCCCAGGCGGTGTCGCGGTCCTTGGTGGAGCGGTCGGGGAACCAGGTTTCGGAGACAATGCCCACGAC
>JBGVTF010000491.1:0-7221 GCA_041862415.1 Anaerolineae bacterium | reverse complement strand
CGGAGCCGGTTACTTCCTCAGCACCCTCGTCGTTCTCATCATCCACTTCCTGCCTGGCCCCATCTCCCTTCTGTCACTCCTCCTGAGTTTGGACCTCCTGATCGCCCTTTTGCTCGTCCTCTGCTTTGTTCAGCGGGACCTGGACTGGCCCGCATTCAACCTGGTGGATAGGCGTTCCCTCGGCCTCATCGCTTTGGTGCTCTTATTGGCCTCTTTCTATCGCTTGGCGTCCCTGGGCTATTCTGAGTACCAGGGCGACGAGATTGACGTGACCTCTTTGGCCCAGGCGGCCATCTCAGGCCAAGACGACGCCTTCTTCTGGCACAAGAAGGGGCCAGCCGAGTTGGCCGTGGCCACAGCTTTCGCCTTATTCACTGACGGCTTCGACGAGTTCGCCCTGCGTTGCCCCTTTGCTCTGGCCAGCACCCTGGCTGTGCTGGCCGCTTTCCTCCTGGCCAACTGCATGTTCAACCGGCGGGTGGCTGGCTTGGTCGGGGCACTGCTGGCCATCGAGGGGGTCACCCTCGGCTTCTCGCGGATGGTACAGTACCACGGCGTCGTGGTCCTGGCGCTGACCTTGACCTTCTACTGTTTCTACCGGATCAATCAGGTTGATGACACCAGGTTGGCCGCCCGCTATCAACTCCTGGGAGCCGGGTTTTTCGCTTTCAGTCTGCTGGCCCATTATGAAGCGGCCTTAATAGGGCTGCCTTTGCTGTTTCTGTATGGGCACAGGTATGGACGTCACTTCCTCAAGGACAACGGGAGGACTCTGCTTCTCTCCACGGGCCTGGTCGTCATCGTCCTCGCGGCCTACTATGTGCCCTTTGTCCTCCACCCTCACTTCGCCCAAACCTTGGAGGGCTACACCACCATCCGGATCAGCCCCGAGCGGGGGCCCTACAACAACCTGCCGATCTACTTCGTCTCGAACATCTTTTACAACTCTATCTACTATGTGGTCACCATGACCGTCTTTCTGATGGTGGCCTGTGTGGAGAGCGTGTGGCGTGGTCTCGGATCAAAGAGTCTGGCGATCACCATCCTGTTGCTGTTCGTGGCAGGACTGATTGGCTCGATTTTTTCCCCCTCCCTGCTCACCCTCGGTGAAGTCAAATACAGCATTCTCCTGTTCCTACCTCTTTTCATCGCCTTCTGGCTGGGCAGGGGAATAAGCGTGGAGCGGAGGGCCGTCTTCTTATGGTTCTTCTCCTACCTCATTTTCTACGCTTTCATCATCAGGGTGCCGGGGCTTCATTACTATTGTCTCGCTCCTGCCTGGGCCATCATCGCCGCCCTGGGCCTGGAGACGGTGCGCCTCAGTACCTATAAACCGAGAGCACTATGGGCATTGGCCTGTACCGCAACAGTGATAATTTATGTTTTGTCCGCCTTCTACACCTACGTCCTCTTCGTGCGAACCGATCCCGAGTACGCCTTGAGCTATCCTCAGCATCGAATTGCCCTCTACTGGAACACGCATCAGGGGCGACCGCAGCGGTTCTTCGGCCTGCCCCACAAGTCAGGCTGGAAGACCATCGGTTACCTTTACAAAGCCGGCACCTTGCAGGGGGATTACCGCACCAACGAGAAAAGCGAGGTCGCGGGTTGGTACACTGGCCAGGAGCCGTCGCCGGCCGAGCGCCCGCGCTACTACTTCATCGCTGAGAATCCTACCCAGAAGGAGCCCAAGCAGGATTATCCCAGGGAGTTACTGCAAAGTGAGTACCAGGTAGTAGGGACAGTCACCGTCGGCGGCAGGCCCCGCTTACACATCTATGAACTCAAGGAGCTAACGGCCCAGGAAGGCGAGGCCACCTGCTACGAGAGTGAGGCCTACGAACCTCTGTACAATCGAGTTCTTGCATTGTCAAAATGAGAGTGGGCATCAAAAGTTCAGAGCTATTTCTCCGCCTTCCTCTGGCCCACAGCCAATCGTCGTGGCCAGATGAGGTGAGCCACAAAAACACCCGCCCGAGTCGATTGCTCAGGCGGGTATTGGCTTTTCCTGGACATCACCTTACAGCAGGCTCCCCGGGCAGGACTCGAACCTACAACCAACCGGTTAACAGCCGGCCGCTCTACCAATTGAGCTACCGAGGAGTACTGAATATATTATACACCCCATGAGCTAATTAGTCAAGCTCATCCCAAATAGTCCCTCAGTTTTCGGCTGCGGATAGGGTGGCGAAGCTTTCTAAGGGCTTTGGCCTCGATCTGGCGGATACGTTCCCGCGTCACACCGAATTCCTGACCGACCTCTTCCAAGGTGCGTCCCTGCCCATCCTTCAAGCCAAAACGCATCTCCAAGACCTTACGCTCCCGTTCGCTCAAGGAATCGAGGATATCGGACATCTGTTCCTTTAGCAACTGGCGCGAAGCAGCATCTACGGGGCCGACCAGGGATTCATCTTCAATGAAATCACCCAGGTAACTGTTTTCCTCACTTCCGATAGGCGTTTCCAGAGACATGGGCTCCTGGGCCACTCTCATGATTCGCCTCACCTTGGACGCCGCCCGTCTGATTCTCCTCTCCAGGGCCGGGTCCACAGCCTCGCCCGTGGCTCTGGCCTCCTCATAGGCGAGCTTGTCTTCTCTGGATAGCAGGTTCATGTCCAGGGCGATTTCCTCGATGGAAGGCTCTCGCCCCATCTCTTGCAAGAGGCGCCGTTGGGCGCGCACCAACCTGTTGATAGTCTCTACCATATGCACGGGGATGCGGATAGTGCGAGCCTGGTCAGCGATGGCCCGGCTGATGGCCTGACGGATCCACCAGGTGGCGTAAGTTGAGAATTTGTAACCCTTCCGGTGATCAAATTTCTCCACAGCTCTGAGTAAGCCGATGTTCCCCTCTTGAATCAAGTCCAGGAAAGACATACCACGACCGATGTAGCGCTTGGCTACGCTCACTACCAGGCGCAAGTTGGCCTCTGCTAGACGCCTTCGTGCCAACTCTCCCTCGCGGACCTCTGCCTGGAGTTTAGCCCTTTCTTTGGGAGTAAGATTACCTCCTCTCAATTTCAAGCGATGACGGGCCCTATCACCCCGCTGAATTGCTTGGGCCAGGCTCGCCTCCTGCTCAGCCGTCAAGAGGGACACACGGCCAATTTCCCGCAGGTACATCCTGACAGGATCACTGGTCAGCTCGGGACTGCCCAAATCAAGGAGAGGCTCGGCAGGGAGATCAATGTCCTCTTTTTCGGCCTCACTCTCTTCTGGCTCTCCTTTCAACTCACGGGCTCCCTCTACATCGGCCAGATCATCCTCATCAGGCGAGCTGTCAGCATCAATCACATTAACCCCCTCTCGGACGAGGAGGTCATCGAGGGGATCAATCTGTTCAGCATCCGATTCCATTTCGGGAAGGGCTTCCAGAGCATCGTTTTGAGTGAGGTGTCTTTGCTCTTCGTCTTTGGCACGCAATTTCTCCACACCTGACTTCTGCTTAGATCGCTTGACCATTGTTTGTCAGCCTCTCAGATGTAAGACCCACTCCCGCCACGATAAGGATTTCACAAAGTATCACCAGCAGCTTCCCTTCGGCCAAAGAGCGTCCGGGCCTTGAGAGCATGTTGTATTCTGCCCAACTGGTTGGCGTTGTCAACCACCATCTGTTTGTACCGCTTCAGGGCTTCCCAATCGCCTTGTTCCTCGGCCTCTGACTGAAGAAAAGGCAGCATCTCGTTCCGTGTCTTAAGTCTACGCTCTCGAAGCTTCAAAACACTCCGACCTATGTCTTTTGCGGCCTCATCCTCGGATGGAATGTACTCGGCCAGCAGTCCTGAAAGGTAAGTTCGCAGCGGTGCATCAAGCGCCGATTGAAACTCCTCCACATCAAGGCCATTCTCTCGGTTTCTCAGATATTCGCGCCAGGCAACAAAGATCTCTCTGTTCTCAACCTGGTCGAAATCGTCAGGGGTCAGGCTCCCAAGGTCTAGCTCTTGCAGCAAGGTCTCTGCTTCCAGAATCAGGTCGGGTTCCTTCAGGAACAGCAAAAGGCAATATTTCTCGGCTTCAGGAAGTCCAGGCAGGCTCGAAAGAGGCCCCCCTTTTTTCTGCGGGACTATCTGTGCCAGCCTTTTACTCTTGCCTTTCAGCCTGGCCTGAAGCTTTCTTTCATCCTCCCTGACCAGGCGAGACAGTTTCTGAATGTAATGCGTCTGTTCAGTGCTATCGGTTATCTCTCGGATGATGGGCAACAGTCTCTGTACAGCTTCCGATTTGCCTTTGGCCGAGGTCGGGTCAAGGTCAGAGGTAAGGGCTTCAAAGTAGTAATCAACGATCGGCAGGGCCGCTTGCACCAACTCGTTCCAGCCATCCGGGTTTTCTCTGATGACCTCGTCGGGGTCCTTGCCCTCAGGCAGCGTGATGATCCGGATTTCAGCGTCCAGACGGCCTTCGTAGCTGATCAGACCGCGCGGGGTAGGAACAGGCACTATCTGGCGATCCAGGGTCTCTCTGGCCACGGCCAGACCACGCAGGGTGGCCTGGTCACCAGCAGCGTCGGCGTCCAGAGCCAGGGTGAATTTCTTGGTCAGCCTTTTCAGGAGCCTGAGTTGAGCTTCGGTCAGAGCTGTGCCCATAGAAGCGACCACGTTGGCGATGCCGTGCTGGTGAGCCATCAGCACGTCCATGTAGCCTTCGACGATGACAGCCATGTTCTCCCGGCGGATGGCCCCTTTGGCCAGGTCTATGCCGTAAAGGACGCTGCTCTTGTCAAAGAGGGGGGTCTGAGGAGAGTTGAGGTATTTGGGTAAGCCATCGTCCAGCACGCGCCCGCCGAAGCCTATGACCCGGCCACGTATGTCACGAATGGGGAAGATCAGCCGCCCGCGGAAGCGGTCGTAGTAGCCGTCTCCCTCTCGCTCGACGATGAGGCCGGCGGCCAGGACGTCGGCCATTTCGTAGCCCCGACCGGCGAGGTGACCCTTCAGAGCCTCCCAGGCATCCAGGGCATAGCCCAACTCAAAAGAGTTGATGGTTTCTGAGGCTATCTCTCGCCTGGCCAGATACTCCCTGGCCCTGGCTCCTTCCTCGGATTGCAGAAGCAGGTTGTGAAAGTACTGAGCGGCAGCGGCGTTGATCTCCCGCAGGCGCTCCTTGCGCTTTTCCTCGGCGGTTTCGGCTGGTCCTCTGGGTGCCAGTTCCACTCCGGCCCGCCTGGCCAGCAGTTGCAGGGCCTCGCCGAACTCGATGTTCTCCCGCTTCATGATGAAGCTGAAGACATCGCCTCCCGTGCCGCAGGCGCCGAAACAGTGCCAGCTCTGGGTGTCGGGAAAGACGATAAAGGAAGGCGTCTTCTCAGCGTGGAAAGGACACAGCCCTTTGAAGTTACGCCCTGCCTTCTTGAGGGGGACGTAACCCGTGATGACGTCAACTATATCCAGTCTTTCCTTGATCTCATCAACCACGCTCATCTCAGTCACATTCGCTTGAGATACTTCTCCAGATCCTTACGATGAATAACTTCATAGAGCACAATTCTCTTCGCCTTGTCATCAATGTCGAAGAGCACCCTATATGGCCAAACCTTCAGTTCGTAAACGTCTTCTCTGCCTCTTATTTTCCTCACCTTGGCTGACCGGGGGTTTTCCTTGAGCTTTATCAGTTCTCGGTCGATCTTCTTGAAAGCCGCCCTAGGTAAATCGCGCAGTTGCTTCTCCACCTGCTTGTCGGCGTAGAAGATCTCGTACTCAGACGACGCTGATCTATCCAGCCTCTTTCAATAGCTCCTGACGCAACACCTTGTAGCTGCCGCCCTCTCCTGCCTCATAATTCGCTCTCGCCTCAGCGATCCGCTTTTGCAGCACCGGACTGGCTGCTAGTTTGGAATCTATCAGTTCCTCGTAGTCCTCAATGCTGATGATGACCAAGCGCGGTTCACCCCTTTTGGTGACCAAGTACGGGCCTTCAGCTTGATTGATTTTGTCAATAATCTGCCCCCAGCAACGGCGAACATCACTGGCAGTAATTACTTTGTCAAGAGTTGTTGCCGACATTCGAGGTCTCCTTCTAACAATTGTCTTCTCTACCTTCACCGGTTCAGCGCATACCCATTTACTCTCTCGGTATCTCGAGGGGCATTGGTCATTGGAGCCACACTCCTGTGCAGGGTATTTTATCACAAACGACGGGCTAAAGCAAACCCAATGTTCCCGGTTGGTTTCACCTTCGCGAATCTGGAGTTATCGAGGATCTTGAAAAGCGCGAATGAAACCCGCCTCAAACAGAACGGTGGCAGCCCCTACGTCAACGGGACTGCCACCTGACTGGTCTTTGTTCCAGGCGAGCAGCCGCCACAGGCTGCCCGGCTCACCGGCAGGGCCAGGAAAGCTACTGCTTACGCCCGTATTCGTGCTCCATCGCCGCCTGGGCCGCCGCCAGGCGGGCAATGGGCACGCGGAACGGCGAGCAGGAGACATAGTTGAGGCCGATGATATGGCAGAACTCGACAGAAGACGGCTCGCCACCATGTTCCCCGCAGATCCCGACTTCTAGCTCTGGCTTGGTGGTGCGGCCTTTCTCCACACACATCTTCATCAGCGGGCCTACCCCGTCCCGGTCCAGCACTTCAAAAGGATTGTGGGGCAGGATTTTGCGCTCCACATAGTCCAGCAGGAACTTGCCTTCAGCGTCGTCTCTCGAAATTCCATACGTCATCTGGGTCAGGTCGTTCGTGCCAAACGAAAAAAAGTCAGCGTACCTGGCGATCTCGTCGGCAGTGATAGCTGCCCTCGGGATCTCGATCATGGTACCGATCTTGTAGTCCACCTCGATGCCCTTCTCAGCCATCACATCTTTGGCCACCTTCTCCAGTTTCTCCCGTTCGATGTGCAGCTCGTTCACGTCGGCCGTCAGGGGGATCATGATCTCTGGATGCACGTCCACGCCTTCTTGGGCCACGTTGCAGGCCGCCTCCATGATGGCCCGCGTCTGCATCTCAGTCAGGCCCTTGTACATCAGCCCGGCGCGGCAGCCACGCAACCCCAGCATCGGGTTGACCTCCCACATGGCGTTGACCACGGACAGCATCTTTTCCAGCTCGGCCAGCTTCTCCGGGTCCTTGCCAGTGCAGCGCAAGCGGGTGACTTCTTCGATTAACTCTTCACGCGGGGGCAAAAACTCGTGCATGGGCGGATCAATCAGCCGGATGATGACCGGACAGCCGTCCATGGCGCGGAAGATGCCCTCAAAGTCCTCCCGCTGGAAGGGGAGTAGTTG
>JBGVTF010000490.1:0-41097 GCA_041862415.1 Anaerolineae bacterium | reverse complement strand
TCACGGTCAGGGAGTTACGGGAGGCAAGGGCACAGTGTGGCGGATGAGAGATCGCTGGGGCAACACTATCGAATTAACGGGTGAGCGGTGGGCATATATTACCAAATGGCACCCCGACCTTGCTGATCACCTTGATGATGTATTACTCACTATCAAGCGAGGCCGACGCAAGCAAGACGCTTTAGAACCACGCAAGTATACCTACTATCTTGAAACAGATGTCCTGTGGCCTGACTATAACTATATCATCGTGGTGGTAAAGCTAGCCAGAAACAACTTTGTTATCACCGCCTATCCAAAGTTCATCGGGAGGTAATGAGCATGGACAATGAATTAATGTTAGGCTATGACAGGGAAGCTGATGTGCTGTATCTGTCCTTCGGCGAGCCTCAGAAAGGCATGGAGTACGTTGAAGTTGGAAACGATATCGTCCTCCGCGTCCATCCTCAGACGAGGAGAATCGTGGGCGTAACTATTATTGATTTCGCCAAGCACTTTTCCACGCCCGCCGTCCCTGCCAAGTTGCCAGTGGCCGGCGAGTTTGTGCTGACTGAAGGATAGTGAGCATTGTGCCGTAACACAAATGGTACTCTACAGAACCAAGTAACGCAGGCTGCCAGGTTCCAGGAAGCCAGAGTGATGGTGATGGATAGCAATGCCGCGGCGACCCGGCTGGCGGGGATGATTGTGAGCTAGAGGGGTACCAAACCCAGATTGATCTTGATAGCCTCGTCTACCTGGCGCATGGCCCTGGCCTCAAGTCGACCCATGTAGTTCTCCAGCCGTCGCTTATCAATGGTCCTGATCTGATCCAGCCGGATGGCAGAATCCCTGGACAGCCCACTCACCCCGGCTTTCACCCTGACCTCAGTGGGATAGGGCTTGGGCGGCAGCGAGGAAGAGACGGCAGCCACAATGACGGTGGGAGCGAACCGATTGCCTGTGTCATTTTGAATGATCAACACCGGGCGGCGTCCTGCCTGCTCGTGGCCGATGACCGGGTCCAGACTGGCGTAGTAGATCTGCCCACGAAGATATTCCCTGGGCATCTACTCTTCCTCCCAGGGTGCATATTTGTCCCAGGCTTCTTGCTCGGCAATGCGGAACTCTTCGGCCAGTTGCAGGCTTTCCTCGGCTCGGTAGAGATACCCTTCCTTGAGCAACTCCCGCAGTTCTTGGCGACGCTGCTCTTCCAGAAAGTGTTCCAAAGCCTGGCGGATTAGCCCGCTGCGGCTGGTGTTCAGTTTGGCCGCTGCCTCTTCAACCTGTTCCAGCAGGCTGGGAGGGATGGTGAACATTACCCGTCTCATGGTCGTAGTGGCTCGCATAATGCAAAACCTCGCTTTCTTGACATACTAAATATCTGTATACATAGTATAGACTGAATTCCCGTATTTGTCAATATCAATTCTCATTCCATAGAGACACCAGAGTGAACCTGACGTGAAACGGTTGCTGACGGTCAAAAATCGAATCCGGCTGACCATGCTTTTGCTTCTGCTTGCAGCTTTTGCCCTGCGGGTGCACCGTCTGGACTACCAGGCCCTGCGAGGCGACGAGGCCTTTGCCCATCTCTTTGCTCAGCAGCCACTGAGGGAGATGCTGCCTTCACTGGCTACCACCGAGCCTCATCCCCCTCTCTACTATGCTACTCTGCACCTCTGGACCTCTCTGCTGGGCCAGGGAGAGTTCGCAGCCCGCTTCCTGTCCGTGCTTGTGAGCATCCTGATGGTCCCCATGATCTACCGGCTCGGCTCGGTGCTCTGCGGGGCGAAAGTAGGGTGGTTGGCGGCCCTTCTTGGAGCCATCAACCCCTTCCTGATCTGGCACGCCCAGGACGTGCGGATGTACTCCATGCTGGCCTGCCTGGGGCTGGGGTCGGTTTTGCTCTTCAGCCTGGCCCTGGAGCAAGGGAGTAAGAGCAGTCAGAAGGGCCTCTGGGGGGGCTATGTCATTCTCACTGTTGGGGCCCTCTACGTCCACTACTTCAGCGTTTTCGTCCTGGCCATAGAGAATTTGACCGTTCTCTGCCTGTATCTCTTCCCCAGGCGAAGAAGAGGAGAAGAAACGGGCGACAGCCCCGTAGCTGTGAACGCGGAGCCTGGCTCAGAGCAGTGTCCTGAGCCCCGTCGAAGGGCCGTCGAAGAGAGACAGAGGCATCCGCTGACACGCTGGTGTGTGACTCAAGCCGTAATCGCTGTTCTGTATGTGCCGTGGCTCCTCTACGTGGGCAAATTCATACTGGGCCACACCAAAGACTGGATCGAACCCGTGGGCCTCTTTTCCTTTCTGAGAAGGTTCTTCGTCGTCTACAGCCTGGGCACGACCATTCCCGAGGATCGCGCCATCCTGCTGGTGTGGGCCTTCGTGATCGCCTTCGTGCTGGGTTGCTATGGCCTCGTTCGTCTGCCCAAAGAGAGAGCCGTCACTTTGGGCACGTATCTGTTTCTGCCTACCACTGGCATCTGGTTGATTTCATTGTTCCGGCCCATCTTCGACGAAAGGTACCTGATCATCGTCACCCCGGCCTATTGCATTTTCCTGGCTCTGGGCCTGGGTATTCTGTTTCAGTGGCGGTGCCTTGAGCTTGTCGAAGGGATGATCAAGTTGCCTGGGAAGATGGCCCAGAGCTTTGTCTCTGTGGTAGCGGGGGGATTGCTTCTGGCGCTCATGCTCGCTTCGTCCGGCCACTCGCTGTTCAACTATTTCTACCACCCGGCTTACGCCAAGAGCCCCGACTGGCGTGCCCTCGTGGCCACCCTCCGCCAGCAGAGTGCACCCGGTGATCTGGTCATCCACAATTATCCCGACCCTGCTCTGCAGTATTACCTGCAAGGCGACTTGCCCCTGGTCGTCCTGCCAACCAGTTCGCCGGTTGATCCCGTGGCTACGGCTGAGGCGCTGGACAAGCTGGCTGCAGGGCGTCAACGGCTTTGGCTGGTGCCCCAGCCTTCCACGCTGTGGGACGCCGACGGCTTCGTCGAGAACTGGCTGGACCGACACTGCGCCAAGGTCCACCAGGAGACGGTCGGATCGCTGTCTTTGAGCCTTTACCTCACGCCTCCGGCTTTCCTGAGCCGGATGACACCCATCAACGCCCACTTTGACAAGGTGGAACTGGCGGGCTACAAGCTGACTACCGATGTCTCGAGCCCCCAATCCGGCATCCTGACCACAACACCGAACACCGCCTTGCGCCTGACCCTGTACTGGCGCGTCCTGGCTCCCATGGAAATCAGTTATACCGTCTTCACCCACCTGCTCGACGCCAACGGCCAGTTGTGGGCGCAGAAGGACAACCCTCCTGTGCGAGGTTCCTACCCGACCACCGAGTGGAGGGTCGGCGAAACGATCGTGGACAAGTATGACATAGTCATCCCCCCCGATGCGCTCGCAGGCCAGTATGAATTGGTGGTGGGGCTGTATGATGCGACGACGGGCCAGCGCTTGCCGCTGTTGGACAAGATAGGGCAAAGGCAAGATGAGCGAGTTTTGCTATTCGACAGAATAGTGGTAAAATAGGCTCCAAATAGAGGAGACAAAGGGAGCAGTAGATAGCGTGAAAGATTACCGAACCGAGTTCGTGGGGAAAAACGTGTTGATTACCGGCGGCCTTGGCTTTATCAGCAGCAACCTGGCCATCAAGCTGGTTGAACTGGGCGCACACGTCACCCTGGTAGATGCCATGATCCCTGACTATGGCGGCAATCTATTCAACATTGAGCCGGTCAAGGACAAAGTGGTCGTTAATTTCTGCGATATCAGGGATGCTAATGCCATGAACTATCTGGTGAAGGGCAAGGACTACATCTTCCACCTAGCTGGTCAGGTGTGCCATATCATGAGCCTGACGAATCCCTTCCCTGACATTGACATCAACATCAAGGGGACGGCCATTGTCATGGAAGCCTGCAAGATACACAACCCTGAGGCCAAAGTGATCTACACCGGGACCAGAGGGCAATATGGCTGCAGTGTGAAACTACCAGTCAGTGAGGACGCACCAACCAACCCTAAGGGCATCTACGAGATTTCGAACCTCACGGCGGAAAAGATCATCAAGGTGTATGGCGACGTCCATGACATTGACTGTGTCCTTTTGCGCTTGACCAATACCTACGGTCCCAGAGCTCAGATGAAGCACTCCCGGTATGGGGTCGTGAATTGGTTTGTGCGGCTAGCGATTGATGATGAAACCATCAAGGTTTTCGGGGATGGGCAAATCCTCCGCGATTTTCTGTTTGTGGATGATTGCGTTGAGGCGCTGCTAATGAGCGCTGCCCGCCAGACAGCCATAGGCGAGGTTTTCAACGTGGGTGTTGATAAGCCGACCAAGCTCGTCGAGTTGGCTGAGACGATCGTCCGCGTGGCAGGAAGCGGTCGCTGGGAATTCGCTCCCTTCACCCCGGAGAGGAAAGCACAAGAGCCTGGTGATTTCTACTCCGATATATCCAAAATCAGACGCATCGTGGGCTGGGAACCTACAACTTTGTTGGAAGAAGGGTTGCGAAAAACCATTGCCTACTACCGCCGTCACAAGGCCCACTATTGGTGATGGCCACGTCAACAGCACAGAAGGTGCATCGAGTCTGACAGAATATCGAGGTGATGAAATGCGACATAACATGACGGAAAGACCGGCTAACGCGAGGGCGACAAGGGCCTGTCCTGAGCCTTGCCCTGAGCGAAGTCGAAGGGGCAGCCGAAGGGTCCTGATACTGTCGTTGATCATCCTGGCCTTCGCCCTGAGAGTATATCAACTGGATGCCAAAAGCATCTGGCTCGATGAGAGCCACAGCCTCAATCGAGCCACTCTCGACCTCCTTTCCGTCGCTTCCAGCAAGCAGATTTTTGGGGACCGTATCATCCAGGATAAAACTCCTCACCTTCCCTTTTACTTCATTGTCCTTCATTTCTTGATAAAACTGGCTGGCGACAGTGATTTCACCCTGCGTTTCCTTTCGGTCATATTCGGGGTGTTAACTGTGCCATTGATCTATTTCATGGGCAAGAAGCTTTGCCGTGGACATGCCCGCGTCGGTTTGTGGGCCGCTTTGCTGGCTACCTTCTCACCCTTCTACCTCTGGTATTCCCAGGAAGCGAGGATGTATACCTTGCTCGTCTTTCTGGGGCTTCTTTCGGTCTACTGTCTGCTGCGAGCGATTGGTGAGGACAAAGCAGGCTGGTATGCTACCTATGCCGTGACGGCAACAGCCATGCTCTACACCAGCCTGTCCTCTTTCGGGATGTTTGCCTTTGAGGGCCTTCTGGGTCTCCTGGCCGCCTGGAAGCGCCGCCGCTGGGTTATATTGGCCGTTTTCGTCATCATCCTTCTGGCCCTCCTGCCCGGCCTGTGGCCCCGTCTAGTATGGGTGGGACCCGAGCGGCCACAATTAGAAGAATACAACTATTGGCCCAGAATTCTGTTGGATATTCTGAACTCCCTCAACTTCGGCCTTTCCCTCGATCCTAGCAGGCTCACGTTACCCAATCTGGCTTTGTTGGTGATTTTCATCATCGGTCTCCTTTCCCTTGTTTGGGACAGGCCCTTCGACGCAGCTCAGGACAGGCCCTTCGACGCAGCTCAGGGCAAGGCCCAGCGGGGCTTGGACAGTAGCCTCCTCCTCCTGGGATACGTCTCTATTCCCATTATTAGCTTGTATCTGGCCTCACAGCTTTTGCAGCCCATGTACCGGGGCAGCCGCTATCTGATAATCATCAGCCCAGCCTATTATCTTGGCCTGGCAGCCGGGTTGTTGACCATCAAGCGGAGGGCCAGGCTGATCTTCTTGCTGTGTCTGAGCCTGATCCTGGGGGGGATGTTGCTGTCCGATTACAATTACTTCTTCAGCCCGGACTATCACAAGGAGGACTACCGCTCCGTTGCCCGTCACGTTGAGGAACATTCCCAGGTCGGTGACGTGATCGTTGGAGCCAGTTTCGACAGCGGGGCCTTTCGCCACTATTACCGGGGCCACCTCCCTATGGTCTGGCTACCCAGACCGGGTAAAGACATGGTCACGGACATGCAAGAGATGGCGCGCCAGTACGATCGAATCTGGCTACTTAGCGACCGCCTTTTCGAGCACGATCCCCAGGGACGGGTCAGGGCTTGGCTCGACAATAACCTCTTTAAAACAACCTCTATGGTCTTCCACAGCTACGGCTCCAGCCCTACCTTGCTGGCCTACCTGACCACCTCCCCGCTTCTTGATCGTTTACCTGCCGTCCGGTATCCCCTGGAAGCCAGCTTTGGGGGGAAGATAGCCCTGCGGGGGTATGATTTGCCTTTGGGGGTCCCCCCAGCGGGAGAGCGCCTGTGCCTGACTCTGTACCTGCAGGCTGAGCAGACTGTGGAGGAGGACTATAAAGTCTCGGTGCGCCTGGTTGACGGCGAGGGGCACCTCTGGGGCCAATACGACAACCCGCCCCTCAACGGTGCCTTCCCCACCTCTCAATGGTCGCCCGAGACCATTGTCCGGGAATGGTGCGATGTACCCATCCAACCAGGGACGCCGCCAGGGACCTACTGGCTGGAGGTGCGGATGTACCGGCCAGGCACGGCCGAGGACCTGGATGTCCTCGTGGAAGGAGAGTCTCAAGGGAAGGCCGTCACCCTGGGACAAGTCGAGGTCTCAGAACCGACCTCGGCGGCATCCCCAGCAGAGGTTGCCATCCAGCATCACCTGAAGGCCAATTGGGGTGACAGGTTAAGGCTGCTGGGCTACGATTTGGCCAGTCGTGCTTACCAGCCTGGAGATGGGCTGGTTTTGTCTTTGTACTATCAGGCTGCCAGCCCACCCAAAAAGGATTACCTTCTTCGCTTGCAGTTGGTAGATAAAACGGGGACAGTCCTG
This sequence comes from Anaerolineae bacterium, assembly GCA_041862415.1. Classification (GTDB taxonomy): domain Bacteria; phylum Chloroflexota; class Anaerolineae; order E26-bin7; family E26-bin7; genus E26-bin7. The sequence goes on along the minus strand of JBGVTF010000490.1, from coordinate 34,240 downwards.
GCCGAGGGCCTCTCCTCCCCGGGAGGTGAGACCTATCCGACCAGCCGGTGGAAAGAAGGGGTGATGATCAAGAGCCAGCATGGCCTGACCATACCGCCGGATGCCACAGGTGGCAGATTGAAACTCAGAGCGAGCCTGGTTGACCCGGAGGGTGAGCCCTTGCCGGTCCGGCCCCATCCGTGGCCTTGGACCAGGAAGCACCTGGATTTGACCGCCGTCCGGGTCTCTGATAGGGAGCGCTCCTACCAGTTGCCCCCTATCGAACATGCCATGCGGGCCGACCTGGGGGACCAGGTGGAGTTCCACGGTTACAGCCTGGAGTCGGCACAGGTCGAACCGGGCAGCCTCGTTCGCCTGACCCTCTACTGGCGGACCCGCCAACGCATGACGGTCAGTTACACCGTTTTCACCCACCTCCTGGGCAAAGATGAGGGCATCTGGGGCCAGAGGGACAACATCCCGGTGAAGGGCACCTATCCCACGACAGGCTGGGTGGAGGGCGAGGTCATCACCGACGAGTACGAGATCGCCATCAAATCAGATGCACCGCCCGGTGAGTATCAGATCGAGGTCGGCATGTACGATGCGGGCACTGGCCAACGTCTGCCCGTCTTCGACGAGGGTGAGACCCGACTGTCAGGAGACCGCATCCCGTTAGATCAGGTTATAACCGTTCGGTGATCACTTTGTAGGACCATCCATCAGGGCGTACAAGTCGTGCTAGAACTACCGGCGTCACAAGGCCCAGTATTGGTGATGGTCACATCAATAGCATAGGAGGTGCATCATGCAAAGAGGTACTGGCTGTCAAATCGGCATCAACGCTAGCCTGTCGCCGGATACGGTGCTCGGCGACAACGTGACAATCGGCAATAACGTCACGATTTATCCCAAGGTCACCATTGGAGATGGTTGTCGTATCCTCGATGGAGCCGTCATCGGCCGTCTGCCAATCACCACTGGGGGCACGACCCGGTCTGTGACGGCGCAGTACTTGCCTGTCCAGATTGGGCCAGGATGTGTCATCGGCTGCAACAGTGTTTTGTACACCGATGTGACCCTGGGCGAGCAGGTCCTCATCGGTGACCTATCCGCAGTGCGCGAGCACAGTGTATTAGAGGATCTGGTTGTGATAGGACAGTGTACCGCAGTCCACTGCGATTCGCATATTGGAAAGCGAACTCGCATCTCTTATGAGAGCGTCGTCGGGGGCATTATTGAAGAGGATGTATTCATCGCCCCAGGAATGAGTGGAGCCGAGGACAACAATATCTACTTGAGCCGCTTTGGATTGGAAGAACCCTCTCACCCTCCCGCCTTCATCATTCACCGTTTTGCTGTGATCGGTCCTCATGCGACGATAATGCCAGGCGTGGAGATCGGAGAAGGTGCCTTCGTCGGTGCAGGCGCTGTCGTGAGCAAGGACGTTGCTCCTTGGAAAATGGTGGCTGGTGTTCCAGCACGGCCATTTCGCGATATCCCTGCTGAGTGGAAGGAGCAGGTGTTGAGCTTGCGACGCTGAGCATGATTGAAGGTGTGATGCTGGCCCAATTTGGAAACCAGAGGGCAGGCAGAGGAAGAGAGCAAAGTTGAATGAAGTCGTGATTAGTGGCTCTGGAATCTTTACTCCCACCGACTCTATTTCCAACGAGGAATTGGTTGCATCTTTCAATCTTTACGTCGAGCAATTCAACCGAGAACACGCGGAGGAAATAGCATCGGGGGAAATTGCGCCTTTAGAAGAAACCAGTGCGGATTTTATCGTCAAGGTTTCCGGGATTAAAAGCCGGTTTGTTATGAATAAACCGGGAATTCTCGATCCGGCAATTATGTCTCCCTGTATCAAGGAGTATACCGATGAAGGTATTTCTTGTCAGGCCAAAATGGGGGAACATGCTGCACGGATGGCTTTGAAGCAGGCGGGAAAAACACCGGAACAAGTGGATGCTGTTCTGGTGGCTTGTACACAGGTGCAACGCCCTTATCCTGCCATAGCGATTGAAATTCAACACTTACTAGGTGCGAGAGGATTTGCCTTTGACATGCAAGCCGCATGTTCTGCTATGTCCTTTGGAATTCAGACTGCTTCAGATGCGATTTATCGTGGCCATGCGAACTGTGTCCTGGTGATCAGCCCCGAAATCTGCACAGCTCGTATTCGTTTTCGGGATAGGGGAAGCCATTTTCTCTTTGGCGACGCAGCGGCCGCAATAGTCATTGAAAAAGGGGCAAGTTGTCAATCCCGATACGCTTTTGAGATTTTGGGAACCAAACTCTACACTCAATTTTCTAATGCCATCCGCAGTAATTTTGGTTTTTTCGTACAACAGATCTCTACGTGGATCCCTGACTCGCCAGACCGATTCTTTTCTCAAAATGGGAAAAAGGTTTTTAAAGACATTATCCCTTTAGCATCACAATTTATCAAAGAACATCTCAGTGAGTTGGAGATAGAAATCTCTGATCTGAAACGTTTATGGCTGCATCAAGCCAATGGAAGGATCAATCGCTTGATTAGCAAAAAGGTTTTTGGTAGAGAAGCAACTGGTAAAGAATCTCCTATCATTTTGGATAAATATGCGAATACCAGTTCTGCCGGGGCTATCATTGCTTTTCACAAGTATAATGATGATCTGAGAATAGGAGACATAGGTGTCATTTGTTCGTTTGGGGCAGGTTACTCTATCGGTAGCGTTGTACTTCGCAAATCCACCTGATTTCACAATTACCCATGTTCCAGCGCGGCATTTTCGCGGTACCTCTTCTGAGTGAAAGGAGCAAGGTGTTGAAGCTTGCGTCCGCTGAGTCTAATTGAAGGTGTAATGCAGGTCAAATTTCAAAACCAGGAGGTATTATGCAAAAGAGAGAGGGCTGTCAATTCGGTGTCAACGTGGGTCTGTCGCCGGATACGGTTCTGGGCAACAACGTAACAATCGACAATAACGTCACGATTTATCCCAAGGTGACCATTGGAGATGGTTGTCGCATCCTCGATGGAGCTGTCATCGGCCGCCTGCCGATCTCTGCTGGCAACACGACCCTGCCTCTGACGACGGAGTATTTGCCTGTTCAGATTGGGCCAGGATGTGTCATCGGCTGCAACAGCGTTCTCTACACCGGTGTGACTCTGGGCGAGCGAGTTCTCATCTGCGACTTGTGTATGATACGTGAAAACAGTGTCTTGGACGATCTGGTCGTTTTGGGAAGCTGCTCGGTGGTGCACCGTGATGCGCGAATTGGGAAGCGCACTCGCATCTCGTATCTGAGCGTCGTCGGAGCCATTATTGAGGAGGATGTGTTCATCGGCCCAGGAATGAGTGCGGCTGGGGACAACAATGTCTACTTGAGCCGCTTCGGATTGGAAGAGGACCGACGCCAATTCTTCAAAATTCGCCGTTTTGCTGTGCTCGGTCCCCATGTGACGCTGTTGCCAGGTGTGGAGATTGGGGAAGGCGCCTTCGTCGCTTCAGGGGCTCTCGTGAACAAAGACGTTCCCCCTTGGAAGATGGTAGCTGGCGCTCCGGCACGGGCTTTTCGCGATATCCCTGCTGAGTGGAAGGAGCAGGTGTTGAGCTTGCAGCGTTAAGCCTCGATGGCAGAAGGGTGATGTGGCCCGGGTTTGAGAATCGGCCCTGAAATATGTTTCTATCGAGGCAAAAATCGGCGCTGCGATCCACTATGCCCAGCAACGTAGTGATAGTAGAAAGGAGTACATTGTGAGGACGGTTTCCATCGTTGTTCCGGTGTACTACAATGGATTAAACCTGCCACATCTTTTTCCTCGCCTCCTGGATGTGGCGGATGCCAATCCGCAGTATGGCTTTGAGTACGTTTTTGTGGACGATGGTTCGGGGGACAACTCTTTCGAAATCCTAGCGGAGCTAGCGAAAAGGGATCCCCGAGTTCGCGTGGTGAAGCTATCCAGGAATTTTGGGTCGAGCGCAGCCGTCATGGCAGGGCTTCATTACGTGTCGGGAGATTGCGTTGCGGCTATCTCGGCCGATCTTCAGGATCCCCCTGAGTTGATCACCACGATGTTGCAGAGATGGGAGGCAGGAAAGAAGGTTGTGTTGGCGGCCAGGGAAGACCGGGAAGACCCGCTTGTGAATAGGCTCCTCTCTAGCGTGTTTTATTGGCTCTTCAGGCGTCTAGCAATCCGAGAAATGCCCGCACAGGGGTGTGATTTTGTCCTCATTGATAGAGAGGTCGCTGATCTGCTGGTGCAGATTGCTGAAAAGAACCCCTACCTGATAGGCCTTATCTTGTGGCTGGGATTTGATCGAGACGTAGTGTACTATAAGCGGCAGAAGAGAGAGCTGGGAAAGTCGATGTGGACCTTTGGCAAGAGGGTGAAGCGTTTCATTGACGCTCTGGTCTCTTTCACTTACGTGCCGATGCGTCTCGTCTCGGCGCTGGGTATTGCACTGGCGCTGGTCGGGTTCGTGTGGGCAGTGCTGGTGGTTCTCAACAGGATACTGTTTGGTGTTCCTGTACAAGGGTGGGCCTCCTTGATGACCGTTGTGCTGGTGGTTTCAGGAGTGCAGCTAATCACGTTGGGCATCTTTGGAGAGTACCTGTGGCGCAATTTTGAGGAAACAAGGAAGAGGCCCTCTTTCGTGGTAGACCAGTTGATCGGGATAGACAAGGCAGATACGGAGTGAAAGGCTGGCAAACGGGCGGAAAGTAAGCCTCCAGACAGTCTTTGTCACAAATCAGCGCTGGTTGATCATCCTGGCCTTCGCGCTGAGAGTGTATCAACTGGATGCTAAAAGCATCTGGTTCGATGAGAGCCACAGTCTCAATCGAGCCAGCCTCGACCTACTTTCCATCGCTTCCGGCAAGCAGATTTGGGGAGATATGGTCAGCCAGGATAGAACTCACGTTCCCTTTTACTTCTTTCTACTTCATTTCCTGATCAAACTGGCCGGAGACAGCGATTTCACCTTGCGTTTCCTTTCGGTCATATTCGGGGTGTTAACTGTACCGTTGATTTACATCATGGGCAAGAAGCTTGGCTACCCCCGCGTCGGTTTGTGGGCCGCTTTGCTGGCTACGTTCTCACCCTTCTACCTCTGGTATTCCCAAGAAGCCAGGATGTATACTTTGCTTGTCTTTCTGGGACTTCTCTCAGTATACTGCCTGCTGCGGGCGATTGGTGAGAATAAAGTAGGCTGGTATGCCACCTATGCCGCGACTGCAACGGCCATGCTCTACACTAGCCTGTTCTCCTTCGAGCTATTTACTTTTGAGGGCATCCTGGGTCTCTTAGCTGCATGGAAGCGTCGCCGCTGGGTTATATTGGCCGTTTTCGTCATCATCGCCTTGGCCTTCCTACCTGGGGTGTGGCGCTATCTAATGTGGCTGGGACCCGACCGGCCACAATCCAGAGACTACAACTATTGGCCTGTAATTCTGCTGGATGTTCTGAACTCCCTCAACTTTGGCCTTTCCCTTGATCCTACCAGGCTCACATCACTCAATCTGGCTCTGCTGACGCTCTTTGTCATCGGCCTCCTCCTCCTTGATCCGGGCAGGCCCTTCGACAAGGCTCAGGACAGGCCCCAACGCGGCTGGGGTAGTAGCCTCCTCCTTCTGGGATACGTCTCTATTCCCATCATCAGCCTGTATCTGGTCTCATTGCTGCAACCGCTCTATCGGGGCAGCCGCTATCTGATAATCATCAGCCCGGCCTATTATCTCGGCCTGGCAGCCGGGCTGGTGGCCATCAAACGAAGGACCAGGCCAATCTTTTTGCTGTGTCTGGGTTTGACCCTGGGAGGAATGTTGCTGTCCGATTACAATTACTTTTTCAGCCTGGACTATCAAAAGGAGGACTATCGCTCTGTTGCCCGTCATGTTGAGGAACATTCCCAGGCAGGTGATGTGATCGTTGGAGCCAGTTTCGACAGTTGGGCCTTTACTCACTATTACCGAGGCCGTCTCCCTATGGTCTGGCTACCCAGGCCGGGTAAAGACATGGTCACGGACGTGCAAGAGATAGCGCGCCAGTACGATCGAATCTGGCTACTTAGCGACCGCCTCTTCGAGCACGATCCCCAGGGACGAGCCAGGGCTTGGCTGGACGATCATCTCTTTAAAACCACTGCTCTGGTCTTCTTCAGCTACGGCTCTAGCCCCACCCTGCAGGCCTACCTGACCACCTCACCGCTCCTTGATCGTTTGCCTGCCGTCCGCTATCCTCTGGAAGCTAGCTTTGGGGGGAAGATAGCCCTGCAGGGCTATGATTTGCCTATGGGGGTCCTCCGGGCGGGAGAGCGCCTGCGCCTGACTCTGTACCTGCAGACTGAGCAGGCTATGGAGGAGGACTATAAAATCTCGGTGCGCCTGGTTGACGTTGAGGGACACCTCTGGACAATACGACAACCTGCCCCTCAACGGGGCCTTCCCCACTTCTCATTGGTCGCCTGGGACCATCGTCCGGGAATGGTGCGATGTGCCTGTTCAACCGGGGACGCCGCCGGGGGTCTACTGGCTGGAGGTGCGGATGTACCAGCCAGGCACGGCTGAGAACCTGGAGGCCTTTGTAAAAGGAGAGTCTCAGGGGGAGGTTATCATCCTGGGGCAAGTCGAGGCCTCAGAACCGACCTCGTCATCATACGGGGCAGAGGTTCCCATCGAGCATCGTCTGAAGGCCAATTGGGATGACGGCCTAAAGCTGCTGGGCTACGACTTTTCCGCTCAGGTATACCAGCCTGGCGATGGGCTAGCTTTTTCCCTGTACTATCAAGCTGTCGCCCCTCCGCAAAAGGATTACCTTCTTCGCCTGCAGTTGGTAGACAGGACAGGGACAGTCGTGGCTGAGAGCCTCTCCCCTCCCGGAGGAGATGCCTACTCGACCAGTCAGTGGGAAGAGGGGGTGATAGTCAAGAGCCAACACGTCCTAACCATACCGCCAGATGCTCCAGGTGGCAAGCTGAAGTTCAGAGTGGGTTTAGTTGACCCGGAGGGTGAGCCCTTGCCGGTTCGACGCCCTACGTGGAGCTTTTGGGCCAGGAAGTCTCTGGATTTGATCACTATCCGGGTCTCTGAAAGGGAGCGTTCCTACCAATTGCCTCCTATCGAACATGCCATGCGGGCCGACTTGGGGGACGAAGTCGAGTTCCACGGCTACAGCCTGGAGTCGGCCCAGGTCGAAGCAGGTGACGTCCTTCGCCTGACCCTATACTGGCGGGCCCAGCAACGCATGGCGGTTAGTTATACTGTTTTCACCCACCTTCTGGGCAAAGATGGGAGCATCTGGGGCCAGAGGGACAATATCCCGGTGAAGGGCACTTACCCCACGATAGGCTGGGTGGAGGGCGAGGTCATCACCGACGAGTACGAGATCGCTGTCAAATCGGCCGCACCACCTGGCGACTATCAAATAGAGGTTGGCATGTACGATGCCGTCACTGGCCAACGCCTGCCCGTCTTCGACGAGGGCGGGACCCGGCTGCCAGGAGACTGTATCCTGCTAGAACAGATTATAACCGTTCGGTGATCACTTTGCACAACCACCGTCGTCACAAGACTCACTGTTTATGGGGACCACATCAACAGCAATGGGGAGTTGCATCATGCGGAAAGGCACCGGCTGTCAAATCGGTGCCAACGTCACTCTATCGCCGGATACGGTGCTTGGCGACAACGTAACCATTGGCAACAACGTCACGACTTATCCCAAGGTGACTATTGGAGACGGTTGTCGTATCCTCGACGGAGCTGTTATCGGTCGTCTGCCGATCTCTACTGGCAACACTACCTTGCCTCTGACGACGGAGTACTTGCCTGTTCAGATTGGCCCAGGCTGTGTCATCGGCTGCAACAACGTTCTGTACACTGACGTGACCCTGGGCGAACGGGTCCTCATCGGCGACCTGTCCGCAGTGCGCGAGGGCAGCGTGTTGGAGGACTTGGTCGTGATAGGGCAATGCGTCGCAGTCCACCGCGATGCGCACATTGGAAAGCGAACTCGCGTCTCGTATGTGACTTCCGTCGGATGCATTATTGAGGAGGATGTGTTCATCAGTCCGGGACTGGGTGGCTCCGAGGACAGCAATATCTACTTGAGCCGATTTGGATTGGAGGATGCCCGAATCCGACCCTACATCATTCGCCGGTTGGCCGTGATCGGTCCCAATGTAACGCTGTTAGCAGGTGTGGAGATTGGGCAAGGAGCTTTTGTTGCTGCAGGCGCTGTCGTGACCAAAGACGTTCCTCCTTGGACGATGGTAGCTGGCGTTCCAGCACGGCATTTTCGTGATATCCCTGCTGAGTGGCGGAAACAGGTATTGGACCTGCGTCGCTGAGCCTGATTGTTGAAGGTGTGATGCCGGCCAGATTAGGAAGCTAAGGAGGGTATTATGCAGAAGGGAGAGGATTGCCAACTCGGTGTCAACGTCAGTCTGTCGCCGGATACGGTGCTTGGCAACAATGTAACCATTGGCAACAACGTCACGATTTATCCCGAGGTCAGCATTGGAGATGGCTGTCATATCTTCGATGGAGCTGTCATTGGTCGCCTGCCGATGTCTACCGGCATCACGACCCTACCCCTGACGACAGAGTACTTGCCTGTTCGGATTGGGCCAGGATGTGTCATCGGTTGTAACAGTGTCCTGTATACGAATGTGACCCTGGGCGAGCGAGTCCTCATCGGTGACCTTGCAGCAGTGCGCGAGGGCACCATTTTGGAAGATGAGGTTTTAATAGGGCAAGGGACCACAATCCATCGCAACCTGCGCATTGGAAAGCGAACTCGCATCTCGTACTGGTGCCACCTTGGGGCCATCATCGAAGAAGATGTGTTTGTTGCTACGGGGGTAGGTGCCGTTGATGATAACAACGTCTACTTGAGCCGCTTCGGTCTGCAAGAGGTTCGAATTCAGCCCCCCATCATTCGTCGTTTCGCTGTGATCGGTCTTGGCGCGATGCTATTGCCAGGTGTGGAGATTGGCGAAGGAGCCTTTGTCGCTGGAGGTGCTGTCGTGACCAAAGATGTTCCTCCCTGGACCATGGTGGCTGGCGTTCCAGCGCGGCATTTCCGCGATATCCCTGCTGAGTGGAAGGAACAGATACTGAGCTTGCGGCGCTAGGATCCGAAAAGAATAGCCTCCGCTCCTTGTAGACTCGATGCGTCTCATCGGCGACCCCTCTGACCCGACAAATGCATCAGCCTCATAACCGTTGCCGCGATTTGGAAATAGTTTATCTTGTTAATGAGCAGGTGCGACAGGGAGGAACCGATGAAAAGAATCCACTGGTTTGAATTTGAAGATCAAACCTGGTTTCCAAAAACATTTCGTACCTTGCTTACTGAGCATTTACAATTTCGCATGACGGTATTTCGGTCTTATGAACCGCTCATTCCACTTATCAAAAAAGTCATGCAGCACATGAACACGACGCAGATCATTGACTTGTGTTCTGGTGCAGCAGGCCCTTGGGTACAAATACAGGCACAGTTAATGAAAGAACACTGGCCTGCGTCAGTCATCCTGACTGACAAATACCCAAACATTGAGTCTTTTGAGAGAATTGTGAAGCTATCCAATCATCAAGTAGGTTATATTGCCAACTCCATCGATGCAACCGATGTGCCAGCTCATTTGAAAGGGATACGCGCAATCTTCAATGGTTTTCATCATTTTCAGCCTGATTCGGCGAGAGCAATATTGCAGAGCGCGGTTGACCAAGGGACAGCAATTTGTATCTTCGAGATCACAGAAAGGCGCTTGTGGAATTTACTCATCACTCTTATTTATACACCACTTAGTATTTTTTTAGCAACGCTATTTATGAAATCAATCACTCTTGGAAGAATTCTTTGGACTTATATCGTCCCAGTTGTTCCTTTTATCAGTGCTTGGGACGGTATCGTTTCCCATCTAAGAACATATTCTCCAGATGAATTAGAAACACTAGTTAATTCTGTTAAGAGCGAGGGGTATGTATGGGAAATAGGTCAGGTCACCCCTCCAATAACAAAAATCATTCCTATTACTTATTTGCTTGGATATCCTGAAAACCCGGGGTAACGCCAGTCGTGACTGCTCGTGTCGCCATTGCCATCACCTCCTTGTCGACTGTAGCCATAGCACGTGATAGCGATTAAGCACCGAACCGAGGCAGTTGTCAAATCCAGGGGGCACAGCTTTTCGTCGCCCTCTGGAGGCACGGCTTCAAATCGGATGACACAAGCATTGAGCACACGGCGTTAAGCCTGCCTGGGAAAGAGTGTACGGCCTGGATCTGGAAATCCAGCCTAAATAATTTCTATCGAGGCAGAAATTGGTGCTGTAATTGACTATGCCCAGTAAAGTGGTGGTAAAGTAGTAGAAAGGAATGCATTGTGAGGACGGTTTCCATCGTTGTCCCGGTGTACTACAATGAGCCGAACCTGCCACATCTCTTTCCCCCGCCTCCTCGGTTTGGCGGACGCCAATCCGCAGTATGGCTTTGAGTACGTTTTCGTGGACGATGGTTCAGGGGACAACTCTTTGGCAATCCTGTCGGAGATGGCCAAAAGGGATGCCCGAGTTCGTGTGGTAAAGCTGTCCAGGAACTTTGGGTCAAATGCGGCCACCCTGGCCGGGCTCCATTATGTCTCGGGGGATTGTGTTACCATGATCGCGGCTGATCTTCAGGATCCTCCCGAGTTGATCACCACTATGCTGCGGAGATGGGAGGCGGGGAAGAAGGTCGTATTGGCGACCAGGGAGGATCGGGGAGACCCTCTTGTGAGCAGGCTTCTCTCTGGCGCGTTCTACTGGCTCTTCAGGCGTCTGGCGATCAAGGAAATGCCCCCCACTGGATGTGATCTCGCGCTCATTGATAGAAAAGTTGTGGACATAGTGGTGCGGATTGGTGAAAAAAACCTCTACCTTTTCGGTCTTATTTTGTGGCTGGGATTTGATCGCGACGTGGTGTATTATACACGGCAGAAGAGAGAGTTGGGAAAGTCGAGGTGGACCCTTGCCAAGAGGGTAAAGTATTTCATTGACGCGTTGGTCTCTTTCACTTACGTGCCGATGCGTCTCGTCTCGGCGCTGGGTATGACACTGGCACTGGCCGGGTTCGTGTGGACAGTGGTTGTGGTCCTCAACAGGATCCTGGCCAGTGTCCCTGTGCAGGGGTGGGCCTCCTTGATGACGGTCGTGCTGGTGGTTTCGGGAGTGCAATTGCTCACGTTGGGCATCTTTGGAGAGTACCTGTGGCGCAATTTTGATGAAACAAGGAAGAGGCCCTCTTTCGTGGTAGACCAGTTGATAGGGATGGAGAAAGCAGATGCAGAGTAGAACGATGAGTCATAAGGCCAATTACTGCTATAAGGGGCAAGGCGCACTGTGGAAAACGGGCGGAAGGTAAGCCTTCAGACAATCTTTGCTACAAATGAACGCTGGTTGATCATCCTGGCCGTAGTGGGCCTTTGTCTCGTGGTGGGGCTTATCGGGGGGGCCTACATCGCTTTCCTCACCCCCTTATTGGCTGCACTGGTACTGATCGCCCTGGTGGGCGGTCTCCTGATGCTGCGTGACATCCAGTGGGGGCTGTTCGCCTTGGTAGGCATCATCTACCTGTTGCCTTTCGCCGCTTTACCGATCAACATCGGCTTCTCTCCTACCTTTCTCGACATGGTTCTAGTCGTTATTTTCTTGGTTTGGATAACAGCCCTGGCCACGCGCAAACAGGAAGAGTTCGTGGCTTCCCCCTTGGCCGTGCCCATTTTGATCTTTATCCTGTTGGCCTTCGCCTCCTTCGTGGCTGGCCTAGCCCACGCCCGCCTCTCGGCCAACGTGTTGCGTCACTTCGTCGAGATCATGATCTGCATTGCCCTCTTCTTCGTGGTCGTCAACCGCGTGCGAACCCAGAAACAACTGGAGCAGGTGGTGACGCTCCTCATCCTGGCGGGCTTTGTAGCGGCTCTTATTGGTGTGGTGCTCAACCTGTTGCCCGAAGCATGGACCATCCGCCTGCTGTCCGTTTTGGGACGGGTCCGCTATCCGACAGGCTGGGGGGTTTTGCGGTTCATCGAGGACGACCCTACCCTGCCCCGCCGGGCCACTTCCACCTCAGTTGACCCCAATGTCTTGGGGGGGATGCTGATCTTTGTGGGAGCCTTGACGGCCTCCCAACTGTTCGCCCGGAAGCCGCTTTTGCAACGTCTCTTCGTCGCGCCCATGTTGGCAGTCATGGCCCTCTGCCTGTACATGACGTACTCCCGGAGTTCCCTCCTGGGTTTAGTTACGGCTTTGCTCCTTCTAGGGGCGGCCAGGTATCGTCGGCTTCTTCTGCTAATGCTGATCATGGCGGTGATTGCTCTCCTAATACCTCAGACCCAAGTGGGAGTACAGCGCCTTCAGGAGGGGTGGCGCTGGGAGGATCGGGCCAGCCGGATGCGCTTAGGGGAATACAAGGACGCCCTGATCCTCATCTCCCGTTATCCATGGTTGGGAGTGGGCTTTGCTGGCACCCCTGACATTGACATCTACATTGGAGTCTCCAGTGTCTATCTCCTCATAGCGGAGCAAATGGGCCTGGTGGGTTTGTTTGTCTTCCTGGCCATCATGGCCATCTTTTTCGCTTGCAGTGGGCGGGCCTGGTGGAGGATGAGAAAGGGCACTCGTTTGGAATCTATCCTGTTGGGGCTCGTGGCTGCCCTGGCCGGTGTGATGGTGGCGGGCATCCTTGACCACTATCTGTTCAATCTGAACTTTCCACACGCTGTCGCCCTCTTCTGGCTGTATCTGGGGCTGGCGGTGGCAGCGACTATGATAGGAGAGGAGACGGGGGACACCGTTCGGCTGAGCCCTTCGGCTTCGCTCAGGACAGACGCTCACGAAAGCCCCCGGCCCCCCCCGCCCTAACGGGTTGCCCACACGCTGGTGCCCTTTTGAGATGACCAGCGCCCTCAGCGACGCGGAGTTATGTCAGGGCCGCCAGGCTGGGCTCTAGGATTGGGGAAGTCAACGTCGAGCAGCTAGCCCTTGCTTTTGGCGAGGCATCTGGTGACAAGTTCAGCATCATGTGGGATACCTTTGTGGATAGTATCCGCATGTGGAAAAAGATTGGTTAGCGCAAAGTTGAGGTGGTGATTAACAAAAAACGTCTGCTAAAAGCAGACGTTTTTTGCCAGTCAGTCAAAACATGAGCCTTAATAACTGCTGAGCAAGGCCCGCATTTCCGGGTCATCGGCGAAATCTGGCGTCAGGGAGACAGCAGCCCATGGGTGGCTTCTTATCTCCCCCTGGCTATCAATTTGCAGCCTGGCAACGCCTACCATCCGTCCCGCGTGCCCAGGGTTGGGCGCTTCGGCCTGGACCATGAGGGTCCCTGTGGTTTCATTCTGGATGGCTTGACCCGGGAGCACTTGCCCGGCCCCGCTCACGATGAGGTCAATGCCCTCTACTTCCCCGGCCAGCTTCATATTTTCCTCTGGACCTATGTGAGAGAGGACGATGATGATGCTTGCCTGGGAACTGACTTCAGCCACATAGCTTCGAGCGGTCTCAATGGGATTGAGGACGGCGATAGCTCCCTGGAGCACATCAGCGGCCCCTGGTTCTGTGAGACCGATGATGGCCACCCTGTGGTCGCCCATCTCCTTGATGATGTACGGTTCGGTGAAGAGCGTTTCGGTCCCGCTCAGGACCACGTTAGCCGAAAGGAAGGGAAACTCTGCCTCGGCCATGCGCTGGCGCAGGGTATCTAGACCAAGGCGCATATCTCCGCCGCCCAGGGCCATAGCATCATACCTCAGCAGATTCATGGCTGCCACGACACCCTTGCCCTGGGTCTGCTGGCCCAAAAGCCTGTCCCCAAAGAGCGAATCCCCGGCATCGAGCAGCAAAAGATGGGACGAGGCCTGCCGTTCCTGTTTCACCATAGTGGCTCGCCGAGCCAACCCTCCTACGGGTGGCCGTCAGCCGCATGGTTCACTGTAGCCCCAGGTATCGTTGGTGTGCAAGACTGTCAACTCGATGGGCCGGGGTGTAGGGGTGGGAGTAGGAGTGGACGTCGGAATAGGTGCAGGGGTCTTGGTCGGCGTGAGCGTTGGGGTCGGGACAGACGCAATCCCACTGCAGCCGAACAAAGCCAACCCTATTAATGCAAAAAAGCCAATCAGAAACAAATCCCTTTTCCTGAGCAATGTGATTCCTCCTGATCTATAATCCAAGCTATTCTTCTTGTGAACCACCCGTCCCTTGACTTCTCCACAGCAACACCATCAACCCGACCATGACAGCCGCTCCACCGAAGGAAGCGAAGCCAGCGCACAGGAATATGGAGGGTACCACATCGGTCGTCTGGAGGCGAGATTCTGGTGCAGGGGCCGCTCTAGGCCCTGCCGTTCCCTTTGGCCTGGGTGAGGGGTAGTTGGCCAGGGCCACAGCCGTTGCTGGTGGTGTGTGAGTAGGTGTAACTGTGGGCTCCAGAGTTGGCGTTTCCGTTGACAACGGCGTGTCGGTAGGCGGCACAGGAGTGTCCGTCGGTGGGACGGGCGTGTCAGTGGGCGGCACAGGGGTATCCGTCGGTGGAACGGGCGTATCCGTTGGGACAGGAGTATCGGTCGGCGGGGGCTGGTTAGGGTCAGGTTTCAGGCCAACCGCGTCCAGAAATACCTGTTCCACGCCGTGGCTCTGGCCGACACGCACCCGTACAAAGACGGTGATGGTGGTGTTCTGAGCCACAGCCGAGACGGACAAGTCTGGCGCACGGCTTTTGCCGGAGTACACCGGCCCCCAGACGACATTAGGAGAAGTTGAATCGGTACCCCCAAAAGGGTCTATGCCTAGCATACGCTCAATGTAGCCCTCCTGCCTCTCCCAGTTAGTCGTGGCAGGTGCCCAGCCAATAGCGGCTACATAGGCTGTGCCGGGCGTGACGTTGTGCACCTGTTGATAAATACCAGAGGTGAAAGGCACCCAATCGGACCAAATCCGCAGGGAGATTCCGTCGAATGGGGTATCATGCGATTGATCGAAAGCAGGATTACCGACCTCATCAAATCGGGTCCACTCCGCCGGAACCCCTCCACCTGCGAAAGAAGAAAATTGACAGTTGTGGGTCAAGTTGTTGGGATCCACACAAGGATCTCCCTCACCTTGAGCCGGAGATCCCGACATGACCGTTATCAGAACCGCCGCCACCAGTGCTATTATCCGAAATTTCCTTTTGCTACCGCTCACAGTTTTTCCGTACTCCTTGGGTCTCGAGTTTGGCTGTAAGTATAGCCCAGGGCTGGCAAAAAGTCAAGGCTTTCAAGTGCCCTGTCGTCGGGGCAGCCAAAAGAGCAACCCACCTATAACGGCCGCAGCCAGCAGAGAGCCCAAACCGACATAGAGCATGGTGTCTGGCCCAGTCTCCGTTTCGTACCAGGCCGGCAATGACGTAGCCGTCGGAACAGGCGTGAAAGTCGGCGGGGCAGTGGGGGTGGCGGTCACGGTGGACGTGCCGGTAGTGGTCGGCGTCTCTGTCGGCGTTGGAGTATCTGTAGGAGTTGTCGTCGGCGTAGGGGTGTCGGTGCGGGTTGGGGTCATTGTTGGCGTCGTGGTCGGCGGCACGGGTGTGGGCGTGGGAGGGAGGGGAGTGTCTGTGGGCGTGGGGTTCGTTGTTGGCGTTACCGTGGGCTGGTCAGGGTCAACGATCAGAAACACCGCATCGAAGAAGACTTGATCCTGGCCATGGGTGACGTGATTGTCCACCCTCAGGAACACGGTGATGGTCTCGGCCTGAGCCACGGCTGACACTTTCAGCAACTCGAACTGTTTCTTGTCGTAGCCCCATATCTCCGGGCTCCACACGATGTTGGGAGAGCGAGAGTCGGTACCGCCATAGGGGTCAATGCCAATCTTGCGGCCCATGATGAACTCATCGGTGCCCGACGACCTGACCGCCGCCCACACCACCCAGGCTTTGTAGGCCACGCCGGGAGTGACGCCCGGCACCTGCTGGTAGATGCCAGCGATAAATCCCACCCCATCGGACCAGATTCTCTGCGAGTGAATCCCTTCAATGGCCTCAGGGAAGTCATCGTAGCCCGTCAGCCGGAATATCGGTGGGGCTCCTGGGGTGGTCTCCTCGATGAAGGCCACCCAACTGTTGGCCACCCCGCCACCCATAGGATAGGGATAGAACCCGTCCTCGAAGCTCCAGTTAACGATCAGGTTCTCCGGCTCCTGGGCCAGAGCAGGAGACACAGCCGGGGTCACGACCCCCAACACCAGCGCCGCGATCCAGAGACTCTTCTTTCCGCTCATTGCTCCCCAAGGCTCTCCCCTGCAAGATAGGCGTAAGTATAACGCAGTGGAGCGGAAAAGTCAAAGCTGTGGTAATCCGCCGGTCCTATTCATCTCCCAAATCTTCTTGCCCAGGGGCATCCAAACGCACGACTTCACCATGAACGTTGACGACGACTTTGAAGCCGAGCATACCCAGCCAGGTCCGGGTGTCCTCGGGGAGTCCCTGTTTGAACAGGAGGTCTATGTGCCTGTCAATATTCTGGATGGATGCGTCAATCATGGCCTTGGTGAACAGGTCATCTTTGCCCAGCATGTCCAGCATCCCTTGGGTTACCAGTTCCCGGTTGGAAAGGATCTGCCGGCGGAGCCACTGAATGACCTGGCGGTCCACCGTCTCAGTCTCCACGTGACGCCGGAAGCCATCATCCAGGATGACGTAGTGTGGCACCGCGCCGACGTAAACTACCTCGGCCGGTTCGTCCTGTTCGTTGAAGACCAGACCAGCAAATAGCGCGTGCCTGCGTGGGTTCATTCTACTTCCCTAGTTCATGCCAAAATGGTTGCTAGCCAGCCTGGCGCTCAGCTCGTGCTGACAGTCCTGGCAATACAGTGTCTTACTTCTAGATTCTTCTTCCACCCGTTCGACCCACTCAGCCAGCGAGCTGGCCGGCCGCATGGCGCATGGGCTCAAGCACTGGGCTGGTTCCCGCCAGCCCGGAATCGGGATGCCTGTCACCTGTCCAAGATAGTGGGCTACCAGCCGCCGCAAGACCCGGTAGCGTGGCGGCCCTTCGTCAAGGGCGTACAAAGGATACACTGAGAGCACCGCAGCGCGCCCACGGACAGCCAATCCGAAAACGCTGTGCTGGTCAACCTCATCGAACAACGGCTGGTGAACCACGGCCAGATCATAGTGCGGGGTTTGATGCTGCCATGGTTCGTCCAGCACCAGTTGGAGATACTGCCTGCCAAACAACTGCTGGCTCTCCCGGTCGAAGCTTTTATTGATATACCACTCCATGCTACCGTACACCTGGTCTGGCACCGCCTCCTGGAGCACCCAGTAGCCGAATGGCCTAATCTCGGGGACCTCAATGATGTTTCCCCGTACCGGCCATTGTTGGCGAGCCTGGAGGATAGCTTCGTGCACCGTCCGCACAACCAGGATTGCCTCGGTTTGGGAGAGGCCATCGGTCCAGGTCAGTGAGATGAATCGCATACGCTTTCGCTCACTCTCCTTCCTCCATGCGTCCGGTGATGGCGCGGATGTCATCGAGCCATTTCTTGCCCAGACGCCGCACCTTGGCCCGCTCTTCCTCGCTCAGGCTCTCCTCTCGCGATCTGAGAGGGGCGCCGCACTGCCGACAGAAATTGTCCTCGACGGTGTTCACCGTACCGCACCGACCACAGAGCACCCGCTCGATTTCCACCCGAGGAGGCGGCTCTGATACAACTCCTGACCTCAACCATCCCAGGGCCATCTTAGCATCCTGGTTAGCGGGGTTGAGCTTTAGCGCCGTCTCAAGGCACCTGATCCTTTCCTCCCTGGTATCCACCACGGCACTCAACCACAACCAGGCCGTCTCGTTGCCCTGATCGGCCTCGACGACCTGCTCCAGCAAGCGGCGGGCTTTATCCTTTTCACCCGCCTTGACAGCTTCTATACCCCCTCTAAGCCAGGCGTCAATCTTTGCCATCTTCGGCTCCCCCCAACTCCTTGATCCCGGCTTCCCGTGATCTTCACATTGCATCTCCAATGGCTACCGGCAGCAGTAGGATCCGAGCATCAGGCGAGGGCACGTCGTCTTTCAAGACATTCAGACGTTCCCCTGTCTCGACCAGATACATACCCACCTCTAGACGATACTGACCAGGCAGAGCCTTAGGGGAGATGACCAGGTCGTACTGATCTCGCACAATCTCCCCCACCTCCCACTGCGTCGTGGGATAGAAACCATCCACTGGTGGATTATCTTTCTGGGCCACGATGTTATCCCCTGCATCAACCAGATGGATGAAAACGGTATAGCTTTGCTCCATCTCCTCCAGGCATTGCCAGAAGAGGGTCAGATGGATGTTGTCCCCCGACCGGAAGCCGCTCTCGACGTTGTAGCCCAGGAGGCGGACCTTTCCGCCCAGCTCTGCTCTCAGGGGGTGCTCCACGTCCAACGCTTCGACACTGAGGGAACGGCGCGGTATCTCCAGCGATTCCGACAGCATCTTCGCCTCACCATCAGGCTCCAAAGTCTGCCACGAGCGGGGGTCAACAACGTGGATCTCCAGCCGGTACAATCCTGGCGGCGTGGCAGGCAGAAGCTCAATGCGATGGGAATCACCTATCACCAAGTCCTCCGCCCAGCGGCTTGCCCAGAACTCATCACCCCACAACTTGCCCTGACTCTCCCCCCAAACGTGATAAACGTCATTCACCAGCTTCACAACAGTGATGTAGTCCTCTTCCACAGGCTCCCGGCTTTGCCAAGACAGGGCTACATCCAAGACACCCTCTTTCAGAGCGTCGGTGTCCAGGCTGTAGCCCAGGAGTCTGAACTTTCCAAATTCTGCTTCCAAGCGATGCTCAGGTCTACAAACCAAGCGAAACAACCAGTTCAATTGGCCGTACTTCCTCCTATCCCACCATTCCTTGCCGGCTCTCTTGCCCTCGGCTAGCCACCTCCTCCATATTACTAGGCTGCGAGATACACTTCCACGTCTTCCTGACAAATGTCTCCAAGAGAAAGGTCTGTGAGGCTTTTCATAACCATCCAAATATTGATCATATTCCGCCCGATGCAGTTCCTTTACACCAAACTCATAATTCAAGACCTCATAGATTTGAGCTCCATACTCTTCATAGATAAGCCTGAAATTAGCTGGATGGGCGAGGATGCCAGGCGGGAGATTGGGACGCCGATCCCTCTCTTGTTCTGAAATGACAATGTGGGTAACCTGATTGCGTTCCGCATAGAGCATTATGGTAGCAAAGTCGGCCAATGGTGGCACAATAGCAGTCAATTTGGAATAGTAGTGTACAATTTCGGGCTTACGGGTCATGATAGTTGCTGTCGGAGGGAGATGCGTCTCACCCCACTCTGCTGCCTGTCGCAAATCAGCCATAAAGGGGCGTCTGAATACCCACCTGTCAAGATTAATGGTGAGAAATGCAAAGCACATGAAAACATAGTTTGCTACAAATAATCCCACTAGAGCCCATCTCAAATACTTTGTCAAGCCAAAGGTCTTATTTCGTCTAAAGGGGATATTAGTGGCTATCCCATCATTCCACAAGTCAAGCAACCCTGCGGAAGTCATAATCAGTAGAAAAGGGCCGATTAGTTGTGCATGCCGGGTTCCAGCGCTAGTCGCAGCATAGCCGGGATAGGTCAGAATGACCAGGGTCATCAAGACACCAAAAACGGAGAAGCCAATCATAAATTGTCTTCGTTTCCGATCCATCCGTCTAAGATAGGCAAGTACCAGAACAGGTATAGCTACTAAAGGCAATATCCCCGTGTCTGAATCCAAAAACAGACCATCGGAACAAAAATTCTTCGCGAAGGTCAGACAGTTGAATATCCTTATTTGTATCGCTCCACCAATGCCGCCGACATAGCCTATATATTGTGATAGAGAGAATGGCTCTAAGGAATAGAACTGTTCCCAATACGGCAATCGCCACAGTGACTGAACGTTAAGGTGCAACGATCCAAAAGCGCGATGAAGATAGTAGGTTCTAAGAGCGAAGGCAGGTACAAAGGGCAGTAGGAACCACAAGATATGCTTGATAGATGAGTTAGATAGAAACGCTATAGCGATTACAGAGAGACCCAGTAAGATGGTTTCCTCCCGCGTCAGGAAAGCAAGGGTCCAAAACATACCGCCAAGCAGGATCCAAGGAGGCCATCTATTCACCAGATACTTTAGGAAAGCGAGCAGACAAGCATAAAAGAAGAACGCTGCTGTCATATCGGTCATACCCAGCGTGCCAAGAAAGTTGTAAAAAGCACTGAAAGAATATAAGAGACTTGCCAGCACCGCCTCTCGATAACCGTACAGCTGATAGGCTAGATAGAAGACAACTACTGCTAGGGCGGCTTTAAAAAAACCAGAGACCCAAATTGCTATTTCGATAGCCGGCCGGCCGTAGGCATGAAAGGCGAGGGCACAAAGAAAAGGATATAGGAACCTATGGCCGGCAGGATAGTATGATAGGCCCTCAGGGTCATTGACACGTCGCTTAAAACTGTTGGAGAACCCATTGCCCTCATAAAAATTCTTGGCTACATCAAAATAGACGGCCTCATCTCCCCCCGGCCAGTGACGGGAAAATGCCACCCAACCACTAAGCAACAAGTTGCCCATGAAGATAAGGGTTACAACCGCCAGGATTTGTATCCTTCTACTTCTCATAGCTCGTCCTTGACGCTCACCAACCGTAATACCACTTTGTCTTCCAGCAAGAGGTCGCTATCCCCAACCACCGGTAAGCGTTCTCCCGTTTCAACAAGATACATGCCCACTTGCAGTCTATATTCACCCAACGGGGCATTTGTCGGAATAACCAAGTCGTATTGATCGCGCACGATCTCCCCCACCTCCCACTTTGTCGTGGGATAGAAACCATCCACCGGCGGATTATCCTTCTGGGCCACGATGTTATCCCCCGCATCAATAAGCTGAGTGAAGACAGTGTAGCTTTGTTCCATGTCCTCTAAGCATCGCCAGAAGAGGGTCAGGTGGATGTTGTCACCAGGCCGGAAGCCGCTTTCTACGTTGTAACCTAGCAGTCGAACCTTGTTCCCAAGATCTATTTCCAGACTTTTCTCAATATCGAGATCATCTAGAGAGGGCGGTTCCCGCCATGGCACCTCTATCGGCCCCAGAAGCACACCCCCCCCCTCCTCCGGCTCCAACGTGTGCCCACTGCGCAAGTCCAGCAGAATGACCTCGATTCGATACAGCCCTGGCGGCGTCCCTGGCAAGACCTCGATCTCCCGCTTGTCTCCTACAACTTGGCCCTGTTCCCAAGTATTGGTAAACGATCCATCCCATACGGGCCGGCTGTCTTGTTGCCCCCAGACGTGATAGACATTGTTGACCAGTTTCAAATAGATGGTATAATCCTCCTTCATCCGGCGCAGGGCCTGCCAGTACAGATTGATTCTCAACTTGCCATCTCGCCCTACGTAGTCATTATACACGTCGTAGCCAAGGAGGAGGATCTTATCTTCAAACTTTGTACCCTGAGCGTGTTGAAAGGGTCGGAAAGAGGGAGGCAGAGGCTTGTCTATCTCATAAATCCGGGCGTAGTTGATACCATTGATGCGTACAGTGTGCTCTGGTTTGAGGGAGCTTAAGTAGCGTACTACTTCCGTATCAACCAACAGCCGTTGAGCTTGAGCGAGGTATACCACCGCATAATCAACGTCGTCCCAGAAAAGTCTCTGTCTGGTCAGCGGTAGCAATTTCCCAAAGAAGAACGGTTCAAATGACAGCTCGCCGCCATCGGTTACAGCAACTTTCAAGCTCGCTGGATTCTCTTTTCCATTAAGGTACTGAGCTGCCCGATCCAGCCCTTCTCCCCATCCAACACGTATTGTCTTGGAAGCCTGGCTTCCTCCCCCGAAGAGAGGGTTATAGTAGGACAAGTAGTAGGGATGATACCTCAGACAAAAAGCAGCCTGCAAGAGCACCATAAGGAGCAAGCCGATAGCCCATAAGCGGTTTCGCAGACCATCTAAGTTGAGCTTGCGAATCACCCTTTCCGCCAACCCATACAGACCGAATGCCGCCACGATCTCCAGAGCCGGGAAAATGGGAAGGAAAAAACGATCGGATTTAAGTACCCGCCACGATACAGCAAAGGTGAAAAGGAGGGCATAAGCGAGAAGCGTGGCTATGCTCATTCTGTCGCTTTCGCCCGGCTTTTCCTGACCCCTTTTACCCAGCATAGCCAAGGAGAGCACCGTTCCTAATAAAGTCAAGGGCGTCAACCTGAGAAGCAACGCTGTTGGATAGAACAGGGGACCTGGGTCCGGACCAGTTGTGATTCTTCCCCAAAAGAAGTCAGGAGGTCTATAGTGAGGGTTCACTACGAGATTACTGACACCCACGAATGTCTTCTTCACGGTTCCTACTGGGTCAACCCACATGGCTGGCCAAGCAAGAAAGAACACGAAGACAGCCAGGCTGCCCCAGACAGTCAAAGCCGAAATGAACTGCCACATCCTTCGCCATTGCAGTTGCTTATATTCCCTTACTTCGAGGAAAAAGGTGTAAATCGCCAAGACCCCGACACTGGGTACGATTAACACCGCAGGAGCTTTGGTCAAAAGCGCCAGTCCCGCGGTGATTCCAGAGAAAGCGATGTACCGTAACGACCACCCGTGTTTTAGGCACGTCATGAAGCTGAGAAGAGACAAGGTCAAGAAGCTAGTCAGCAACGCATCTGGTAGCACCAACCTGGAATAGGCCAAATACAGGGGATCCAGGGCGAACATCGCCGCACTTAGAAAAGCGATCTTGTTGTTGAATAGCTTCCCAACAAGCAAATACATTAGAACCACCCCAACTGAGGTAGCCAAAGCAAAAGGGAGCCTCTCAGCAGTTAGAAACTGAACGCTGACCGGAAGAACAGGCACTGCCTCCAGGTATTCTTGAAAACTCGTTACACTAGGCTGAACTCCGCTCAAAGTCTTTTCTACGAGGTATTGAGCTGTAAGTCCTATTGAAGCAGACCATATCGTGGTCACACCAGGATGCGAGGTCTGGTAGGTTGCTGTGAATTCTCCTCTCATTAAGGCCATGAGGAAATTCACAGCATATGCCCCCATCCATTTGTATTCATCCAAGGTAATGAAAATATTGAGATTCAGCACCCTGGGCAGTAAAGCCAAGGCAAATAAGCCCGCACTAATGCCTGCTCTCTTCTTGGTTAGATTCTTGTCAGTGTCCAAGTCTCTCATAGGAACTCCCCCATTACTTATTAGTGATAGAGGCCTATTCGCTCGAGTTCGCTGCGAACAGGGCAAAATACAGATGCAACCTCAGGTGATTGGAGGCAATTGGGATCAACGCCAACCTAAGGCCAGTGTGTTTTGACGGAGGCGAAGTCAGCGCATAGCTTAGATGTCATTGCCTGGCTCGGTGGTGACGAATGAACGCTTCCACTGTACTGGTGCAGGTTTGATCCACCACGCCACCGCCCCTATCAGCCCGCCGGTAATGTAGAACGTAACGAACACCAGCAGCGAGAAACCCAGCGCCATTTCCGCTGGCACCCCTGCTGTGCCTAGGTACGCAACGATCGCCGCCTCGCGCGTGCCCAGGCCGGAAATGGAAATGGGCAATAGAGTCACCAGGCTGCCCAGCGCGACGGCGAAGCTGACTTGGACAAAGCTGGTCTTCAATCCCAACGCCAGCGCCAGCAGGTAGCACTGGCCGAAGAAGATAACATAAGCCAAGACCGTCAGCCCTACCGCTGCCACCAGCCAGAGCAAGGACAATTGTCGCAGACCATTACGTAGTTCCAGAAGCCAGCTCTGGGATGCAAATAGCCACTGTCCAGGCCGTCCCAAGTGAGGGCCCAACGCCCGGATACAGCCAAACACGCCCTCGTGAAGGAACGCCATCAGTGGCAGAGTTAGCAGCAAAGTTAACAAAGCCAACCCCAACACACTATGGCCATCCCTACATACACCTGGCGAGAGCAGTGCTATTCCACCCACCACCAGCAATGCGTATAAGTCGAATAGCCGGTCAGCCAGTACATTGGAGAGAGCCCGCCCCATCGTCACATTGCAATCCTGGCTGACGTGCAATGCTTTCACGAACTCCCCCGCTCTTGCAGGTGTTACCAGCCCCAAGTATATGCTGCCCGCGTATGCTAGAGTCGCCTCACATACCGACCAACTTATACCTTGGGCTATCAGAGTAATGAGCCACCGCACCACTTTTGCGAGCAGCATAGGCACATTCAACAGAACCGCAGCTACCAGCAGGTAGGCATTCACATCTCGTAGAGACACTAATAAAGTACGGACATCCAATCGAATCAGCAGTACGATTAAGAGCATCAACCCGATCAGCCTAGACAGTCTGGACCACTTCACAATTGCTCTCCCGGTTCCCAGGATCGAACCGCTTGGGCTGGCATACCAATAACTAAAGTATAAGGCGCGACATCTCGCGTCACGACAGCCCCGGCTCCCACTACGCTTCCTCTGCCAACCCGGACACCACCGAGGATGGTTGCCCCTGCTCCAATCCAGGCATTGTCCTCTATAACTATTCCCTTTGCTTCAACACCTTGGTCTCGAATCGGAATTTGTGGGTCGGCATAGAAATGATTGACCGGCAGAATGGATACCCGTGGCGCAATGATCACATTGTCCCCGATCAATGTACCCCCATGTCCCATGACAATGCTATAGGGACCAATCACGCAGTTCTTTCCAATGGAAATCCGCGCATTGGGCAAGTCTCGGAAATTGAAGACATGCAATTCAGCGTTGTACATCACGCGAGTGCCTGCCCCAATCTCGACACCATTGGGACAGGCATGAATATAGACCCCGTGATCCAGGTACACTCCAGCGTCCAAGCTGATATTGTGCGGTTGTTTCAGAGTAACGCCCGGTTGAACAGCAAACCAGCCTCGTGCTTCAAGTATCAGACGATATACGAGCGCCCTAATCCCAATTCCAATCAAAGAGGGTATCCAGCCGAACAAACCAAAGATGATCTGCTCGACCCAATAGCGAGCAAAACTCGTTGACTCGACTGAGAGGAATAATTTCAGCCGCTCATTCATTGTGCTCACCTCTTTCCAACATGCTGGCCTTTGGCCTACCAACCATGAGTTGATTAGCCACGAGCACACGCAATCCGACATAATCGAGTCATCGTTCAATGGTATTCTTGGCCGGGAAGCCCACCGGGGAGAACATGAACTTCCAAGCTTCCAAGACTATGAAGCCATTTTCTTGCACGAATTGGTGCAACTCTGAGGTTTGAAAGGATGCTGATAAACTGCCTTTTCGAGTCGGCCGATCGCTGACGCGATGCGCTCCATAAACGGGTCGGGAGAGGTCAGCACCAAAAGACTGCCAGATGTCATCATAACATTAAAGGTCCATGTCCGATTTTTTGAACAACGACTATCTGATTCAACAACAGAACGCTCAAGCCCAAAGCCTTCATAGCTCTCTCAAAGGCAATTTCCAGGGGAAAGCCCACCGGCGACATCATGAACTTCTGAGCTTCTAAGACTCGAAACCCGCTGTCCAAGAAGAGTTGCCTAAGCTGACGGAGGTTGAAAGTCTGATTGTGACCTTCCTCAGGCAGATGGCCTATGGCCGTAGCTACACGCTCGAAAAAGGGATCGGGAGTGGTAATCACCATCAGCCCACCTTGGCGAAGAAGCCAGCGACAACCCACCACGAACCTCTGAGGCTGCGATAGATGCTCGATGACCGCTGTAGCTACCACTACATCGAATACTTCTCTCGCAAAAGGCAGATAGAGCGCGTTTCCCTGAATCAAGTCCAAATCGGGATTCTCGTTGACCCGCAAAAGTTCCAGCGAAAGGTCCAAGCCCACACAAAGAGGGGCCTTCAGAGCGGACTGTAAAGTATCCAACATCGCTCCATCGGCTGTCCCAACGTCTAAAATCGCCCTGACGGGTCTCTCCGCATAGATGCCTATGGCCCTTAACACCTCATGGCTCCTACGATGCAGCCGATACTTCAACGCTCTTTTCCTTTGACGCCCCTGATGATAATCTATGTGATAGACACCTTCTCTCATCTCAGAATCCAACACTATGTGTATCCTGTTTCCTGGAGGGGACTTGGCTAACTGAACGCTGAGGCACATATAGAGCGGTCCTACAAAAGTCCTTTGTGCCTCTCGTGGCCCACTTCACTATGAAGCCATCTCAAATTATCCTCGTTTACTGAACCGCAAACAGGTTGCTTTTGAGCAAGGCGGCGGCACGCTTTATAGATAGCTTTAGGCACAAGTATCCACGCCAGCGAGGCCAATCAAATAGGGTATCATTCCCATCGGACAGGAATGTTAGGATAAATCTTCCACCCTTTGCCGTTTGCAAAAGAAAGATGGTTCGCCTCTCCCTCAAACAGATTTTCCCCGAATCTATGTTCTTTTCCCCTTTCATCTGTTTGAATACGCAATCCGGCAAATACGTGAATTTCTCTAGTCTGTGGAAAATCAGGCGAAAACACCGACTCTCCTTCTCCCACGTGCACTGGAAAGTCTAGTAGGTCATAAATAGTTGCAGGGATGTCCACTAGCTGAGTTGGACGATCTGATACAACCAAGGATTTTCCTGACTGTAAGGGTGGCTTAATTAATAATAAAGCAAGTGTTCTCCTTTCAATCTGCCTTACACCAATTCCTCGTGGGTTCAACGCCTCAATTCTCTTTTTTATGTCTAATGATAGTTCTAAATCTGAAGCTTGCATTCTGGGTGTTCCATGATCGGATTGAAAAACAATGGTTGTCTCGTGGTATCTTCCGAGTTCTTTCAATTCAGAGACTAATTCTGCCATGAGCCTTGTAGCACAAATGGCTTGCTCTTCATAGTTGGTGTCGCCTGATGAGAAAACACAATCACGATCCATCACAAAAGGAGAATGCGGGAGGAGCATGTGGGCGTATACGTACTGACCATGATTGGGCCGGCTTGCTTCGTCGTTAATCAACTGGCGCATTAGTTCGACAGAAGCAAAGACCTCCGCATTTTTACCTGCCAGTCTATCCTCTTTAACAAACAATCGCGAAAAGACTCCTCTCCCTTCCCGGTAAACCTCTCGCTGTAAGAAGTTGGGAACAACACGCAATAACCAAAGATCTGCAAAATGACAAAATGAGGATAGACTCTTGTACTGTATCAACACATCGTCATATACTTTAACATGAGAAGCTCTTAGGTTAACCCACCGACTGCTTGGTGCATACACGGATACTTCATAGCCAGCATCATACACATTGTTAATAATGCCAGAGGATCTATGTCGTCCCATCCACTCTTTCAAGCTGTCATTTCCTTCGTAGAAACCTCCTGTCATGTAACTAGGTAGAGATGTCTCAGTAAACATGTAATTAGACCTATTGTTCTCAAATAATGTGAATCCATCCAAATCTTCCGTTAATTTCATCTCCTCCAGATATTCCAAAAAGATAACGCTGCTATAGCCATCAAAAGTAATGTGATAAATATTTCCTCCGTCGGCAAGTTTTCCCGGAGGACTAGATGTACTCTTAATGGATTGAGTCAATGCTAAACTAGTCTCGGGCAAAAGTCCGTTAAAGACCACAATGGCTTCAGATATCAATAACAGCAATACAAATACCGAACCGAAGTATTTCACGTGTTTCCATGGCAACTTGATCGCGCTGAGTACTACGACGACTACCAGTACAACTTCGACCACAGTTAGAAAGAACGGTTGTGTGGGTGTTTCTCGGCCGCCCATCAGTTCCCTCAACTGAACGGGAGACATTATATCCGATAAGCACAGGTAAAGGCCAGTATAAAACAGTAGAATAACTATTCCCGTTCTCAAAGGCTGACCGACGAAAAATAAAAGTGCGATTAGAAAAACAAAATACACAGTCGCAAGAACCAGGTAAGGAAGAACAAGTGTCAGGTTGTTGTTAAACACTTCCTGATTCGGCAAATATAAAGCAAAAGGCATTAATACAAACAAAACTACTGCCGGTAGATAAGCCGGAAGGACATCGGGTATCTCATTTCTCTTGGCAAAGAACGCACTTAAATTGTTCAGGAACCCTCTGTATCCCCTGGCTTCAAGAAGTATCGCCACTACATAGCCCACCAGGAGAAAGCCCAAAACCCCCATCAGCAATCTCGCAACAATGAACCGCCTGCCAATACCAAGGCCAAACAGTGCCAATACAGTAACGCCACAGATAAAGGATACTCTTTGGGGCAATCCCAACCGGCGCAGAAGCAGATAACTGAACGCGATAGAAAGAGCTCCAATCAGCGAGTCCACCAAGGAAACTTCGAACAAGTGGAGGTGTGAGATGATGGGTTTTACCTCCACAGTGTTCAAGAGTATTCCCAGGGCTCTATGCTCATCACCCGGAGGGACAAAAGTGTCGGACTTTACCTCCAAGAGGAGATCTCTTGGCAAGGGAAAGAGAGGTGGATGGTAAAGGAACCGATGAGCCCAGATCCCATTCTGCATGATGAAATCTGCCAGTACCGTTGCGTTGGCTATCACGGAAACCCTGGGCAGGGGTTGCCCTTCCGGTCGGGCCGCATCGGCCCCCAGAGCAATTTCCAGGGGTAGAGAGCCCAGATTTGGTATCTTGATGTAAGAAGAGTCCTTAGTCCATCGAAAAGGGTACAGTTCACCCCGCTCTCCAAGGTGGAAATTGCGGAGATAGCGCTCATCGCCCTCCGTTCCCACGTTGATAAAGATGGGTGAAGGCAAAGTGATTCGGTAGATGCAAAACAGGACTACCAACGACAGAAACAGTAACACCCATAAACGCCTATCTCTCCACTCCCTCAGAGTGCGCTCAAACATATAATAAACCTTCTCCCAGTGTGAGTTTTATCTCCGTTCCATCAGGTACAGTGTCCTTTTGGAGTTCCGAATCTGTTCAAAATGCTTTATTATAAAGAATTTACCAAATTCGTTTTCAAATCCTTGCCGAGTATAATGGGGAAAGATATCTTCCCCCGTGGAAAGCAGCCTCTGGACCTGCAGCCCCTCCTGATGCACCTCGAACTGGGGCCATTGGGAGATACGCCCGGTGCGTGGTCCTATATCAAGGACAAGCGTGCGATGATGCCCTCTGGGGACTGGGCCCAACTAACCCGCCCTTCCCCTTAGCCTCTCTTTCAAGGGGAGTGCTACCAATCGTATTCTCGATTGCCAGGCGAAACCTCCACATGGACAGTGCCCTCTGCAACATCGATTCGCCTGGAAACCGTTATCTCTCGGCCGGTATTGAGCTCTGACAACAATTCCTCATCAAACCTTAGCCCCCGGCTGTCCAACTCCTGACTCTGAAAATATCTGGACTGGGGAACGTAGCGAACTGGGAACTCATCGCCCAGAAAGAGCGAGCTGAATCTGGATTTACCCAAAAGCGCAATCTGATCTTGGATATCAATGCTGTCCTGACGGAGCCTCAAACTGCGTCTGAATGCGACTGGAACCGGTCTAGATCCTAACATCATAACCTTGCGGATGCTGCCTTTCATCAAATGGGAGAGGCGTGCGCTCCAGCCGATGGCCAAAAGGGTAAGCCGAAAAAGAATCATCTTGAAAGGCGTGAAGATTTGTGATGGAATACGGTTCAAGCGCCCTGCTACTGCGAAATGAGCTTCATCAACAATTATCTCATGACTTCTATCAATCCACTGTGAACTGACTACCTTGCCATCCTGCAAAGTGCCCACCATTCCAGAGTCGTTGTAGATCAGTCTATTAGAATCGAGAGAGAAGACTTTGGTCACCCCGCCTTTGGCCAAGTTAGCTACCAGGTAAGCTCTCGGGGTCTTGGCCACGAACATCTTACCCTGTGGAAAATACTTTACGAAAGGCGGCCGCTCATAAGGGAGTAAGGGTAGAACATCTGATCGCGGTTGCCAATCTAGATAGGACTGTAATAGTTCGGAAACCCTATAGAGAAAATAGCGATCAGCCATGATCTCCGGGGGAACGAGCTTGTCCTCTCTAAGACCCTCCAACATCTTCTGGGCAACTGCTCCAGCTAGAGGTATCTCCCGGCTCAGGATCTCAAAGCCATGAGGGTAAAAGTGCAAAGTCTGTCTGCTTCCTACAATACCAGCATAGAACTTGTTGGGATAGACAAAGTAGCTGGCAAAATCAATGCTTCCTTTCAAGACCTCACAAAGATCTTCGGTTTTTCGTTCCTTGTATAATTTCCCAAGGAATGACACCGTTGCCGACAGATAGCCAGGGTCTGGGCCGTCATACTCCAAAGACCAGCCTTCATCAGTGTAATACTTCAAGAAGTTTTCCCATTTTTTCTCAAAACCCACATAAAGCTCATCCCGGTCCAAGATTTGATAAGCCTTCCAAATGGCGAGGATCGCTATGGCATGATGATTGGCTAATATGCCACCCGATTCATCAAATCTGATAATGGACATTGCCGCGCGATAGATGGCCTCCAAAAGGCGAGTCTCGACCTCTGATGGGACATCCGCCCCCAACATCTGATAGGAGTCTACAATAGCGTACAAAGTAAAAGCCGTAGGGCCAGCCCATCCCCGTTCAAATGGGTAGAATTCATCGAAAGCACCATCTCTGTGCTGTATTCTAGTCCAATAGTCCATACCAGCTATACACCAATCACGGATTTTGGGCTGACGATAATATATGCTCTGCGGGAAGCGATGAGTGTAAACTAGAGCTAAGCTATGAACGGCAAATTGGGCTAGGGCAGTAGGGAAGTCCATCACTTTATCTAGCCAGAATCTGCGATCGAAACAGCCATACGTTTGAGAAAAGGGATTCCTATCCTCTAAACTGAGGATACGCGGAATCTGGGTCACTGCCTTTGAAGCATAGATGTCCCGTAGCTCTTCCATATCCTCCCTCAACGACCTCAAAACTTGGGGCTTCGTTTATCCATTAAATCGGCCAGGAGGCCAATCGCGGCAATCTGCATAGACGCCAGCATCGTCACCACCACCGTGACGTCCATAAGTTTGTGAAGAACCAGTACGCTATAGAGGAGAATAACAACGCCGAAGAGAAAGAGGGCCAAGCTCATAGGTAAAAATATCTTCAGCGGAGCGAAATACATCACCGTCCGTATGGTCAACTGAAGAAAGCCCAGGGTATCTCGGATGGGTTTTATCTTGGATTTTCCCCTTCTCTTGTAGTAGCAGATAGGGATATACTGAACTAGATAGTCATTGCTAAGTAGAGCCAGGGTGATCGTGACTGTAAAAGAGAAGCCAGAGGGCAGAATATCATAAAACCGCATCACGATGTCTTTTCTAAAGGCTCTAAGTCCCGAATTCAAGTCCGGTATCGGTGTGCCCACCAGATAATTGGCCAATTGAGTCAGGAACCACCTAGCCAATTTGCGTAAAGGGGGAATCTGGGCATGCTCCCCTACCCGAGCGCCCACCACCATATCCCATTCGCCTATACCACTCACCAATCTGGGGAGATCTTCCACTGGATACGTTCCATCAGCATCAATGATAGCTATTGTATCATACTTCGCTTTTCGCATTCCCGTCTTCAGGGCCGCGCCGTAGCCTTTATTGAAGGGATGCCGCACTAACTGAACCGCCTTCTCTTGAACAATCTGGACTGTCTCATCTGTGGAGCCATCATCCACCACAATGATCTCATTCAGGATGTCAGCCTTCTCCATAACGCTGATGACCTGGTCAATAACGCTTCCAATTGCTTCTTCTTCGTTATATGCAGGAATCACTATGCTGACAGCAGCCATTCACCCATTCTCCCAGCCACTTAATTCTACCTGCCACTCTCCCGTCAAGAACAAGTACAAGCCAAAGATCTCTTCTCCACGCCAGCGTTGCTCACAGAGGAACCCACTGCCCATTCTCATATGCTGCCAACCGTTCCCCTGACTCCCAATCGTACATGCCAACTTCTATCCCTTAATCTTCAGGAAGCACATCTTCAGGATCAGCTCATGTTCATCAAGCACTACTTCGCCCTCAACCCACTGCGACGTCAGATGTTGCCCGCCCTGGGGCTGGCTGTCGTGCTGACCCCAGATGCGGTTACTGCTGTCAATCAGGTGGGTGAAGACAGTGTAACCCTAATCCATTTCTTTCAGGCATTGCCAGAAAACGGTCAAGTGGATGTCATGAGCTGGTCTGAAGCCACTTTCCAAATTATACCCCAAAAGCCGCACTTTGTCACCCAAAATCGCCTCGTGGGGATGCTCTATATCTAACGAGGCCAAGGCTGGCGGCTCCCGGCGCGGTATCTCTATTGCACACCGTTGAGGTACAAAACGGCATAGTCCACGTCCTGCCAGTAGAGATTGCGTTTGGACAAAGGCCATGACTGTCCTACAAAGAAGGGGGCAAAGCTCCCATGGTACCAGGAGGCCGCCCTCCGATCTTAATTGAGCTATACTCTCATATGTTCCTGGCGGATCACCAGTTGCCACCACAGCTTGAGCAAGTCGCGCGCCACCCGGATCAGGCGGCGGTAGTTGAAGAATTGCGATTGGCCGTAGGCGCGATGATAGTGGTGCACCGGTGTCTCAGCCAGTACAAAGCCAGCGTCTTGCACTTTCCTCATTAACTCCACGCAGATCACGCCACTGTCAGACGTTAGATGCACCTTGTCGAAGACAGCACGGCGCATCAGGCGGAAGTCGCAATCCACGTCTTTCAACTTCAGACCAAAGGCGAACTTGATAACGTATTGGTAAATCCGACCGATGATGATACGGTGCAGGGGATCATGACGCTCGATCTTCCATCCATTGATGAAGTCAACCTGGGAGGTGACAAGGGCAGCCAGATTCTTGAGCTCACGGGGGTCGTATTGGGCGTCGCCATCGGTGTAAAAGATCCATTCTTTGGTCGCGTTGGCAAAGCCAGAGCGCAACGCACGGCCATAGCCTCTATTCTGTGGATGGTGGATGATGCGAACTTCATTAGCATAAACACGCGCCAGTTCGTCGAGGATAAGTGGTGTGTGATCCTGACTGCCATCGTTGATAACGATGACCTCGTAATCGTCACTCAACTCTCGCAGCGTAAGCAGCACGGTAATGACCATGCTGCTGATGGTGCCGGCATCGTTATAGGCCGGAAAGAAGGCGGAAATGCTCAGCTTATTGTTCTGGCTCATTGTTTCCTTCCAACAGCGACGACTGTCAGCCCAAAGGGCAGTGTGACGCACCAGCCATCTCGCTTCGGCGAACAGGAACCGGGCAAATAATGTGTCTTGCCAAGTTGGATTTGAGTGAATATCCGACCTGTCCTCCAGGGGGAGGACTTTTTCTACTACCAGACGTTTGCCCAAGACCAATGGAAACAGAAGTGTGTTGGCGTATGATAGCTTTTCGGCAACGAACCCACTGGCAGTCAAAGCCTGCTGCAATTCGGTGGTGGTGAAGCGATGTACTATGTGGACGAACTTGTCGTGATGTCCACGCAGCCAATTGTAAGCGGGCAGGGCAGCAGCATCCGTCCACCCGGCTTGAGGACGCGTCTAAATTCACCCGGGGCATGATGATAGTCTCCTACAGCACGACAACACAACACATCGAAGGAAATGACCAGGTCGAAGCATTCATTGCCGAAGGGGAGACGGGTGACCGACGCCTGGCTCAGACGCGACAATTCTCGTTGTTGACAGAAGTGCAGCGCCAACGCCGACAGGTCGCAACCGGTGACAGTACCGAAAGGGGAGAGATAACGCATTGCCGCGCCAGTCCCGCAACCGGCATCTAAAATGTGCAGTTCGGTTCGGTCTGGGTAAAGTTGAGCGATCAGAGCGGCGGTAATGCGTTGCATGCCGACGTACCACCAATGTCGGTCTTCCACGGCAAACATGGTTTCGTATTCTTGGGTCTCCATTTCAACACGCTCCAGTCTCTCCAGGCCACTGGTCGCTTGCCTGATAGAAGGGCTGAGATATTCATTTCACTTCAACAGCCAACTCACGCACTCTATCCCTCATCCCTTATCCCTTAGCCCCGCTCCCTCATTCCACTATTACCTCTGAGGCCAGCAGCACCCTGTTGCCTGCCTCCTCTTCCCCTTCAATGACCCTCAATCGCTCCCCCGTCTGCCACTCATACATCCCCACCTCCAGGCGGTACCGGCCCACCGGAATGTCGTCGGGTAGAAGCAGATGGTACCTATCAGCAACAACCTCCCCTTCCCGCCATCCTGACGTCGCACGCTCCCCTCCCCCAGGCTGATTGTCCTGCTGAGTCCAGAGACCATCCTCGGCGTC
>JBGVTF010000489.1:0-24911 GCA_041862415.1 Anaerolineae bacterium | reverse complement strand
GTTCCCTTAACTCTGCCTTAAGGGTGGGGCCGTCAATGAATTCCATGACCATGTAATACAAATCGCCCTCGTGGTCAAAG
Organism: Anaerolineae bacterium; assembly: GCA_041862415.1. Classification (GTDB taxonomy): domain Bacteria; phylum Chloroflexota; class Anaerolineae; order E26-bin7; family E26-bin7; genus E26-bin7. The sequence continues at coordinate 24,831 of JBGVTF010000489.1, read as the reverse complement.
TCTATGACCTGCACGATATTGGGATGCCGCAGTTTCGCTACTGCTGTAGCTTCTCGCTCGAAGCGCCCGATGAAATCTTCTTCTCTGGCCAGGAAGGAATGCAAAACCTTCATGGCCACGTAGCGGTCCAGGCCAGGCTGATACGCTTTGTAGACGTCGGCCATCCCGCCTTGTCCCAATAGCTCTATGATGCGATATTTACCGATTGTTTTACCAACCAAGTCTGCCATCTCTGCCTCCAGATATTAGAGATCTGTCTTCCCTGAGCTTGTCGAAGGGGTCTCGTTTGCCTAGAAACGAGATTATTTGCTCCCTTTAGTTGCTCGGCATGACAGATCGCAGACAACTGAACGACAATGTGTCATTGATGTATTTCAGGGGGCCCAGGATATGCGCTCGGTGGTCCAATCGTATTCCTCGCCGCTGCCATAGCCCCCATTGAGGTCGAAGAGCTTGCGCCGGCCGCTGCCATCGGCGTTCATGGCCCAGATGGCCCACTTGCCTCCCTCATCGGAGACGAAAGCGATGAACTGCCCATTGGGCGAAAAGGTGGGCAAGCCATCGTTGACGCCGTTATTGGTCAGACGCTTCAGGTCGCTGCCGTCGGTGTTAATCGAATAGATTTCCCAGTTGCCGTCACGGAGGGACATAAAGGCCACCTTGTTACCGTAAGCGGCCGGGGCCATGTCGCTGCCGTCGGTGGTCAGGCGTGTGGGAATGGCGCTGCCATCAGGGGGAACGGAGTAGAGGCCACAGTTAGCACCAGTAGCCCAGTAGTCGCAGCCCCTGTAGACGATGCGACCGTCGGGCAGCCAAGACGGATCTCGGCCAAAGGTGTCACCGCCCGTGTTGCGCAGAACGTGCCCTTCCGTCCGCTTGGTGACATCATCTATGATGTAAATGCGCGACCTCTTGTCCCCGTGCATGGTAGAGTCAAAGACGATATGGTAACCATCGGGCGCCCAACTGGGACGCGAATCCTCCAGGTGCTCGCTCACCTCTATCAGGTTGCTGCCGTCAGCATTAGCCACGTGCAGATTCATGTGATAGTGGGCCTCGCCATTGACAGCTATCTTCGATCCGTCAGGGCTGAAGGCTGGCTGGCGCATTTCCCCAATTATCCCGGTCCGGCCGCTGCCGTCCACCTTGGCCACCCAGACATCATATTTGACCCCATTCCAAAGGGTGAAAGCGATTTTGCCCGTCAAGGCCGCTGTGGGCGTGGGGATCGGTGTGGGTGTCTCCGCCGGGGTCGGGGTGGCCGGCAAGGGAGTGGCCGTGGCGACAATGACGACAGGCGTAGGGGGCGGCCCGGGCGTGGAGGTGACCATAGCCACCTGACACTCCGAGAGGCCCTCCTGTGCCTCCTCAAGATCGGGGTTGAGGCTAAGGGCCTGCTGGAACATGGGCACCGCCTGGTCACATTGGTCGAGCCGGGCGTAGACCCAGCCCATCAGGGCATAGGCATCTTCATAATCTGGATCCAGACTGAGGGACTGCTGCAAATTGGGGAGGGCCTGTTCATATTGGCCCAATTCATAGTAGCAGGCTCCCAGGCCGGCATAGCTCTGGGCATGAGGCCGCAGCTCGATGGCCCTCTGGTAGGCTATGATGGCTTCCACGTAGGCTTCGGATCTGCGGCGTACAGAAGCCAATTCGTGTTGCCTGAGCCACAGATTGGGCTCCAACTGGGCTGCTTTTTCGAGTTCGGACAGAGCCTGGGGCAACTGCTCCTTGAAGAAGTACACCAGGCCCAGACTGCGGTGGGCCTCGGCGCTCTGGTCGTCGAGCTGCACGGCCATCTGGGCCTCAGAGACGGCCTCGTCAAGCCTGTCCAGGTCCAGGTAGACCTCGGCCAGGAAGGCCCGTGCATCGGCGTGCTTGGGATCGAGGTCCACCGCTTCACGCGCCGCTTCCAGGGCCTGGTCGAATTGGCCGTTCCAGTTGTAGGAACGGGCCAACTGGGCGAAGGCCTCAGCATTGGTGGGATCGAGCTCGCTGGCCACCTGGGCCTTGGCCATGGCTTTGTTGAACTGATAGTCCAGGTAGAGGGCCCGGGCCCAGCGAGCGTAGGCCTGGGCGTTGGTAGGCTCGGCTTGAGTTGCCTGCTCGTAGGCTCCTATGGCTTCCTCGAACTTGCTCTCCAGGATCAGCTCGTCACCCTGGGCGATAAGCTGGCTTGGGTCCACGGCGGCGGGGGGCTCCAGTGTAGGTGTCACCTCTATTACAGATGGGCTGGGAGTGACTGCTGCTCCCTCTGGAGCCCACACTTTGAGGTTATCGAAGCTGATGTGAACGCCGCCCTGGCTCAATGTCCCGGCAAAGAGGCCGATGTCGCCGTGACTGTAAGAGACATCGCTGATGTCGGTGAGGTGACGGTCGTTGACGTACAGGCTGATTTGTGAGCCCTGGCAGATCACTTTGAGGCGGTTTGTTGCCTGTCCCTTGTGGATGACGGGTGCGGCGGTCCAGTCTACGAGGGTCACCCATTGGTACTCTGAGCGTTTGCTCAAGAGGTAGAAGCCGTCGCCGGAAATGTCGAAGCGGTAGAAGTGTTGGTCGTCTTGAAAGCGAAAGAGAAGGCCATAGCCGTTATCGTTGGGACCGCTTACCTGAGTGGCCTCAATTTCAACCATGAAATCCGCGAGATCCTGCCCGGCGGTGCTCCAGATGAAAAGCTCACTGGCATTAACACTGATGTGATACTGGCCATTTTCGTACTTTTTGACGCTTTGGAGATCAGAGGTTTCGCCCCAGCCTCCTTCGGGCGTGCTGAAATTGTCCTGCCAGGCCAGGGGAAAAGCCGGTGTTGGCAGGGTGGGAGGCTCAGGTGTTGGCCGCCGTAGAAACGTTAGATTGCCTCTCCTGGCCAATACGAGTACCAGGATTACCGCGAGGGTCCCTATGATAACCAAAGCTGCACAGCCGATCAGGACCCAACCGGGTATTCCGCCTTTAGCCTGAGGAATGACACCTCCGGGTGGCATCGGTGCAATGGGTGCTGCTGGATTGGTGGGCGGGGCAGCCTCAATGTGGCGGCCGCAATTGGTGCAGAAGATGATACCCGGGTCTATAGACTGGCCACAGTGTGGGCACAGATTGATTCCCTCGACGTTCATCAAGACTCCTCCGGTTTAGCGACTCCAGAAATCAGATTTCCGGCCATGTCATTATAACACACAATTGATTTCCTTTCAATTTTTCCAGTGCCGGGAGCCGGAGCATCGGTTTTGCGGTAGTTTCAACGGACGGCTCCCAGATCGGGGTCCAATGCCTGCCTGGCTGAGGGTTTCATTGCCGGGTTCTCGGCCCAGGGCCTGGGCCGGTTGCTCCCACCAGATGGACCTAGTCCGCCGTATCCGCTGCCCTCGGCGGTACGGCAAGCCAACGGTGGGGCTCGCTTTCTTGGCTCGTTCGTGGTAAAATAGGCGTACAGGGAAGGGTTCGCGTTTTTATGAAGACCACCGATTTCATCCACCATCTCAAAAGCCAACGTTTCTACAAAGGTCAGATCGCTCACGTGGAGCGCATCTCGGCCCGCAAGGCCCGCCACAGGCGGCTCAAGAAACCCCTGTCTCCGCTGCTTCAGGATGCTCTCAGAAGGGCGGGAGTGGAAAAGCTCTACACCCATCAAGCCCAGGCTATCAATGCGGCGCGCGAGGGGCATAGCGTGGTGGTGGCTACCTCCACGGCCAGTGGCAAGACTCTGTGCTACAACCTGCCGGTTCTGGAAGCCATCATCACCGACTGGCGGGCCAGGGCCCTCTACCTCTTTCCCACCAAGGCCCTGGCTCAGGACCAACTCCGCTCTCTGCGGGAACTGACCAGTCGCAACCTGCGCGATGTCCGCTTCGGCACCTACGATGGCGACACGCCCCGCTCGGCCCGCGCCCGTCTGCGCAAATCAGCCTCCATCATCCTAACCAACCCCGATATGCTCAGCCTGGGCATCCTACCCAACCACACCCTTTGGGCCAGTTTCTTCAAGCATCTCAGGTTCGTGGTCATTGATGAGGCTCACGTCTACCGGGGGATATTCGGCTCGCATGTGTCCTGTGTCATCCGCCGCCTGCGCCGCCTCTGCCAGCATTACGGCTCAAGCCCGCAGTTCATCTGCTGCTCGGCCACCATCGCCAACCCGGGCGAACACGTGGAGAGGCTGACCGGGGTCTCGGTCATGGTGGTAGAGGATGACGGCTCGCCCACCGGCAGCAAGGACTTTGTACTCTGGAATCCCCCTTTCGTTGACTTGACTCGCACCGCCCGCCGCAGCGCCAACTCGGAAGCGACCAGCATCTTCGTGGAGATGGTCAAGGAGGGGATACGCAGCATCACTTTCACCAGGGCGCGGCGAGTGGCTGAACTGATCCTCCTCTATGCTCGCCAGGCCCTGGTCAAGGAAGCGCCGCCTCTCGTCTCCTTGATCAAATCCTATCGGGCTGGCTATCTCCCCCAGGAGCGGCGGGAGATCGAGCAGGAGCTTTTCAGTGGGCAGTTGCTGGGGGTGACGGCTACCAATGCTCTGGAACTGGGGGTGGATGTGGGCAGCCTGGATGCCACGGTATTGGTGGGCTATCCGGGCACCATCGCCAGCACCTGGCAGCAGGCCGGGCGGGCAGGGCGCGGGGTGCGCCATTCACTGGCGGTCCTCGTCGGCCTCGACAACCCCCTCGATCAGTTCTTCATGCGTCATCCTCAGGAACTCTTCGGCCGCAGCCACGAACACGCCCTCATCAACCCGGACAACGTCCACATTCTGGAGAAGCACCTGCCCTGCGCCGCTCACGAGATGCCGCTGTCCAACCAGAGAGGTCCCAACAGCCTAGATGACGAGGCCCTCTTCGGTCCCGGCTTCGTGGAAGCCATGATCAGCCTGGAGCGGGAAGGCATCCTGGAGTACCGAAACGATCGGTGGTACTACATGGGCTTTGGCTATCCCGCCGAGGAGGTCAACATCCGCTCTATCAGCGGCGGCAGCGTCCGCCTTCTGAACGGGGCTGACGGGTATCGTGCCTTGGAGGAGATTGAGCTGACGACCGCATTCTCCCGTGCGCATCCGGGGGCCGTCTACCTGCACCAGGGGGAGTCCTACCTGGTCACTGACTTGGATTGGGAGATGGGCTTGGCCTACCTGCGCCCCGTTGAGGTCAACTACTACACTCTGCCCCGGGAGATCAACGATGTGAGCATCATCCGCTCGCTGAGGCACCATCAGTTGCCTGCTACCACCGCTTATCTGGGCCAGGTACGGGTCACCGAGCAGGTAATCGGTTACAAGCGGGTGCAGCAGTTCACCGAGGCGACGTTGGGTGTGGAGTACCTGGATCTACCGGCCCAGTCTTTAGAGACGGTGGCTCTCTGGTTCGATGTCCCCCCTGAAATGGCGCAGCGGGTGGTCCGTCGTCGGCTGGACTTTCACGGTGGGTTGCACGCCGTGGAGCACGCGGCTATCGGTATCTTGCCGCTCTTCGCCATGTGTGACCGTCTGGACATCGGTGGCCTTTCCACACCTAATCATCCCGACACCGGCCAGGCGCAGATTTTCATCTACGATGCCTTCCCTGGTGGTGTGGGGATCGCTGAGAAGGGGTTTGAGCTTCTGACCGAATTGTGGAAGGCGACGCTGGAGGCCATCAGCGAATGCCCCTGCGAGTCCGGCTGTCCCTCCTGCATCCAGAGCCCCAAGTGCGGCAACAACAATGAGCCGCTGGACAAAGAAGCAGCCGTCCTTATCCTGCGCGGATTGCTGGAGCGTTGCAGATAGGGACAGCAGAAATATAACATGATGACGGCTTCTCTCAATGGCGGAGTGGAGACTTCGGAATTGTCCGCCTAGAAGTTTCATCGTGAGCGCTCGCTGAAGAGTTCGGCAAAGGACGGTCTTGTGGTATAATAGGAGCAATGGAGTGAGCGGCCGCTGGCTGCTACCAACCACCTGAGATAAATGGAGCTGAAATCATGAGCCTTCCCCAATTTGCCCTTGAAATGCATGAGGTTGTCCCTTCTTTTGTAAAGGCGGTGCTCGGGGAGGAGGACGGCGGTGACCTGGCTGCTATGCTGGTCCCTAGTAGAAACGTGGACCTGGCCTACCGGCTCTTTGGCTATGTCCCCCTGTACTTTCTGCTGGGTGGGCACTTGCGTTGTGGGGCCTTTGCCATAGCCCGCATGGGCCAGCACCAGGAAACCGGCGAGGTAAGGGTTGAAATTGTCTGGGCCAGGGATCAGGACGAACTCCAGCGTCAGGTCTTTCAGCCTGATGCCTTTTTCACCATGGCCCTGCGCCAATACCGGCGCAAGTGGCGGGTACAGGACATCAACCCTGCCCCAGCCGACGCCCTCGTTACCCTCCGTCAGGTCCGCGAGAAGATAGAGGAGATGGACGAGCAATCAGGCTACTGGTTGCCCTACAATTTGCTAGCTGGTAATCTTCAGGTGGAGCGATGGGAGACGGAGCAACTTGACGATGTGGAATCGCTCTTTGTGCCGTACATGCAGGAGGTCGGCTTTGGTTTGTGGGAGTTGACCAGCGCCTTACGTCTGTGGCGTGACTTCAAGAAAAAGGCCAAACCGTCTTATCGCAAGCCAGGGGTGTACGCCGCGGCAGTTGAGTACGCTATGGTACTCTTCGGGTTCTACGAGGGTTCCCAGGCCGGGATTGGCGAGGCTTATGGGGTATCGGGTGGCACCGTCGGAGTCAAGTTCCAGGAAATTGAGCGGGCCTTGAATCTCTACCAGTACGACGAACGCTACTCGCAGATGGAAGACCCCTCCGCGCCGCTGCGGGCCTTGTGGAAGCAGATCGGTGTCAAGGGACCGCCCAAGATGCGCCTAGGGGGCGGGCGGCGAGGTGGATGGAATTTCGGCTTGTGGTAGTGCAGGAGTAGTCTTTTGCTGAAAGCTGCTAAAGCTTGTGTCGCTGTGGTCGGTCTGAGTATCGCCCTGCTGGGTCTGCTGGGTGGAGTGCTATATCTTGTGCTCCCCTTGATATTCGAGAGGGGGGAGACCGATCCCTTGCAGATCTCTATCATGGGGACGGCTTTCATCGTCCTGGGTCTGGGTCTTGGCTTGCCCCTGGGCTGGCAGGGGCTCAGATCGCTGCTGGGTCATCCCTCACGCCCTTTCCGTCCCCGGCTAATGGGGCTGTTGCTGGTCCTCTTCGTGTTGGCCCTGGTCGTCGGCCAGATCATCCTGACCACTGACTTTTTCACTCCTCTGATCTTCCCTCCTTTCCACGTTCTGGGTGCCGCGCTACCCCCTCTGATAGTGACGGTCTTCGTTGGTCGGCGGCTGACCTCGGCTGCGGTCTCAGTCCACTGGCGGGAGGTGGTCCTCCAGACGGGCAGTGGTGCATTCCTGGCCACTTTCCTGGCTTTCAACTTGGAAGCTATCTTCGGCCTGTTCACCCTGTTTATTGTGGCCCTGATGCCCAATGGGATGGCTTGGCTTCAGGAATTGACGGCCAACCTGCGAGACCCCTCGTGGATAGCGGACCCGGTGAATCTCTCTCAAGTGCTGCTCTCCCCGCCCATCGCCATTGGTTTGGTTCTCATGTTCGTGGTGGTAGCGCCTTTGGGTGAAGAGTTGTTCAAATCCCTGGGGGTGGCTCTAATGAGCTATCGCCGGCCGGGGGCGGGACAGGCTTTTCTTTGGGGCGTGGCTGGAGGAGCTGGGTTTGCTATAGCGGAAGGGCTCTTCAACGCCGCCATCGCTTTGGAGAGTTGGAGCACGGTGGTGCTGCTGCGGGTGGGTTCCACCCTGATGCACTGCCTGGGCAGCGGGCTGATGGGTCTGGGTTGGTACCATCTGCTGAGGACGCGCCGCCCTTGGTATATCCTGGGCACTTATGCCGCCAGCGTCGGCCTCCACGTCCTCTGGAATGCGGGAGCCATAGGCATAGCGGCCGTTTCTCTGGAGGCAATGGCTTCCGACGCCGATGAAGTCAGCCTGGCCATTAGCGGCCTGGGGGTCCTGGTGCTGGGTGCCTATCTGATCCTGCTCGTCCTGTTCATGGCCTTTGCCATCTATTATCTGACTGGCAGGGGGGGGGAAGAGCGTTTGTCACCTGCCTGACGCTGTCATGCAGGCCTGCTTTTTCATGAATCCAGCAAAGAAGGGAGTCATCAAAACCGACCATGATCGAAGGCGTTCGAGTCAGGAAACTGCGGGTCATTCCCGACGAGCGCGGGTATTTAATGGAAATGTTGCGTAGTGACTGGGAGGAATTCGAGCAGTTTGGCCAGGTCTACGTTACGGCCGCCTATCCGGGGGTGGTCAAGGCCTGGCACTACCACAAGGTTCAGACTGACCATTTCATCTGCGTCCATGGCATGGCCAAGGTGGCCCTTTACGATAGCCGCCCCGATTCGCCTACCTACGGCGAGGTCAACGAGTTCTTCATGGGCCAGCAGAATCCCATTCTGCTCAAGATCCCGCCTGGTGTGATGCACGGGTTCAAAGGTATCGGCCAGGGGATGACCCTGATGGTCAACGTGCCCACCGAGTTGTATCGCTACGACGATCCCGACGAATACCGCCTGCCGGCTCACACAGACGAGATACCTTACGATTGGTCACGGAAAGATAGATAGCTGGTAACTGTGCAGCGAAGCTTCGCCTCAAACCGACACAGTATTCATTCGCTGCGGCAGCTCTTGTCTTTTTGGCGATAGAGTGGTATAGTAGAGTAGGACCCCATACGGAGGGCGTAGGCAAAGGTGGCTGAGAGTCTCTTATTCAACAACCGATACCGGCTACTGGCCATCATTGGCCAGGGTGGCATGGCTACAGTCTACCGAGCTCAGGACATTATGCTGGGGCGTACGGTGGCTGTCAAGGTGCTGCATGAGAGACGCGCGGACGACAAGGCTTTCCTGGCGCGTTTCTACCGCGAAGCCCAGGCGGCGGCCAACCTGGACCATCCTAACATTGTCAGTGTCTACGATATCGGCCAGGATGGCAACCGTCATTACATCGTCATGGAGTACGTCGAGGGCCGCAATCTCAAGGAGCTGATCCTCGAAAGCGCTCCTTTCCCTATCGAACGTGCTCTGACCATTGCCATACGGGTGTGCGCCGCCGTCGGCGCAGCTCACAAGGCTGGTCTCATCCACTGCGACGTCAAGCCGCAAAACATCCTGGTCGTCCCTGACGGACGGGTGAAAGTAACCGATTTTGGCATCGCCCGAGCCTTGACCTCCGCCCCCGTGGTTGAGGGAGGGGATGTCTGGGGCACGCCCGACTACCTGTCGCCGGAACAGGCGGCTGGTGAACGCCTGGGACCACCTTCAGACGTCTACTCCATCGGCGTAGTGATGTACGAGATGCTCACTGGACGCCTGCTCTTCGAGGGTGAAAGCGGCATCGCTATAGCCTTCAAGCATTTGCGTGAGGAACCAACACCCATCAATGAGCTGAACCCCCGCGTTCCCCCAGGGTTGGCCCGCATCGTGCACAAGGTGTTGGCCAAGGAACCCTCGGCTCGTTATCGCACGGCGTCACAACTGGCCCAGATCCTGATCAACTATCATCGTGCCGGTGAGGCCATGACGACCGTTCAGCAGCCAGTGGTCGTCAGACAGGAACCTCAGCCCATTGAGTTGGCTCCAGCTTTTGAGGAGCGAGTTGGGTATTACGAGGAAGAGGCAGAGTGGGAGGAGGAAAGGGGCTGGGATTGGGTGGCCATGGTGTTGGGAGCGGTGGCCCTCGTTTCAGTGTTGGGCCTGGCTCCCCTATGGACCCTGGTCTACAACCGCTATGCGCGCTTGCCGCCTCCGACCGCTCCTCCTCCAGCGGTCACCCTGGCCGGCGATGAGGTGCTCGTGCCAGACGTGGTAGGCATGGATCAGGAAGCGGCCCGGAAGTTGATTGAGGCCATGGGGCTTCAATTCATCGTCATCGGCGAGCAGCATGATGAGACCATCCCGGCCCTGGCTGTCATCAGTCAGGTCCCGACAGGGGGGCAACCGGCCAAACGGGGCGCTGTGGTAGAGGTCGTCATCAGCCAGGGACAGGATTTGCTGGTGGTGCCTGCCCTGGTCAGCCAGGCCATCGAGGTCGTGGAGCCTCAGTTGGTGAACATGGGTTTCGCTGTTGAGAAGCGGGAAGAGTGGAGCCTGATGCCGGTTGGCACCATCCTGACTCAGGACCCGCCGGCCAATTCGGTGGTTTCCAGAGGGACCATTGTAGTTTTGACCCTCAGCAGCGGTTCACGGCTGCCGCTGGAGGCGAATCTGGCTGACAAGGTCCTGTTGGTTTCCTGTGACCTGGCCAGGGTTGAATTCAGGCCAGGGGAGACGGTACAGTTGACCCTGCACTGGCAGGCTTTGCGGGAAATGACCGAAGACTACACTGTCTTTGTCCATCTTACTCAGGCCGATGGACAGCTCGTCAGCCAGCAGGACACCCAGCCCCTGGGAGGAGCAAAGCCTACCACTTCTTGGACTCCAGGCGAGGTGGTAGATGACCCTTATGAGTTGGCCATCCCGGTGAAGGCCTCGCCAGGCACCTACTGGCTCAAGGTGGGCATGTATTCCCAGCGCACTATGAAGCGTCTGCCGGTGGTCAAGCCCGGTAGGGCCCAGGTAGAACATGACAGCATCCTGGTGGGGCAGATACAAGTCACCCAATAGGTGCGGCGAATTTCAAACGAAACTCTAACGTTCCTCTAATGTTACGCTAACAGAAGTGTGCTATGATAACATCAGGACCCGATCACGCGCAGCGACTCAAGTAATGACTTCTGACCAGATGGCAGTCTCTGTGGAAGGATGGGAACAACCCCCGGCAGCAGTCCGGGGAGTTTGTGCTGTCGCTGATTGCTCATTACTAGCACAATTCGATGATTTCTGGTATAATACATTTAGAGGCTGATGGTGGTTTGGGGGAGAGGTAGAGGCTTAATGGAGGCTGAAAATGGGTTCAGGATGGTTTAGGACCGGATTTGTATATTTACTCATTCTGGTGGCGGTGGCAGCGTTGATCTTCAGCATCTCCCCTCAGTCGAAAAAGTCTGAGGACATTGCTATCAGCAAGTTGGCTGAGGAGATCAATGCTGGACAAGTCGAGCGCATCACCGTCACGGGTGACGACTCGCTGAAAATTGAATACAAAGACAAAAGAGAGACATCCGTTTCCTATAAAGAAAGCGGTGTCGGTGTAACTGAAATATTGAAAGACCTGGGAGTGAAAGATGATAAACTGGCTGCTGTCAACATAGAGTATGAGCCACCCAGCAATTGGGGCAGTTGGCTGACCATTCTGGGGAGTGTCTTGCCTGTGCTGATTGTGGGGGCTTTGTTCTACTTTCTGATACGACAGGCCCAAAGCGGTAACAGCCAGGCTCTCTCCTTTGGCAAGAGTCGGGCGCGGATGTTCACCGGCGACAAGCCCACGGTCACCTTCGAGGACGTGGCTGGGGTGGAGGAAGCCAAAGAGGAACTCCAGGAGGTGGTCGAGTTCCTTAAGGAGCCAGAGAAGTTCATCTCTTTGGGCGCTCGTATCCCCAAAGGGGTGTTGCTGGTGGGAGCACCGGGCACAGGCAAGACCCTGATGGCCAAGGCCGTCAGCGGTGAAGCTGGTGTGCCCTTCTTCAGCATCTCCGGTTCCGAGTTCGTGGAAATGTTTGTGGGAGTGGGGGCCAGTCGCGTGCGCGATCTATTCGATCAGGCCAAGCGCAATAGCCCTTGTATAGTCTTCGTGGATGAGATTGATGCCGTGGGCCGCCACCGTGGGGCGGGCCTGGGGGGCAGTCACGACGAGCGGGAGCAGACCCTTAACCAGATCCTGGTGGAAATGGACGGCTTTGAGACGGACACCAATGTGATCATTCTGGCTGCTACCAATCGCCCTGATATTTTGGACCCCGCTCTTCTGCGGCCGGGCCGTTTCGACCGCCGGGTGGTGCTGGATCGGCCGGACATGAATGGGCGCCAGGCCATCCTGGAAGTGCACGTGCGAGGGAAGCCGCTGGCCAACGACGTTGCTCTGATAGCCCTGGCCAAGCAAACGCCAGGTTTCGTAGGGGCCGATATTGAGAATTTGGTGAATGAGGCTGCTCTTCTTGCCGCGCGGCGCGGCAAAAAAGCCATCGGCATGGAGGAGTTTCAAGAGGCCATCGAGCGGGTGTTAGCCGGACCAGAGCGCAAGAGCCGCCTGATTAGCGATGAGGAGAAGGAGATCATTGCTTACCATGAGGCTGGTCATGCCTTGGTGATGAGGGCCCTACCTCGTTGCGATCCGGTACACAAGGTGAGCATCATCTCACGCGGGATGGCCCTGGGGTACACCATGCCCCTACCAGAGGACGATCGCTATTTACAGCACCGTGCCAAATTCAAAGACGAACTGGCCGGGCTGCTGGGTGGTCGGGCGGCTGAAGAGATGATCTTTGGGGATGTGACCACGGGGGCGGCCAACGATCTGGAACGGGCCACCCGGATCGCCCGCAAGATGGTGACTGAGTATGGGATGAGCGAGAAGCTAGGTCCTATGACTTTTGGACAGAAGGAGGAGTTGGTATTTCTGGGGCGTGAGATTGGCGAACAGCGAGACTATAGCGAGGCGGTGGCCCAGGAAATTGACGGTGAAGTACGGAGCTTCATCGAGGAGGCTCACAACAGGGCCAAAGAGGTGTTGACTACCTATAAGGACAAGCTGGAGGCCATCGCCAGGCGCTTGATCGAAGTGGAGACCATCGAAGCGCCCGAACTTGAGGCGCTGTTTGCCTGAAAGCAGCTAGAGGAGGGTCAGATTGAATATGAGAATAGTGAGGTTGTATGTGGCGGTGTTCTTTGCCGTCGTCCTCGGAATGATGGCTCTGACCATCGGCGTTATCCTGGGGTTGATTCTCGCCCCTCGCTCTGGGAAGGAGCTTCGTGCCGAGATCCGAACTCGGCTCCGCGCCTTACAAGACGAGATCCGGAAGAGGATTGAGGAAAGCAAGCCCAGGGTCAGCCAGGTTGTGGAGAAGGGACGCACAGGCACTGTCAAAGGCCTGGACAAGGCCAAAGAAGTGGTTGATAGGTACGCCGACGCAGTGCAGGCTTCTCTGAGCCAAGGTGAAGAGGGCACCGCTTCTCCACAGGCCACAGCGCCAGCAGAAGCGAGTTGAAAGACATTGCCAAACCAGATCTGAAGAAGGCCACCCGTGCAGAAGGTGCGAGGTGGCCTTTCGCTTTTATGGCCAGTTGTCTCTGGGCTTGCGAAGCCTAAGGAGCTTGGGGGGACCCTCCTGCACCCCCCGACCGTTCAGCGGAGCGCTCACGACGAAGCCTGCTGTGCAGGCCCTGTCTTGACAGGATTATGGGCATGTAGTAAGATACAAGGGCGCTTGACGAGGTTCTTGTGTTCATTGACGAGGGAACAATTGTTTCTGAGGAAGAGAATCCTAACGGGATGGCTGTATATTCTCCTGTTGTTAGTCGTTGGGGGCTGTAGCGTACCTGGCAGCACAAAACCCATCGTCAAGGTTGGCCTGGTGGCACCCTTCGAAGGGCTCTATCGGCCTTTGGGCTATGAGGTGCTCTATGCCGCCAAGCTGGCCATCCGGGAGCGCAACGCTTCAGGCGGGGTAGCGGGCTACATGGTCGAGTTGGTGGCCCTGAATGATGACAACGAACCCGCCGTAGCTGCCCAGCGGTCCCGGGAGATGGCTGTAGACCCGGACGTCGTGGGGGTCGTCGGGCATTTCTCCAGTGCGACGACTCTGGCTGCCTTGGAGGAGTACCGGCGGGCCGGGTTGGCTCTGGTCACCTCTGCTGCGGCGGCGAACGCCGTGACCGATGGCGGTTATCTGAACGCCTATCGTCTCTGCGCCCGCAACGATCGCCTAGGGCAGGAGGCGGCCCGCTATGCTGTGACTGAGTTGGGAGCAGAGCGGCTGGTCATCCTGCGTGGCCAGGAGGACTTGGCCGAAGCCTTTGCCTTAACGGCGGCCAGTCTGGGGGCCACTGTTGTATCAGATGTGGCTGCCGATCAGGTGGATTGGTCGGCTCAGCTTGCGGTTCAAAAGCCGGACCTAGTCTTTTTCACAGGTGACGCCGTAGAAGGAGCAGGCCTGGTTGTCCAGGCCCGGCAGAGGGGTGTGGATGTGCCTTTTATGGGCGGTGGCGATTGGGGCAGCCCCAAATTGATGCAGATAGGGGGGGCGGCTGTCGAGGGGGCACTCTATGTGACCGGCGCCCCGGCGCTGGAGGAAATCGGTGGAACCGACGAGTTCGTGGTTGGCTACGAGGCCCTGGCTGGGCGACCGCCAGGGCCCCAGGCCATCCTGGCTTATGACGCCACGGGCCTCCTCCTGGAGGCTATCTCCAGGGCCATCGTCGCTGAAGGCAAACCCAGCCGGGCGGCGGTGACAGCCCAACTGGCGGCGATACACTTTGAAGGTCTCACTGGCCCCATTGCCTTCGACGCCCGAGGTGACCGTCTGGACCCTGTCATCTACGTTCACAGGGTTGAAGCTGGGGACCCCTACCGCCCTGTCAATTGAACCCGATGATGCTTTCATTTGGAGGTTATAGCCGTGCGCATTTTGATGTTGTCCTGGGAATATCCACCTCACGTCGTCGGTGGGCTGGGCAAGCACGTGACCGAGTTGGTGCCAGCCCTGAGAGCCCAGGGGGTGGAAGTGTACCTCGTCACCCCTCGTTGGACCAATGGGAAAGTTGAGGAGCACCTCGATGGGGTTATCGTCTATCGCGTCAATCCACCGGCCGTGAAGATGCACGATTTCTACACTGGCGCCTGGCAGACCAACCTGAAACTGGAGGACAAGTGTGAGCACCTCTGGGAGGAATTGGGGGGCTTTGATGTCATCCATGCCCACGACTGGCTGGTGGCATTTGCTGCCTGTGCCCTGAAGCGCAATTTCAAGAGTCCTCTCCTGAGCACGATCCACGCCACCGAGCGGGGCCGGAGCCGGGGCGCCCTGACAAGCGATGTACAGCGGGCTATCAACAATGCCGAATGGTGGCTGACTTATGAATCCTGGCGGGTGATCTGCTGTAGCGAATACATGGCTTATGAGGTGAAGGAGTTCTTCCACGTCCCACCTGACAAAGTGGATGTGGTTCCCAATGGGGTGGACATCAGCCGCTTCGACGTGTGGAACGACGTTGATTTGACCCACTTTCGTAATCGCTATGCTTTGCCTGGGGAAAAGATCATCTTCTACGTAGGACGGGTGGTCTACGAGAAGGGCGTGCACATTCTGGTGGAAGCAGCGCCTCGTGTCCTAGAAGCCTACCCTCATGCCAAGTTCGTCGTGGCTGGCACCGGCGACATGTTGGCTCAACTGCAGCACCGGGCCTGGGAACTGGGGATAGCCCATAAGGCCCTCTTCACTGGTTTCATTCCCGATGAGGAACGGGACCGCCTTTTCAAAGTGGCTGATTGCGCCGTCTTCCCCAGTCTGTACGAGCCTTTTGGTATTGTGGCTCTGGAGGCTATGGCTGCTGGAGCTCCAGTTGTCGTCTCGGAGGTGAGTGGACTGAAAGAAGTCGTCCAGCACGCCGAAACAGGCATCACCGTTTATCCCAATGACGTCGGCTCCTTGACCTGGGGTATCCTCCACACTCTGGAGCACCCGCAGTGGACTCGGACCAGGGTGGCCAGCGCGCGGCGGAAGGTGATAGAAGAATACAATTGGACTCACATCGCCGCCAGAACCTCAGCCATCTACAAACGCATCGTGCAGGAGAGGGAGGCGGTTGACTGGTGATACTCTATAGGATAATGAGGCTATTGACGTCCCTTCCTTCCTCTGGTATAATTACGGGTGTGAGAAGTAAATTGACCAACCCGAGTCAGGATGTCTGGTGAGGGATGTTCGTGAAAAATGAGGTTTCAGAGGGCAAGGTCAGAGTGTTGATCGTCGAGGATGATACTCACTTGGCTGAGATGTTCCAGCATCTCCTGGCATCGGAAGAGTTTTCGACGCTCGTAGCTTCTTCGGGTGAGGAGGCTCTTCAAATCCTTCGTGATGGCCAAATCTGCCCAGGCCCGGTTGATCTCGTTCTGCTGGACATCCTGATGCCGGGGCTAAGCGGCTACGATGTCTGCCGTTCCATAAAGGGTGACGCCCGGCTGAAGCACATTCCCGTCATCATGGTCACCGCTCTGGGTAGTGTGGAGGAGCGGGTTACCGGTTTGGAGGCGGGAGCAGATGACTATGTCCCCAAGCCTTTCCGTAGAGAGGAGTTGGTGGCCAGAGTCAAGGCTCTGTTACGCATGAGCGAGATGGAACGGGAGATGGCGCGCTTGTATCAGGAGAGTGAGTTGCGGGCGGCCCAGATCGCGGCCGTCAATCGTATTACCAGCGCCATCAGCTCCAGCCTGGACATCCATGATGTCTATCGGACTTTTTTTACCGAACTGAAAGCAATTGTTGAATTTGACCGGGCGAGTCTGGCCCTTCTTGATGCCTCGGGGGAGAATCTGACTGTCCAGGTTTTGTCGGGAGAGGCTGAGGATGGATTAACGGTGGGAGCCCATTTGCCTCTAGCCGATTCCGCTCAAGGTTACACTGTGGTGGAAGAAAATGCCTTGTTGCGGCGGGATCTGAGGGAAGAGCAAAGTTTCACCCCTGACGAGAAGGCTTTGGCCGCTGGTTTGCTTTCAGACATCTCGGTGCCCCTGGTTTTCAAAACCAGGGGCCTGGGCGTGCTCACCCTTAGCAGCCGGCGGCTGAACGCCTATTCTGACCGCGATGTGGGGATTCTGTGCCAGGTGGCGGGCCAACTGGCGGCGGCCATTGAGAACGCGCGCCTCTTCGGAGAGTTGGAGAGGCGTCTGGATGAGGTTCAGGCCCTTTTCACTGTGGGACAGAGTTTGGTTACAACCCTTAACCTTGACAAGGTGCTGGGTCTGATCGTGGATGCAGCTCTGGAGACTATCCCTGTAGCTCACAAGGCGGTTATTCATTTCCTGGATGAGACGAATAAGGTGCTGGTGCCCAAGGCCGTATCCCATCATGGTCAGGGGGCGGGCAGTTCGGCTAAAATGCGCGTGGGCGAGGGAGTGGCCGGGCGTGCGGTGGTGGAGAAGGAAGCCATCTATGTGTCCGATACGAGGGCAGACCCTCGTTTCGTGGACAGTGGCACGGATGTCAAGTCCCTCGTGGTAGTTCCTATGATCTTGGGGGAGACGGTGATCGGCACTCTGAGCGTAGACAGCGGTGAAGCCGAGGCCTTCACCCAGGATGATGAACGGCTCCTGGTCATGCTGGCCAATCAAGCGGCTATTGCTATCGAGAACGCCAGGCTCTATGGCGAAGCCAAGCGAGCGGATGAGTTGGCGGCTCTGAACAGAGTAGCGACGGCCATGGTTTCCACTCTTGATCTGGATCAAGTGCTCACTTTAGCCATGCAAGGCATCAACGAGACTTTGCGGATGGAAGCTGGTTCACTGCTGCTCCTCGACGAGGCTGAGGGTGAGTTGGTTTCCAGGATGACACTCTGTGGCGAAAAATCAGTGCGAGGAGAAATGACGCTGCCGTTGGGTCAGGAGGTGGCTGGCTGGGTGGTGCAGGAAGGCAAGTCGCTCCTGCTGCCTGATACCCGGCAGGAAGGCCAGTTGCCCTCTACCACTGCGCAACTCCTCGGCGTAGAGGCCAGGAGTGTCCTTTGTGTGCCTTTGGTCCTGCGGGAGAGGACTATTGGGGCCATAGAAGTCATCAACAAATGGGGGGGCAGGTTCACCGAGGACGATTTGACCCTTCTCAGCTCTATAGCGGCCTCGGTAGCCATCGCTATTGAGAACGCCAGGCTCTATGCTGAGGTCAAAGATTTCGCTGATGAACTAGCTCGCTCCCAGGCTCAGCTTATCCAGAGTGAGAAACTGTCGGCTACAGGGAAACTGGCGGCTTCCATCGCTCACGAGCTCAACAATCCCCTTCAGGCGTTGCAGAGTTGTGTCTACCTGGTGGCTGGCCAGACTGACCCTGATGATCCCAACAGACAGTATCTAGACATCGCTCGTGAGGAATTGGGCCGCGTGGCGCGCATAGTGGGGCGGATGGTGGATTTCTACCGTCCTTCCAATGAGGGCCGCATCCCGACAGATGTCAATGCCCTCCTGGAGGATGTGGTGGCTTTGGTCAGAAAGCGGCTTCAGCAAGGGGGTATCGAGGTGGGTTTGGAGTTGGCCCCTGATCTGCCCCTCATCGTAGCTAGTGGCGACCATTTGAAACAGGTTTTCCTCAATATTATCATCAACGCTCTTGAGGCCATGCCGCAGGGAGGGCGTTTGGCGATGGCTACCCGGTGCATATCAGAGCGCGGCGTTCGTAGGAAAGCCTCCGCGGATGCTGGTTTCGTGGAAATCGAGTTTGCTGACACGGGGGTGGGCATCCCTGCGGAACACATCAATAACATCTTTGATCCCTTTTACACTACCAAGTCCAAAGGAATGGGCCTGGGGCTCTCTGTAAGCTACGGCATCGTTGAGCGACATGGAGGCCAGATTCAAGTGGAAAGCAAAGTGGGTGAGGGGGCGACTTTCATTATCAGGCTTCCTGTAGAGGGCGGTTGGTAGATGGTGAGGTGATGAAGATGGATTACACAGCCAGAGTCCTAGTGGTTGATGATGAGCAGCCTGTGCGGGTGACCCTCAAAGAAGTGCTGTCTCGGGAAGGCTATCAGGTCTTCACAGCGAGTAGCGGCCAGGAAGCCCTACAGGTGATGGTGGACACGGCTATTGACCTGGTGATGGTGGATCTGAAGATGGAAGGCATGGAAGGCCTGGCGCTCATGGGGGAGATCAAGCAGCGGTGGCCGGCGACGGTGCTGATTATTTTGACCGGTTATGCCACTTTGGAATCGGCTCTCAAGGCTCTCAGATACGGTGCCCACGACTATCTCCTTAAACCCAGTGGCCCGGAGGACATCAAGCAGAGTGTCAAGGAGGGCCTGGAGAAGCGGTGGCGTGAAATCAGAAGGAAAGACCTGTTGGCTCAGATAGAGGCTGGTGTGCGTGAATTGACCGCCGAGGGTCTTTCAATGGGGGTTGCCAAGGAGCCAGGGGCGCCCAGAGAGGCTGCCCCTGGCGGGCCAGAGGGTCCGCCTTTGAAAGTCGGCCAGTTGGTCATTGATCTTCAGAAGCACATGGCTACTTTGGATGGCAGGCCTCTGAACCTGACACCCGTCGAATTTGGGACACTGACTCACCTGGCGCAGGAGGCCGGACGTGTGGTCAGTTGCGCTACCCTGGTGAAGGAAGTTCAGGGTTACGATTGCCAGGAGCAAGAGGCGCGGACGATTATGAAAACGCACATCAGACATTTGCGCCAAAAGCTGGAATCAGACCCTTCTAACCCTCAATATATCTTGAACGTGCGGGGGGTGGGTTATATGCTCGTCGCCCCTTCGCCTGAAGCTGACTAACCGCCGGGGTGCAGGGAAGTTCCTCAGCCACCCTCCAGTCAAACAGGTATGAGGATTATGAACCCAGATCGCAAGCGGATCTTAATCGTGGACGATGATGCGAAACTGGCCACTCTCTTGCGGGAGAGTCTGCGAACCCTGGGCGAGGAGTACGATGTAGTAACGGCTGGGGGAACGGATGAAGCTCTGGCAAAGGTCAGTAAGCGTCTCTTTGATCTCGTTATCACTGACCTGATGATGCCAGAGGTGGACGGCCTGCAATTGCTCGAAGCTCTCAAGGCCATCAATCCTTCGATCATCACGGTGGCCATGACCGCTTTCGACTCTCAAGAGACAAGGGCCAAGGCTGAACGTTTTGGAATCTATCGCTACTTAGCCAAGCCCTTCTCCGTCCACGAGTTCAGACAGTGTGTAATAGATGCCTTCGAGGAAACAGAAGAGACCCCAAAAGCCGCTGCTTTCTTAGAGGAGCAGCTCAAGGCCATAGAGCGCCATCTCTCCTCGCTGCGGGCCAGCGTCAGGGCTCATAGCGTTGCTCTCATTGATTCTATGGGCAAGATCATCAGCCTCCAGAGCGTCGAACGAGACTTGAATATGACCAGTCTTTGCAACGCTTTGGTGACGGGCAACGCGGTCGTTGCTGCTGAGGTAGCCAGCCTGTTGGGCGGCTGGCCAATTTGCAGAGTTAGCTATCACGAGGGTGATGACTACAATGTCTGCGTCTACAACCTCCCGGAAGACTTTTCCCTGGTCATTGTCTTTGGCCAGGAGGTGAAAGTGGGGCAGGTCTGGTTCTACGCCAAGCAGGTAGTTAGTGATTTGCAGCAGTTGCTACCAGGTGGGAAGCCTATGGACGAGGTTGAGAAGGGCGAGCCTGAAATCCTGGAGCTAGAAGCCGAAGGAGCTGGGGAGACTGTAAGGCCAAGGGCGGGGGCTCAGGCTGCCACTGACAGTTGGGAGGCCGTTGCAGAGGAAGTCGCCCGCGACTTTGGGGGCCTCTCTCTGACCGAGGCCCAGGCTATGGGCCTGGTGGGGGAGGACTTTGGCACATCTTTCGATGATGAGGACGACTAGGGGGGCAGCGCGCCCCCCGCTTTTTTGTGGCGTTCGGAACGGTCACGGCTCATCGCCCCGGATGATCTCGTAGAGCAGCGGCGGGGCCTGGACGGGTTTCTCGCTCCAGGTGTAGGCGGCCAGCAGCCTCTCTCGGGCCTGGGCTAACCTGTCGCCATCGTTGGCGTGGATGGTCAGCAGGGGTTCACCGCGCTTGACATCATCACCGATTTTGGCTTGCAGAACCACCCCCACGGCGTGGTCAATGGGGTCGCCCTTCTTGGCCCGGCCAGCACCCAGAAGCATGGCCGTTAGACCCACTTCCCTGGCGTCAATGCCGGCCACGTAGCCAGCGCGGGGGGCGGGGACATCCTGGACGATGGCTGCCTGGGGCAGGCGCGAGGGGTCGTCCACGGCAGCCAAATCCCCGCCCTGAGCTGCGATCCATTCCTTGAATTTGGCCAGGGCCTGGCCGGAGTGCAGGGCTTCCAGCAGGATGGCTCGTGCTTTCTCAGCGTCTTGCGCTTTGTTCCCCAGGATCAGCATCTGCCCGGCCACATTCAGGCAATGTTCCAGGAATTCGTGGGGTCCGTGGCCGTGCAGGCTGTCCAGAGCCTCTTTGAGTTCCAGGGCATTGCCCACCGCCTGTCCCAGGGGCTGGTTCATGTCGGAGAGGACAGCCCTGACCTGGCGGCCTACTCCCTGGCCGATTTCCACCATAAGGCGGGCCAGGGCGGTGGCTTCCGCTTTCGTTTTCATGAACGCGCCACGGCCCACTTTCACGTCCAGGACGATGGCGGTGGCCCCGGAGGCGATCTTCTTGCTCATGATGGATGAGGCGATAAGGGGCAGGCAACTGACGGTGGCCGTCACGTCCCGCAGGGCGTACAGTCTGCCGTCGGCCGGGGCCAGGTCGGGGGTCTGTCCGGTGACGGCGATGCCGTGTTGGGCTAGGGTGTCGAGGAATACCGTCGTGTTGAGGCTGGCGTTGAAGCCGGGGATGGATTCTAGCTTGTCCACCGTCCCGCCGCTGTGGCCCAGGCCCCGGCCGGTCATCTTGCCCACTGGCAGGCCTGTGGAGGCCACCAGGGGAGCCACGGCCAGGGTGGTCTTGTCGCCTACCCCGCCGGTGGAGTGTTTGTCCACCACCAGGGGGGCGATCTCCTTCAGGTCCAACATCTGGCCGGAGCGGGCCATGGCCATGGTCAGGTCAATGGTCTCCTGCCGGCTCATGCCCTGTAGGTAGACGGCCATCAGCCAGGCTGCGGCCTGGTAGTCGGGAATCTCATCCCGGACGAAGCCTTGGATGAAGAAATCAATCTCTGCGGTGGACAGTTCTCTGCCGTCGCGTTTTTTAGTGATGATGTCAACGGCGTGCATCGGATACCTCTCCTTGGTGCTGCTTACTGGTTGCTCAACTCATTGGCTCTGCTGTTCTGATTGCCAATACCTTCGTATAGCGATAGGGCTATACCGAAGACCTCTAGCACTTTCGCTGAAAGAATCAGGGTCATAGTATACCACAAAATTGACTTTTTGTTAAAAGAAGTCCCTTGACGTCCGCTGCGCTTCGTGGTACTATTTGCAGGGGATGCTGTCATGGGGCAGGAGGTTAGGGAGTGGCGAAACTTGTGGTCATCGGCGGGGGGCTGGCCGGTTCGGAGGCGGCCTGCCAGGCCGCGCAACGGGGCACCCAGGTGACCCTCTACGAGATGCGACCGGACAGGTTGACACCAGCCCATCGCACAGGGGATCTGGCTGAACTGGTGTGCAGCAATTCGCTGGGTTCCAACCTGGTAGACAGGGCGCCGGGGCTGCTAAAAGAGGAACTGAGACGACTGGGCTCCCTGGTCATGGCCTGCGCCGACGCCACGGCCGTGCCTGCTGGCGGGGCTTTGGCTGTGGACCGCCAGGCCTTCGCCCGGCTGGTCACCCAGCGCATCGCTGACCACCGGCGCATCTATCTGCGGCGGGAGGAGGTGAAATCCATTCCTCAAGGAACGCCGACGATTATCGCCACCGGTCCCCTCACCTCCCACACCCTGGCAGCCGAAATCGCTGCCCTGACCGGCCAGGAGCATCTCTATTTCTACGACGCCATGGCTCCCATTGTGAGCTATGAATCCATAGATCTTGGCCGGGCCTTCCGTGCCTCCCGCTACGGCCGGGACAGCGAACGAGACAGCGAGGGCAGTGTTGGGACGGAGCCGCTTTCGGCCTCTGAGGGGGACTACATCAACTGCCCTATGACCAGGGCGGATTACGACCGCTTCGTGGACGAACTGCTGGCCGCCGAGACTATCCCCCTGCGCCAGTTCGAGCAGGAAGACGAGAAGTTCTTCGAGGCCTGCCTGCCGGTGGAGGTCATCGCCCGGCGGGGGCGGGAAGCCCTGGCCTATGGCCCTCTAAAGCCGGTGGGCCTGGTTGACCCCCGCACCGGCAAGCGACCCCACGCCGTGGTGCAACTGCGACAGGACGATCTGGCCGGCACCCTTTACAACATGGTCGGCTTCCAGACCAACCTGCGTTGGGGGGAGCAGGAACGGGTCTTCCGCCTCATTCCAGGCCTGGAGCGAGCCCAGTTCGTGCGCTTCGGCCAGATGCACCGCAACACTTTCATAAACTCGCCCGTGCTGCTGCGGCCCAGCATGCAGTTCAAGGGTCGCGACGACCTCTTTTTCGGCGGGCAGATCACGGGCACGGAGGGTTACGTGGGTTCGACGGCCAGCGGTCTGGTGGCTGGCCTCAACGCCGCGCGACTAATAGCTGGCAAGCCTCTGATTGTTTTCCCATCTACAACCATGCTGGGCGCGCTCTGTCGCTACGTGACCTCGGCCGAGCCCGGTAGCTTTCAGCCCATGAAGCCCAACTTTGGCCTCATGCCGCCTCTGGAGAGGCCGGTGCGCAGGAAGCGAGACAGGCAGCGCGCCTATACCCAACGGTCTCTGGCTGACTTGGCTGCGGTCATCGCCGGACAGATGAGCGTTGACTTTTTGGCGTGGGATAGATTATAGTGAGACTGGAGACAAGGATGCTGGCTCTTTCAACGGGCTCTCTCTACACCTATGGTTTGGAGCGTGTTTTCGGCCTGGCCAGAGGGGCGGGTTTCGATGGGATAGAGGTGCTGGTGGATGGGCGTTGGGACACGCGCCAGGCCGACTACTTGAGGCATCTGGTGGAGAGGCATGGGCTGCCCATTGTGAGCCTGCACTGCCCCTTTCACCTCATAGGGGTACCTGGTTGGGAACAGGACCCTCTCTGCCGTTTGACAAGAACTGTAGAATTGGCCGAGGCTCTTGGTGCCAGGGTGGTCGTGACCCATCCTCCTCTGGGCTGGCTGCGCATCTCGCTGCGCGTGATGGGGGCCAGCAACAAGAGAGATTTCTGGGTGGGATTGCCTTTGTCATGGCTTGTGGGTCGGTCCTATGCCCGGTGGCTCTACGACGAACTGGAGAGCTTTCAGATGGGGACAGAGGTTACTGTAGCCGTCGAGAACATGCCTCGTCGGCGGATCGGCCCGCTGAGCTTCGACCTCTACCAGATGACCCGCCTGGAATCTCTGGAGCGCTTTCGGTATCTCACTCTGGACACCACCCATCTGGCCACCCACGGCATTGACATCATACAGACCTACGAGAGGCTGGCTGGCCGGGTGGCTCACGTCCATCTGTCCAATTACAATGGACGAGAACACAGGCTGCTACACGATGGACAGCTGCCCCTGGCCGAGTTCTTGCGTTGCTTGAGCCAGGACGGCTATAGGGGGGTTGTCACTCTGGAGTTGCAGCCTGATGTTCTGGGGGATGGAGACGAGGGCCGGGTGTTGGCCAACTTGCAGGTGGCGGTAGATTTCTGTCGAAGGCACTTCGCGTGGCACGGAGGGTTCGAAGAGTAGTTGAGCGGTCATTGCCTTCGCGTAGTTATTGTGCTACATAGTATCGTCTCCCCAAAAGACGCAAAAAGGAACAAAGGCTATGCGAAGCAAAGCTTGGCCGTTGATCGTCGTTGTGTTTCTTAGCATTTTGACCGGGGGATGCTGGGCTTCCCCCACCCAACAGACATTTGATGGCCAAAGGGCCTATCAGCATGTTATTGCCCAGTGCGACCTGGGTCCTCGTCCCACGGGCTCAGCGGCTGGTTGGGCCACCGGTGATTATATCATTGCTGAACTGAAGGAGTTGGGTTGGGCAGTCACAAGCCAGGAGTTCACCTACAAAGAGATCAAAGGCCGCAACATCGCAGGGCGACGGGGTAGGGGGCCTGTCGTCATCTTGGGTGCCCACTACGACACACGCCCTTACGCCGATTACGATCCCGTGGACAAGAACCAGCCTATCCTGGGAGCCAACGATGGAGCCAGCGGCGTGGCCGTTTTACTGGAACTGGCTCGCAGCCTGGACGA
>JBGVTF010000488.1:0-3261 GCA_041862415.1 Anaerolineae bacterium | reverse complement strand
TGGTGGCAGCGGGCGGTGGTCTGCTGGTATCG
Source organism: Anaerolineae bacterium (assembly GCA_041862415.1). Classification (GTDB taxonomy): domain Bacteria; phylum Chloroflexota; class Anaerolineae; order E26-bin7; family E26-bin7; genus E26-bin7. The sequence continues at coordinate 3,229 of JBGVTF010000488.1, read as the reverse complement.
GCCGGCGTGTGGTTGTTCCGCCGCCTGGGAGACATCTATCGGTGGCTTCGGAATGGGTTCACCGACCTGTTAGTGAGAGGGCGGACGGTGATCCCCTGGCGATAGCAGTGTTGGGGGCCGGCTGGCGCTCGCTGGCCGGTGGCTGCGGAGGTGATTTATACTGACTCGCGTCCCTCGATGATTGTCAAGCGTAATAACACAGTTCGGTTCAAGGATATTGAGAGAAGAGCCCAGACCCTTACGGATGATCAGGTCAACTTGGAGTTTCTGACCCCCACCCGAATCAAACACGAGGGCCGGTTCATCTCCCAGCCTCCCTTTCACGTCATTGTGCGCAACGTCCTGCGGCGGGTGTCGTCCCTCTACTACTTCCACTGCGGGGAGCAGTGGCAATTTGACTATCGGGGAACCATCGAGAGAGCCCAAGCGATCAGGAGCGCTGAACTTGACACAAGATGGGTGGACTGGGAGCGGTATTCAGGTCGCCAAAAGGCGAGGATGAAAATGGGAGGTTTCGTCGGGGAAGCGGTCTACGAGGGGGATTTGGCCGAGTTCAGGCCTTTGCTTCTGTTGGGACAACTGGTGCACATCGGCAAGGCCTGTGTCTTTGGCAACGGGCGGTATGAGATAAGGTGAGTCGGGTTCCTGGAACTGCGAGGTGCCAACGGCGGTGAGAGATCACCGCCGTTTTGTAGTTTGTGGATCTCCTCCCGGACTTGGCTACGCGCCCCCGTGCCTTGCCAGTACCCCCAGGGCTTTCAGGGTCACCCATTTGCTGGGCTGCCCTTTCTTCTCCAGGTTGGCCTGCATCCGCCCATAGGGGGTGGACTCCAGCACCCACTTTCCCTCGGGGGTCTGCTTCTCCCGCAGCACGGCCAGGGCGTCTTCCATCCGTTCGTCCCGGTAGCCCAGCCGGGTCAGCACCCACAGTCCCCGCAGGATGCTGTAGCCGCAGAACAGGGGGAAGGCCAGTTTCAGCCAGTTGGGGTTGATGACCTGGAAGTCGTGGTGGTCGGCCTGGTAGAGGCGATGCATCAGCAGGAACTCGGCCCCTCGCGCTGCAGCTTTCTTCACCGCTGGCGGCCTTTTGTCCTCTGGAATCTCGGCCAAAGCCTCCAGGGGGCAAATGGTGCCGTAGAAGCAGGAATGGGTATCCCGAATGTGGGCTTTCCAGTAGGGACACAGCCAGCCGCCGTCGGCGTTCTGAATGCTCACCAGCCAGTCCACGGCCTGCCACAACCGGGGATCGTCCTCGTATCCCAGGCGCAGCAGAGCCGCGACCACGTTCCCCGTCAGGCAGGAGAGAGTCATCTGGTGGACGAGGTCGGCGACGAAAGCCGACTCCGGCGGAGGTTTTTTGCCCCGCTCCTGGGCCTTCTGCGCCTTAGAGAGGTACTCCCGTCTCGCTCCTTCCTCTCCGAGTTCAGCGAAGCCTCCCTCCGGCTGCTGGAAGCGAAAGATGTGCTCCACGGCCCGCTGCACCCCCTCATCCTTCCGGCTCAAGCCCAGGTGGCCCAGCACCATCAGCGTCCAATAGCTGGATTTGTACTTGGGCTGATAGGGGCTGGCCGGGTCGCCCCAGAAGCCGTCAGGGTCCTGGCGGGCGAAGATGCGCTCCACCACCCGCGAGCGGGGGATGGCTGCGCGGGCTGCTTCTACTTCGGGGTCGTCCTCGGGCCGCTCCAGCAGATGGCGCAAGGTCAGGTAGCGTACCGAAGGGTTGTCCTCCTCCAACAACCAACCAGTTGGATCGTCCTTCATCTGTGCTTTCCAATCGCTCATCGGATGTTCCTCCCTGCACACGTGTGAGCCGTTACGCTCCCGCAGCAGCCTTCAACATCCGCAAGGCTTTGAAGGTGATCCATTTATTGGCACGGTTCTTCCGGCCGGCGTCAATTAGCCTTATACCCGCCCGCCGCGCCCAGCGGCCCTGCTCATCCTGCTGGGCCAGGATCAAGTCTGCCCACGCCCTAAACCGATCATCGGCTCCGTGCCCCAGCCGGGCCAGCACATCGGCCATGTCCAACAAGTCGCTCTGATACTGATACGGCCAGCCAAAGCTCAACCACCGCTTCTCTCGCCCGCCGAAATCCCAGTCGTGGGCCAACAGCGATTCGGCCAATTGGGCAGCCAGTTCACGCTGTTCCGCAGTGCGGTGACCAGGTGACACGGCGGCCACGGCGTCCAACACCTTGACGAATCCCCACTGGCACGGTCCCTTGTCATTGCTATAGGGACAGTCAAGTCCTTTGCCCTTTCCCTGCACCATGCGCCGGTAGAGGTAGTCCCAAGCGGCAGCGACGCGTGAGTCGCGGTCGTAGCCAAAGCGGATCAGAGCCTTGATCATGTAACCGTTAATGCAGTACCACTCGCGGCTGCTGGAGCCGGTCACCTCGCTAAAGCCACCGTCCGGCTGCTGGCTAGCCTCAAGGAAATACTCGCATCCTCGGCGGAGGCGGTCGTCCACGGGCACGCCCAGTTCAGCCAGGACAACCAGGTGGGCGGTGGTGCGTGCAGCGCCGTAGGGCTGGCGCGGATCGTCGCCCCAATAACCGTCGGGGTACTGAGCAGCCAACAACCGCTGCACCACGTCTGATTGCGCGATGGCCGCGCGGGCCGCCTGCACCTCGGCATCGTCCTTGGGCCGGTCGAGCAGGTCGCGCAGCGTCCAATAGCGCACTGAGGGATTGTCCGGCTCCAGGAGCCAGGGGATGGGGTCGGCTTTCAAGACATTCTTCCAATTGCTCACGATTGCTCCTCTCACAATGGTGCTGGCGTACGGCCCTATGATAGCACAATAGATGGCAGGAGTCAACGATTTCGCGGCGAATGACCAGACTTGGGGGGTGAACAGCCGAGGAAAGGCTGTCACCTTGAGGAGCAACAAAAGAGGGCCAGCAGACCTAAAGTGCTGGCCCTTCGACCCCGCTCAGGACAGGCCCTTCTTGTACCTTCCGCTTTGGGATAGTGGTGATTAACGGCTGAAGCGGCACTATTGCGCCACAGGCGGGCGACATGCGCCCGTCAGGTGGGTAGCTTTGGGCGGAGCAGGATCACAGTCGGGTGTTCGAGGATGTTTGGAGATAGAAGACGGATGGTTGTTTTGCGCTGCTCAGAAAGGCTTCGAGTCCGCGCCGTTATGGCGACGAGCGAGGCCGTCGCCATAACGCTTGGGATAACCAGCCCGCCGACTTCTGCACGAGCCGTCTTGAACCAGAATGGCGGAGAG
>JBGVTF010000487.1:0-2625 GCA_041862415.1 Anaerolineae bacterium | reverse complement strand
ACTCCTCGTGAGTCTCGCGCAAGGCTGTCCACTCCAACGGCTCATCGCCCTCACGCGCACCTCCGGGCAGCGAAATCTGCCCCTTGTGATCCTCCAGCGTCTCGGTGCGGCGGGTAAGGGGAAAGTGAAGACGACCATCCTTGGGATAGAGAAGGATGAGAACAGCTCCTTGCCTGGGTTGATGTCCCGGCGGACGGGCCTCCAGGCCAGACCGGGGCCGGGTGGACATACGCATCTGGGCTTCCCGCCCAGGCAAAGTGTGGCCCAGAGCCTGCCGGATGGCTGCCAGACTTGGCTCATGGACCATGCTCTCCGTCATTTCTCTCCTCCTCTCTTGGTACAGCCCCAGCGGGGCCATAACCCTATTTTACGCCCTTTTGGTCACTTTGACAAGAGAGCCTTTCTCATAAGGAGAGTCAAAAAGCGCGGAGAATCACAGTGGATCCTCCGCGCTCGTTGATCTGAACCGCGCCCGGCAGGCGGTTTTCAACACAAAGCACCATCGCCCCAGCAGAAAGCCGGGAGCGCCCTGCGGCGATTTTTGCTCTATTCTCTATCGCTATGCCTGCGCTTGCCTTCTCTCTGTAGCAGGGCCACGAGCGCCAAGACAGCCGTACCTGCTATAATGGACAGCCCGAGGAGGGAAGGCAACAGGCCCGGATGTCCTCCCGTTTCTGGAAGTAGAGCCACGGTCACGATTTCCGGAGTCGGCGTAGGTGTCATCGGCACGGTCGGGCTGGGAGTCGGGGTTGGTTCAGGTGGCGGCGGCCCGTCGTCCTCCTCCTTCTTTTTCTGCTTACGCGGCACTTGCACCGTTGCGTCGTCTTGGTCTTCACCACCATCGCAGGTCACTACAGCCAGGTTTTTCACCAATGTCCCAGCCGGGGTCCCCGGCAGAACCCGGGTCCTGATAATGATGGTCACGACTTCGGTCCCATAGGCGTCCAGGGTGCCAATGTCGACCACGACGATGTTGCCTGGGAGGATGGAGCTCGGCCTCCACGGTGTGACGATCACATCGAGGATCTCCAGGAACCCGGGGACCGTATCGCTGACCCATACATTTTGAGCCTGAGCGATGCCCTGATTCCTAACGGTCAGGGTAAAAGTGACCTCTTGACCTGGAAAGGCATAAGGAGGCGTGGCGATCTTGCCAATAACCGGGTCTACCAGAGCGACGCCAGGGAAGGGGTTATACACTTCGGCACTCTCTGGCTCGGTTTGATCGCTGTCTATAGTGGCCGTGTTGGTGATGCCCGAGGTGCGTAACTGTTGCACGACGATGGGCGGCTGCGTCTGTGCGGTCATTGCCGTAGGGGTGATACTCACCGTTGGAGTGATGGTCGCCGGGGGGCTGATGACCATCGTGGGTGAAGCCGTCGGCGTGGCCGTTGCTTCTTGGGTTAGCACCTCGGTAGGTGTAGGCGAAGCCTCCTGGGCCAGCGGGATCTCTCCCACAGCCAGCAGCGGTTCGCTCAGTGGGACGATGATGCCGCCCAGCCACGACCTGGCAGCCAGGATCAGGTTACCACTGGCAGCTTCGGGTATGGGCTCACTCTCTTCAGTGGGTGGGGGTGTGGCCGTATCCGTCGCCTCTGGCTCGGCCATCGTCTCAGTTAGCACCTCAGTAGCCGTGAGCTCTTCCGTAGGCGGCTCAATCGGCACCTCGATGGGCTCTTCCGTCGGTACTTCGGTCGGCACACTGGTCGGCGTCTCAGTCTCAGTCGGCACCGGCACCGATGTTTCCGTAGCCGTAGGTTCCTCCGTGGGCAGTTCCGTAGCCGTGGCGGTTGGCGTGGCCTCGGAGGGCGGTGCTTCCGTGAGCACCTCGGTGGCCGTCAGCGTCGGTGTCGCCGTCACCGTAGGGAGTGTGGGCGTCACGGTGGCCGTCGGCGTGAGAGTCGGTGTGGCAGTAGCCGTGGGCGTGGGGGTCACGGTAAGAGTCAAAGTCGGTGTGACCGTAGGCGTAACCGTCGGTGTCGACGTAGGCCTCACGGCGCTGGCCTCCATCCACCCCTCCCTGATGAACATCCATAGCGCGCCAGCGTCCACGATAAACATGTTGACCTGTACACTGAACTGCACACAGTACGTGGAGCCAGGAGCCAGGGTGTCGGTGAGCCAGCGCAGACCTTCCACCACTGTTGGCTCGGGTGGTCCGCCCCAGGTGGTGCCGTCGTAGTACTCGAGAGTCTCGCCGTTGGGCGCAGTAGCGCTGTTGGCGATGTAGGTGGTGTTGGTCGGGATCAAGTCGCTGATGACCACGTTGGTAGCTACGGCGCTGCCGCTGTTGGAGTAGCAGATGGTGTAGGTGATGGTGTCGCCCGGATAGACGATGGTCCCGCCGCGAGACACCTGGCTCGTTTTGGTCAGGTTCAGGTCGGGGGCAGCGACCACCGGTGTGGTATCGCTGTCCGAGTTGTCCCTCGGCGTTGGGTCGGGGCCATTGCTGCCGTCGTCGCCGATGGTGGCCGTGTTGTCAATCTGGGTCACGCCCCCAGGCAGCGGGTCGTCCACCGTGACCGCAAAGTCAACAGAGCCGCTCGTGCCACCACCCGCCAGAAGGCCCACGGTGAAGGTGCAGACGGTTCCGGCCGGGCTGCCGTTGGCGCAACTCCAGCCGGC
>JBGVTF010000486.1:0-4338 GCA_041862415.1 Anaerolineae bacterium | reverse complement strand
TGGGTCAGGGCGAAAATATCCGAATCCTCCTCCAAGGCATCGAAATCTATCCTTATCTCGTAGCTCAGGGGCACCTTGTCAGCGAGACTGGTGCGGTTGCCAGGGACGGGGTAGAAGTAGGGCTGGCGGGAGACCCGCGTCAGCCGCCAGGGAGTCTCTTCTGTAGCATCCTGAGGCACTTCTATCTTCAAGGCGTCCACGTCCGAGGGGAGGGCTGACGAGAGGAGGCGCTGCGCGAACAGGCGAGTAAAAAAGGCCGCTGCCGTAAAGTCGTAATCTTCGGGATAGCTATGGTGATACTCAACGGGGGTCTCCAGAGAGACGGCCAGACCAGGGATGCCGAAGGCAGCTCCTTCAAACACTGCGCCCACGGTGCCCGAGATGGTAACCCCGCTGCCCACGTTCTCACCATAGTTGATGCCAGCGACAAGCAGGTCAGGGCGCCTCGGAGTCAACTCCACGATGCCGTGTTGCACTGCCTGAGCAGGCGAGCCATCAATAGAAAAGGCCGGTATGGTCAGCCCCTTTGCCTCAACGCGTTCCCGATGAATGGCACCATCGCTGGAAGGGAAGCTTCGCCCGGCGCCTGTCTGCTGATACCGGGGCGCTACCACCAGAATCTCGCCCAGATCGCAAACAGCTTCTATGGCAGCCAACAAGCCCGGTGATTCTATGCCGTCGTCGTTGGTAATCAGAATGAGGGGACTCTTATCCATATTCGCTAGCCGCTATTCGCTCTTCGTCATATTATACCAGATTTCCTCTCTGCTTGCACACTGGCGGGGGAATTGTGGCGGTTTGCGCTTTTGGGTTGAAAGTGATAAAATCTAGATACGTCCCAACGTCTTCGGTCTAGTGACCGGCTATCAGTATCTAGGAGCCCGGTGCATATGATCATTCGTCCTGCCGAGCTAGGTGACCTCAACGCCTGCTTCATGATAGATCATTCCTACCAAACCGACTATGTCTGGCAGATGGAGGAGCGGGAGGAAGAAGGACACGTGACAGTAACCTTCCGCACAGTCAGACTACCGCGTACCATGGGGGCTGATTATCCCCGTGATAGAGACTACCTGCTGGACAATTGGCGTCGGGGCGAGTGTTTCCTGGTAGCTGATCAAGATGAGGAGGTGCGGGGTTACCTAGACATGACTGTGCAGGCTTGGCACGCCACCGGCTGGATCAACAACCTGGCCGTGGGAAAACGGCATCGTCGCCAGGGTATAGGCGGCGCTCTCCTCAAGGCTGCCATCGAATGGGCACGAGAGCGGGGCCTCAAGCAACTGATGCTCGAAACGCAGACCAAGAACCATCCGGCTATCTGTTTCTACCGGAAGCACGGGTTCGTCTTTTGCGGGTTCAACGACCGCTATTACACTAACCAGGACATAGCCCTCTTCTTCGCTCAGAGCTTGCGATAGGCGAGAGTTAACGGACACGCGCTGCAAGCCGAGCGCGGCAGGTTAACACAAGCTTGGACGGCCTCTGAAATGCAAGAGCAGGGCAGCGAATCGAGGAAGGCTTGTATGTTCACTCGTATAATCACAAGTGTTGCCGTTGTCTACACCCTCTTGCTTGGTGCTCTTTCCCTATGGGCACGTGAGGTGGCGCTTCCAACAAAGGGGGGAATTTCTCCCAGCGAAGTAATTGAAGGTTTTGTATCTGGCGGCCTTAACACATTATTGCTCCTTTGGCTATTGATTTTCTTGGCAACAATTGGTGCGTGGGTTGCAACTCTTGCCAAAGAGAATACTTGAGCCGAAATCTACGTTGAACACAGGCAACGTGCAAAATGAGAAAACAGTCACCGAACTGGAACGAATCTGAACTTGGGTGAGGGTCATATGCTTGGAACCATCATCACCGACTTTGATCTCTTTCTTAATTTTGCCAATCTGATTCTCTCAGCGGCTATCGTCATCACGGCTTTTTCACTCCTGGTTTACATTTTCAGCCACAACTTGCGCAGTGCTGTGGCTCGTTCCTTCTGCGCCCTGATCACCTTCGTCATCGTTGTCTACGCCGGAGATGTGGTGCTATCCAAAGTGGAAACCCTGGAGGCCGCTGTCTTCTGGCTCAAGTTCCAGTGGATCGGCATCGCTTTTGTCCCGGCGGCTTATCTGCATTTCTCCGATGCCCTTTTGCGGACCACCAACGCCAGTTCACGCCTGAGGCGTATATCTGTCCACGCCAGCTATGTCACCGGGCTGGCTCTGCTGCTCATGGCCATCTTCACCGACGTTTTGGTCAGGGACGGCGTCTATTATTCGCGCCAGGTGGCCCATCTGACGGCTGGCCCTCTCTTCTGGGTGTTCGCCATCTATTTCTTTGCCACTGTGATAGGGGGAGCGGCCAATATCCGCTGGGCCCAGCAGCGTTGCCTGACTTCTGCTTCCCATCGGCGCATGACTTACCTGGCCATCTCCTTCGCTGCCCCAGGCCTGGGTGTCTTCCCCTACCTCCTGATAGCCAGCCGACCGGCCTTCATTCCCCCCACAGCCCTTCTGCTTCTCGTCCTCATTGGCAACCTTGGCGTGGCCCTCATGATCGTGGTCATGGCTTACAGTGTGGCTTATTTTGGCGTCCTGACCCCCGACCGGGTCATCAAACATAGCCTCATCCATTATCTCCTGCGAGGCCCCTTCGTCGGCATCTGCGTTATCATCGTCATGCTGGTTATGCCCAAAGCGGAACGCCTCCTGGGTCTGCCGCGCGATACAGTGCTCATCTTCGCGGTCGTCGCGACCATCGTGCTTTTGCAGATCCTGATTAACCTGACCAAACCCTTTGTTGACCGCCTCATCTATCGCCAAGACCGTGAGGAAATCACCTGGATCCAGGAGTTGGATAAACGCCTGTTGACCACCACTGACCTCAAACAGTTCCTAGAAAACGTTCTGACCTCTCTGTGCGAGCTTCTCAGAGTGCGGAGGGGTTTCGTGGTGGTCATGGCCGGGGGGCGGCCTCAGATAGAGGCTCACTGTGGTTCCCTAAGGGCCTGCAGGGCTTTTGTGAATTCGTGCGACCTGGGTACTCTGGCCAAACCTGTATCCGAGGAGGAAGGGGTGTCAAGCCCGCTAGAGAACGGCGGCTTTATGGCTCGTGAGGGCTACTGGCTCCACCCTCTGCGTTCCAAGGCCGGAGACGCCACCTTGGGCATCCTCGGAGTGGAAGCACGTGAGCCTGAGCCTGACTTGACGACCGAGGAGCAGGAGGTCGTAGAAGCCCTGGTCAGCCAAGCCGAAGTAGCTCTGGAGGACCGGAGCCTCCAACAAGGGATTTTTGCGGTCCTGAGGAGTATCATTCCCGAGATCGAGCTGATCCAGCGCTGGCGGGGGACAGTTCGCTATACTGGCTCACCGGGGCTGGAGACTATCGAGAGCAGCCCCCTCTATGCCCCTGATTTCCAGCAATGGGTCAAGGACGCTCTCAGCCACTACTGGGGTGGCCCCAGGCTGACGGAGAGTCCCTTGCTCAAACTGAAGATTGTGGAAGAAGCCTTGCGGGAGAACGACGGCAATCCAGCCAAAGCCTTACGCGCCGTCCTAGACCGAGCCATCGAATCCCTCAAGCCCGATGGAGAGCGCCGCATGACCACCTCGGAGTGGATTCTGTACAACATCTTGGAGATGAAATTCATCCAGGGCCGGCGCGTGCGGGATATCGCGGGCAGGTTAGCCATGAGCGAGTCGGACCTCTACCGCAAACAGAGGGTAGCCATCGAGGAGGTAGCCAAAACTCTGGTGGATATGGAACAGCAGGAGAGTGCTTGAATTTTCGCAATCCCCATAAATCTTGATAGTTTTTGACAGACAAATTGTGTTATACTAGAACCAATTCAAGCCTACAACCTATGAAGTTGGGGCTTTTTTGTGTGCAAGTGACTATGGAAAAGTCCTCACGTCTGCCTGGCTTTTATGACCTGAGTGTTGCCGAACGGGCTGGCACTGTAGCCCAATGGGCTGGACTGACGGCTGAGGAACAGGCGATCCTGGAAGAAGGGCTGAGCTCCGCTCAAGCCAATCAGATGACCGAGAATGTGGTTGGCACCTATGCCCTGCCTCTGGGCATCGCCGCCAACTTTCTGATCAACGGTCGCGACTATCTGATCCCGATGGCCATCGAGGAGCCTTCAGTGGTAGCCGGGGCCAGTTTCGCCGCCCGACTGGTGCGCCAAGGGGAAGGCTTCAGCACCAGCAGCACCGAACCGCTCATGATCGCCCAGATGCAGATGGTGGATGTAGCCGACACTCAGGGAGCCCGGTTCGACCTGCTGGCAGCCAAACAGCGGCTTCTGGATCTGGCTGACGAGACCGACCCGCTCATCGTCAGCCTGGG
>JBGVTF010000485.1:0-2573 GCA_041862415.1 Anaerolineae bacterium | reverse complement strand
GAGGACTCGAACCCCCGAATCGCGGCTCCAAAGGCCGCTGCCTTACCACTTGGCGACGCCCCATCGAAAGACTACGGCTGCTTCCCCTATATTCTACCATATTCAACGGATTAACGCAACCAAAGGCCAGATTACGCGGTTTTCACCCACCTTCCCTCCGTTCGATGGCTTCAGCAGCAATGTGAGCCAGGATGGTCAACAGGTCCAAATCCACCTCGTTAAACACCTGCTGGGAGAATTTGTTCAGCACTTCGATGACACCGATGACCTTATCCTGACCCAGTAGAGGGGCACAGATGAGGGCAGTGGTCTCGAAACCGAAGGTCTCATCAATGCGAGAGTAGAAACGATCATCCAGCCGGGGGTGGTCCACGATCAATGGTTCAGCGCGAGTGGCGACCCAACCAACAACTCCCACTGTCTTAGGGATGCGATAGCCCCGCAATTTGCTTTGAATCATTCCTTTGACCACTGCAAAAACCAATTCGTCAGTGTCGTAATCCACCAGCAGCAGTGAACCGTCAGCAGCATCCATGGCCTTCAGAGCGGTGTATAGGACCTTGCTCAGAAACAATTCCAAGTCCTGCGCGGAAGCAATGGTTTGAGCGTCCTGCTGGAGAACACGTAACCCTCGCAGGTACTCTCGCAAGGCCAGCACTTCTTCTTGCAGGCGCTCGTTCTCCTCTTTCAGGTCTATGTTCTCTCTTTGCAACAAACGTAGCGTCTGAGTCGTGGTCGAATTGCTCATTGTCACCTCCTGAGGCTCTTGTGCACCGAATATCGCAAGGTCCTTCACTTGTGGTCTAGAAAGGTGTCTAGGAAGTGCTGGTAGTGACGACTGAAGTCGTCACTTGCAGGCATGATTGGGGCTAGACACGACTGAAGTCGTTACTACGGACGCCAGATCCTGACTTTTCAGACACGCTCTAGGAAAAATCTTCCCTACTTATATTATACCACAGATTGAAAAGGGCCGCTCGCTTGTCTGCGCGGCGATAGCCCTGCACAGAGTGCGAAAAGCAGGGTACACAGTTCTGCGCTATGCCTAAACTGGACCATCACCTTGAGCCTTTGGCCATAGTGTGGTAAACTGATAGGGACAGGTTGGTCAATGGGTTAACGAGTCAACGAGTTAACAGGTCAATGAGTCAGCGAGTTGGCGCGAGCAACTCTGGCTGAAAAGCGGCACCGATGACCGCCTGTGCCACAATAGTGGCGCAATAGTGGCGCAACAGTGGTCTTGGACCACAGGAGGTCCGTCTTATGATCCCGCTCAAACTCCATTTGCGAAACTTTATGTGCTATCGTGAGGTGGAGGCCCTCGATTTCAGCGGCATCCACCTGGCCTGCCTGGCCGGCGACAATGGCCACGGCAAGTCGGCTCTCCTCGACGCCATGACCTGGGCCTTGTGGGGCAAGGCTCGCTTAGGCGCCCGGCGCGACGACGAGCTCATCCACCTGGGCCAGACAGAGATGGAAGTCGAGTTCACCTTCGCCCTGGACGGCAACCGCTACCGGGTCATCCGCAAGCGGGATAGCCGTGGTGGCGGCCGGAGTGCCCTGGAACTCCAGATGTGGGATGACCAGGCCTTCCGCCCCCTCACCGCGCCCACCATTCGCGACACCCAGGCCCGCATCAACGAACTGCTGCGCATGGACTATGAGACCTTTATCAACTCGGCTTTCCTCTTGCAGGGGCGCGACGACGAGTTCACCATCAAACCGCCAGCCGAGCGCAAGCGCATCCTGGGCGATATCCTGGGCCTATCCATCTACGATGAGTACGAGGAGCGGGCCAAAGAGCGGGCCAAAGCCAAGGAGCAAGAAGCCGCGGAAATGGCAGCCCAAATCCGGGAGATGGACCGCGAGCTGGAGCGCCAGCCGGAATACGAGCGCGAGCTCTCACAAGCCGAGAGCCAGGCGGCGGACCTGACCCGGACCCTGCAAAAGGCCGAGGAAGAATTGCGTCAGTTGCGAGAGGAGATGAAAGAACTGGATTTGAAGGCAGCCCAAATTGACGATCTCTCGGCCCGGCTGGCCCAGGGAGAGCAAGAGCTGGCCGAACTCCAAGAGCGGGTAGCCACCAGTGAAGCGCGCATGGCTGACTATGAAGCCACTGTGGCCGAACGCCAGGCCACCGAAGAAGGCTTTGCCGCCCTGACCAGGGCCCGCCAGTTGAACGAGACCCTGAGCCTGAAGCTGTCCCAACTGGTCCAGTTGAACGAGCGCAAAAGTCAACTGGAGAACGCCATCGCCGAGGCCAGGCATGAACTGGCCACCCAGCAACGCTTGCTGGCAGAGAAGACAGCCGAGTTGGAGGCCAGAGCAGAGAAAGCAGCCGAGTTGGAGGCAGACCTGGCGGTGGTGCGGGCTCAATTGGAGGGCGTGACCGGGCTGGAAAGCGACCGCCAAGCCAGGCAACAGGAGATGCAGGAGCTATCCAACCGGGTGGCCAGCCTGCAGACACGCAACGAGCAATTGAAAGCAGAGATGGAACCCCTGAGAGAGAAAGTGGACTTGCTCAGGGAGGCCGAGGCCCGCTGTCCCCTGTGTGACAACGAGCTCTCGGAGGC
>JBGVTF010000484.1:0-2200 GCA_041862415.1 Anaerolineae bacterium | reverse complement strand
AAGGACAAAAACACCCCATGGGTCACCCCACTGGCCACTCCAAAGCATCATACCATGCTCACAATCCACCCAGCGGTCGTCAGGAAATCCCTGTTCATGATATGTCGCCCAGCCGATCTCGCTATCCGGCCCACCGAGCTCGTCCCGCCAGACTTGACCGAAGCCGCGCCTGGGTTCCTGGAGTCCTGGGGGAGGAGAATAGCCTGCTGTCTCTGGTTGACCTTCGGCGAAGGTACCTATATACCTGTGCCAGGTGCCCTTGTTGTGAAGGACGTAGATATAGGGGGGCTGGTCTTCGCGCCAGAACATGAAGCCATTCTCAAAAGGTTGTTCAGCCGTGAATACTTTGATCTCACGGATAGGACATCCCAGGTGCTTTTGGTTGGCCTGCCACACGTTGTAGAATTTGCTGCTTGGCTTGACGCCACAGGGTGTGGGTGTGGATGGCCTCGATGTCGGTGTGCGTGTGCGGATTGGCGTGGCTGTCGGTGGCCGGCGCATGGGCGTAGGGGAAGAAGCACCTGTAGTAGCCGAGGCTTGGGCCAGAACCGTAGCCTTCACTTCGACAGCTATGGCAGTCTGAGTGGCAGCCATGTTGACGGTCGGAGTAGGCGTGGGCGTCTCGGGCGGAGGTGGGATAGGTGGTAGGGCTATGGTAACGATGACTAGGCCGATGGCCACGAGCCCAAACCTTATTAACCCTGGTGGTATCCTCGCTGGCGCTATTTCCCCCATTTGTGTACTCCTATCCTTCTACCTTTGCTTTATGGTAATCGGCCTAAAGGAAAAGTCCCTCCATGCCGAATACTTTTGGGGAGCAATGTGAATGTCAACGGTTACCGTTTGACCGGGTGGGCAGTCAATCCAGGGATTGGGCACGCTGAACCAGGGTGCGAATTTTGAGACTGTGATCTCCCCAGAGAAGTGTCCTTGTCCTCTGTTCGTAATTCTCAGTTTGGCCTGTGTCATTCCTCCCTTGATTGAGGCGGGGCTCAATTCTTTCTTCAGCAATTGAGGCAAATTTGTAACGAGATCCTCCGGGTCTGCATTAGGGATTGGTGTTAGAACTCTCTCTAACTTCTGCCGCATCTCCTTGGCACTCTGGTATCTATCCCGAGCCTGGAGCTGCATCGCTTTCTCAATCACTCTTGCCGTCTGGAGGGAAACAGCCGGGTTGAATTGACGGGGCGGAGGCACTGGTGTCTGATTCACCACCCGGTCCGTGGCTTCGGGCGGAATCTCCCCCGTCAGCAGACAATACAGCGTCGCTCCCAGAGCATAGACATCCGACCGAGCGTCGGTAAGCCCCTTACCGTATTGCTCCAGTGGTGAAAACCCAGGCGCAACGCCCTTGGCTCCTACAGTGGTTGGCCGCTTGGGATCGTATACTTTGGCAATTCCCAGGTCAATGACCACCACCCGTCCCTGGGGCGTCCACTTCAGATTGTCGGGCTTGATGTCACGGTGGATTATGGGCGCTCTTTGCCCAGTCGTTGGGTCCACCCAGGTGTGCATGTACTCCAACGCTTCGCACACCTGCTTCACATACTCCACTGCCTGGTTCTCCGGCAGAGGACCGGAGCGATCCAGCATCTCTCTCAGACTCTCCCCTTCCACGTAATCCATCACCAGGAAGAGCTCCTCAGAAGGGAGGGCGAAGTAATCGTTGACGTCAACCAACTGAGGGTGATCGAGACGAGCCAGGAGTTGGGCCTCCCGCTCGAACTGACGACGAGCGCCAGGCGAGGTGTCAAAGCTCTCCTTCACTGCCACCCGCCGCCCCTGGATGCGGTTGTCGTCGGCCAGATAGACGGCGCCAAACCCTCCCGCGCCCAGCAGCTTGACCAGGCGGTAGCGGGTAACCAGCACCGTGCCTATCATGATCGTTCCGTCCGGTCGCCGCGACTTCCTAAGATCCAGCACACATTGGCAGTGAGCGCAGAATCCAGCTCCAGCCCGGTTATCTTTCTCACACACAGGACATTTGTACATATTTCCTTCCCCTTTCTAGCGATTTTGGGTCACTTATTTCCTTCCAGCAATCGTCGCCTGGTTCTAGCTGCCCTCCGATGGTCACCGGGGTCGAGGTAATCCAGCACCCCTCAATGACGCACAAGCGGTCGAGGGCTTGCTCATCCTCCGCAAAGTGGGTGGCTCCCACAGTGACGCAGCACAAGCGCGCAAGGATATGTAACCGGTA
>JBGVTF010000483.1:0-2356 GCA_041862415.1 Anaerolineae bacterium | reverse complement strand
CCCGTGTAGAGGTCGAGGGCAGCGTATTCCTTGGGGATGTTACGGGCCAGGATGCGGCTGTGGAACTTGACCACTTTCTCCACCATGTCTCGCTCGTTGCCGAGGTTGTTGGCAATCCAGCTCACCTGCTCGGGGTCAATGCGAAAGCGAATGGAATACTTCAGGATGATCTGCTGCCCATCCGCGGTGGTGGTATCCGTGGGAAAGTCCGAGTAGTCAGCCTGTGACTCCCCCTCGCCAACAGTCTGGTAGATAATCTCCTGGGTACGGTAGCGCACCACCCCCTCGATAAGAGGCATCTTCCAGTTCAGGCCTGGGCGCATGACCCTCCCCGTCACCGCCCCGAAGCGAGTGACTACTCCCACTGTGCCATATCTGATCTGGACATAGCTTGAGGATGCCAGGATCAGAGCCAGGAACACCACCCCGGCGACGATCAAGACGCTGCAACTGGGCAACGGTAACTTTTTTTTCATGTCAAAAACCTCCTTATCTTTTCTGCTCTTCATCTTCCTTATGAGACCTCTCTATCAAGATAGCCCGCTGGTATACCGTAAAAGTGTGGGTAGGACGTAAGCGCAAGATGGCCTGCGCCGCAACAGTGGCGCATCTTGCCCTACGAGTCTTCTGAGTAAGGTCCTCACCGCCGTGGGCTTTGCAGCGCCCCGGTCAGCGGTGAGGCTGTACCCCGCTCCGACTGAAGACGGTTAGGGAGACGAGACCGGAGTAGGGATAGGCGGCGGGGGTGTCTCGACCACAGGGATGGAAGCGGGAGACCCTCTGACCTGGGCGTAGGAGGCAGAAATCCAACCCCGGCCGATGGTGCCGGTGGGGTAAACGATTTGCAGCCAGGAGCTATCAGCGTTTTTGCCCACAATCTCCACCACGTCGTTTTGCTGCAGTTGGCCGATAACAGGGTAGTTGGTGCCTGGCCCCTTCCTGACGTTCAGGACCCTGGCGGTGATGGCAGCCCAAGGGGCGCCCGGCGGCAGGGTCACATCGGCCGGGATGGTAGGAATGGCCGTCACCTCCTCAACGACGTTGACGCTGACCGTGGCCGGGTCGCTGACCCGACCAGCGGCATTGTAGGCCTTGACCGTCACGCTGTGGCTGCCGAGGACGGCGGCCGTCCACCCCTGGGTAACGCTAAAAGCGGGCTGCTGTTGAGGGCTGACCTCGGAATGGACGAGCGAGCCGTCCACCCACAGTTCGACCCTGGTCACGCCCTTGACATCGGTGGCACTGGGCTGAATGGCAACGGTTTCGCCTGTTTTGACCTGGCTGCCGCTGACCGGGGAGAGGATGACCACCGTTGGCTTTGGGCCGCCTCCGAGACCAGGCAGCTCGCAGGCCAGAATCCCTATCAAGAGAAGTAAAAGGACAGTGATGGCCACTATTCCCTGGGAGCGTTTTGTCCAGAGTCCAATATACACCGCAGCTCCGTTTTGTGCTGATCAGATCGTCAGGGACTGATGGTTAGGGTCCAGACCTTGACATTATTGCCCTCGTCCGTCTCGGCGACTTCATTGCGGTTATCCGCTTGGATCTCAACGTCATACCAACCGACTTCGGAGTATTTAAATGTAACTGTTTTTGTACACGAAGCATATTGAGTATTTGCCGGACAGGATTCTTCCTGCCAGGCGAAGCCAGGCCCTTTTCGCCAACGAAAGTGTGAAGCCGGGAAAAAGGGCCCCCCGCTGGGATAGGTGTCCGTGGCAATCATGATGAAGAGGCTGATCGTATCTATCACCTCCGGGTTGGGTGGGGTGAAATCCATCCGCCTGACGTACAGGTCGTAAATGGCAGGCGAGGGGCAGACACCGGCTACGTGGACCGTGACCGTCCTGTCGGTCGTGCTGCCGTCGGTGAGCTCCACGTGTAGATTGTACGTTGTATCGTTGCAAGGGCATACTTGCTTCTCTTTATAACCGCCGATCACTGGCTCTCCGTCCAGCCAGGCAGCTCGCACATGCTCCACACTGGCCTTGACTTTGGTACATTCCCCGGCGTTGATGTGGTCCCGGTCCACTGTGAGGCTGATCTTCGCTCCAGGCGGGGGCGGCGAGGTGGGCGTAGCTGTAGGTGTAGAGGTAGCCGGGCTCGGAACGACAATTTTGACACTGAACGTCTGGCCAAAGATCTGCCCATCGGAGCTCTTCATCCGCCAGTAGCCAGTGTAGGTGCCCGGAGCAGCGGGCGCGTACATCGTCCCCCCAATGTCCACGTTGGCCCCCGCTGCAGTGGCAGGCACAGCCTGGGAAGGAGCCGCCCCCATCTGGTCGCCCGACACGAACACCCACGTGTACCCGCTCTCCCAGGGACAACTGCCGCTGTTGCGGATGCGCCAAATCTT
>JBGVTF010000482.1:0-3690 GCA_041862415.1 Anaerolineae bacterium | reverse complement strand
CTGACCATCCCTGTCCTGCCTCTGGAGGCTTTCAATGCCTATTTCCTGACTGACTGGCAGGCCATCTTGTTCTGGGTATTGCAAATCTTCATCCAATGTGTGTCCATGGGTCTGGCTATGGATTATGAAGTGTTGCGCCGCAGCGGCTACAACTGGCGGGTATTGGTAGAAGTGCACAACCTGACCACGATCTCCGCTTCCGCCTCTTCGATCCTCCTCGCCGCTGGCACAGCCGTCATGACCCTGCTGACCAGTAAGGTGCAACAGATAATCCGCTCGGCCATGGAGCTGATCCTCTCCAAACCGGTGGGCCAGTAGCTTACTCACCTAAAGAAAGGGTTCCGCTGAGACATGGTAGATTTGCTCTTCGACACAGCTAGCATCGCCCCCAGAAGCCCCAAACCCGACAGCCGGACCGGCATAGCCCGCATCAGGGAACTGGGCCTGGACTGCCTGGAACTGGTCTGGGTGCGGCGAGTCAGTTGGGCAGGAGCCATTGACCACGTTACTAAACCCTTCAGCATAGACGAAGTGAAGCTGCGCGTTCGCAATGCGCTGAGGCAAACTGCCTATTGGTGATGAACGATGGTGAAGAGACCGAAGAAGACGATGACAGCCGACCTGCAACAGGAAATCGAGCACCTGCGCCAGCAGTTAGCACAGCAAGAGGCCGAGAACGTCCAATTGCATGAGGAAACGCACCGACAGGCGGCCTGGCTGCAACTCATCGAAGAGGTGAATCGGCGACTGAGTTCTGTCCTCGACCTCGATGAGTCGCTGATCCAGGTGGTCGAGTTGATACGAGAGGCCTTCAATTACTATCACGTCAGTGTGAGCCTCGTTGACAGGGCAGGAGGAGAAGTGATCTTTCGGGCAGGCACTGGCGAGGCAGGCGAGGCGATGAGACAAGAGCAACTTTGTCTCAGAATTGGATCGGAAGGGGTCATCGGCTGGGTAGCTGGTGCTGGCCAACCCCTGCTGGTCAGCGATGTCAGCCATGAACCACGCTTCTTGCCTCACCCCATGTTGCCCGAGACCAGGTCCGAATTGGCTGTGCCATTGCAAGTGGGACGGAAGACCCTCGGCGTTCTGGACGTGCACAGCAACAGGTTGGAAGCCCTCAAGGCCGCTGACGTACCCAATTTGCAGGCTGTGGCTGGCCAGATTGCCGTGGCCATTGAGAACGCCAGACTCTTCAAAGAGTGGCAGGATCACGTCAGTGAGCTGGCGGCTCTCAATAGAATTGCCCAGGCCACCGGCTCCACCATGCGCCTCGAAGGACTGCTCGAGGCCCTGTACGAGGCCATACAGGACCTGATAGGTGCAGCCACTTTCTTTATCGCCCTGTACGACAAAGACAGCGAGATGATATCGTTTCCTTTCTACATGGACGATGGAGTTCGCTATCGGGCCCGTGAACCCATGCCCCTGGGGGAGGGGCTGGCTAGCGTGGTGATAGCAAGCAAGAAGCCGCTTCTTATCAGAGACTTTGAAAAGGACAAGAAACGATTCCCAGGAAAGAAGCCCACGATTGGCAGCGGCAGACCAGCCAGATCCTGGCTGGGTGTGCCATTTATCCTCCAGGAGGAAGCTGTCGGCCTGATGGCTATACAGGATTACGAGGCCGAGGCTTTTGATGAGAGGCACGTCCAACTTCTGAGCTCCATCGCCAGCCACGTGATGGTGGCCATCGAGAAGGCGCGTCTCTTCGACAGAACGGTAGAGACGGTCAATGAGCTGAAAGCAGCCCACGAGGCCCAGCAACGGCTACTGGCTACTGTCCGCGAGCTATCCACGCCCATCATCCCCGTCTTGGACCGCGTTTTGGTCATGCCTCTGGTGGGAGCTATTGATACGGCCCGCTCTCAGCAAATCATAGAGACCTTGCTCTCAGCCATCACGACCCATGATGCTGAAGTGGTTATCATTGACATCACCGGTGTATCTACGATGGACACCCGTGTAGCCAATTATCTGCTGGAAGCCACGCGAGCGGCCAGCCTGTTGGGCGCGCAATGCGTCCTGGTGGGCATTGCCCCTGAGGTAGCTCAAACCGTCATTCACCTGGGTGTGGATTTATCGGGCCTGGTCACCATGAGCGACCTGCAAAGCGGACTGCAGTTTGCCCTGGCCAGGCTCAATCGCCGCATCATCGAAGGATGAAGAGGCGCTCATGGCAAGTCTACTCTTCGGCACGGCCGGCGTTCCCGCCAGCAGCCCCAAACCCGACAGCCAGACCGGCATAGCCCACATCAGGGAACTGGGCCTGGACTGCATGGAACTGGCCTGGGTGCGGCGGGTCAGCATGGGGGAGAAAACGGCGGCCAGGGTGCGGCAAAGGGCAGAGGAATGTCGGGTGGCCCTCAGTGTCCATGCCCCCTATTACATTAACCTCAACTCTGCTGAGGCCGACAAAGTGGCGGCCAGTCGGGAGCGCATCCTCAAGGCAGCCCGTGCCGGCTGGCTGTGTGGAGCCCGCAACATCGTCTTCCATGCCGCCTTCTACCACGACGATCCGCCTGAGGTGGTCTACGAAAGAGTCAAAGGACATCTGATAGAGCTAACTCAGGAACTGCGAGCCGAGGGTAACGACGCCGTCTTGCGGCCGGAGACCACCGGCAAGCAAAGCCAGTTCGGCACCCTGGAGGAATTGCTGACCTTGAGCCAGGAGGTGGAGGGCGTGGCGCCCTGTGTGGATTTCGCCCACCTGCACGCTCGCACGGGGGAGAACAATTCCTACGAGGAGTTTGCGGCCATACTGGGCAGCATCGAAAAGGAACTGGGGCGAGCCGGGCTGGAAGATATGCACATCCACCTTTCAGGCATCGAGTACGGTCCTAAGGGCGAGGGGAAGCACCTCATGCTGGATGAGGCCGACGTGCGCTACATCGAGGTGCTGCAAGCCCTGAAGGACTTGAGCGTCAAGGGTCTGCTCGTCTGCGAGAGCCCCTTCCAGGAAATTGATGCCCTGATCATGCAGGAGGTATATCACCAGTTGGAGGCGCAAGAATAAGGGACAAGGAAGAAAGAATATGGAAATAGCAGTCAAAGCGGGGCAGATCCAGCAAGAAGAGGCAGAGTTGATCGCGGTGAACCTGCTCGAGGAAGTCAAGACACCGGGCGGGGCCACTGGGGCCGTTGACAAAGCCCTGGGCGGGCTGATCACCGATTTGATCGCCAGCGGTGACTTTACGGGCAAGCTGAACGAGTTGGCTGTGCTCTACACCCAGGGCGCTATCCCTGCTAAGCGGGTTATGGTGGTCGGTCTGGGTAAGGAGGAAGAATTCGATCTGGACAAGGTGCGGGATGCCGCTGGCACCGTGGCCAGGAGGGTCCGCCAACTGGGGGTAAGGTCCTACAGCACCATCGTACACGGTGGGGGCAAAGCCGGGCTCTCGGTCGAAATGGCTTCCCAGGCCATAGCCGAAGGCACTATCCTGGCCTTGTACAGATTCCTGAAGCACAAGAGCGCCAGCGACGAGGAAGAGACAGAGATCGAACAGCTTACTTTTGTAGAGTTCGACGCCGACAAGCTGCCTCAGGTAGAAGAGGGGGCCAGGGCTGGCCAGGTCATCGCTGAATCAGTCTGTCTGACCCGTGACCTGGTCAACCACCCGCCTAGCGTGGCCACCCCGACCATGCTGGCTCAGACGGCCCGCCAACTGGCTGAAGAGCACGGCCTGCGCTGTC
>JBGVTF010000481.1:0-25478 GCA_041862415.1 Anaerolineae bacterium | reverse complement strand
TGCCCGCCGTGCCCGGCGGACATAAGGCGCGCCGCCCGATTGGTCGCTGTGCCAAAGTAATCGCCAGCGCGTTCTTCTGCTGCACCGGTATGTAATCCCATACGGACTTGAATGACGGCGTCGCCCCAGGCTTCCGCGTGTAAGGCCTGTTGCGCGGCGAGCGCCGCGGCCAGCGCGTCCGACGCCGTGGCGAACGCGACGTGGAAGCCATCCCCCGTGGGTTTGACAACATAGCCGCCATACGCCGCAATCTCTCTCAGCAGGAGTGCGTCGTGCCGTGCCAGAGCGGTCTGCATTGCTTCCGGGTATCGTCCCCAGAGCTTGGTGCTGCCCTCGATGTCGGTAAAGAGGAATGTGACCGTTCCGGTGAATTGCTCAACCCCCTGCGCCTTCTCGCTCTTGATACCTTCGTAGACTCGAGTGGTCTCCTCATCCGGGAGCACGCCCAATTCTTCTCGGAGAACCCGCTCACACTCCCCGTACTGGCGCAGGGCGGCGGCCCGCTGACCCGACCAGACATACAACCGCATCAGGTAGCGATGCGCCAGTTCGTGCAGCGGGTCCAGCGCCAGCCAGCGCTGGGCGTAAGCGATGGCCGGCTCAAACTTGCCCTGAACGCCGTGTCCGTGTGCTAATCGCTCCAGCGCGCTGGCCAGTTCATCGCGCAGGCTCTCGGTTTGAAAGAATTGCCACTCGTCGAAGCCAGGGCTGTCGCGCAGGGTGAACCCAGCCAGAAAATCGTCACGATACAGCGCAGCCGCCTCGGCCAGCAAAGGAAGGCAGGCCAGGCACACTTGGTCTTGCGGGTGGCCGTGCGTCCGGCACTCCGCCAGCCGGTCCTGAAACTCGTCCACATCCAGCCAGACCGCAGCGTCGGGATTGAGACCCACGGTCTTCCGGTCAACCTCCAACCAGCCTTCACCCAGGGCAGCGTCCTGAGCCAGTCGAAGGGCTTTCCTGAGCGTCGCCAGGGCGCGGCGCAGGCCGGCACGAGCCTGGCTCTGGTCCTGTTCCGGCCAGAACAACGTGGCCAGTGCATCACGGCTGTGGCTCCGCCCCGTAACTGCCAGGTAGACGATGAGAGCCATGGCCTTGCGACGGCGAATCTCAATCGGCTCGCCGTTGCACTCAATTCTTGGTGAACCAAGCAAAGACAACGCCAGATGAGACATATTTACCAGTCCTTCTGAGGACGATTGTACAACAAAACAGAGCTAAGAGCAAGGCTTGGTCTGGATGTCTTCTGCAACGCTTCCGGCAACGATCCTGGCACAGTTGCTTGCTGAACGATAAGCAAAGAAACCTGAACATGCAAAACCCCTGTTGTTTCTCGCCTCACCACCCTCCAACTTTTTCAAAACATCATTCACCTAATCAGAACTCTTGCGGTGCCCCGCCGTCCGACGGATCCGCGCGCTGGCGGAGACACTGCAACAGGCGTTCGCCATGTGTTATGCGTTTGGGGTCAAAGTGGCCCACCGCTTTCTCGAATTATCCGGTCGATCAGTGGGTGGAGCTTCCACAAATAAATGGGGACAGCCAGCAACAGCACATCGCTCAGAATCCCGAGGGCAGGATGGACTATGTGCACCTGGCTGACCTGCTCTATGGTCAGGCTGGGCCACATCTCTTCAGCGAGTACATCCAGTAGGCCGTGTACCAGGATTAACCCCACGACCCCGCCAGCCCGCCAGCGTATGACTCCAAAGATCACGCCGATGAAAAAGCACCCCAATGCTCCCAGGGGACCCTGCCAGCCTATGTGGTAAAGTCCAAAGGCCAGGGCTGAGCCCCAGATGGCCAGCCGAGCGCTGTGCCAATCGTGCAGGGCGCGGTAGATCAGTCCCCGGAAGAGTAACTCCTCAATCAGGCCCACCAATCCGAAGTAGAACACAATCTCGCCGACCAGTCGCTGGAATGTAATTGGCCGCGGTTCCATGGGAAGATCCGTGGCGAGGCGCCCCAGAACCCATGCTACCAGGAAAACTGTCCCGCAGATCAGGCTCAATCCCACACCCTGTCGGTTCAGCCCCAGTTGGCTCAGGTTCCAGCGAGGCAGCCCTATGAGCAGGCAACCGGCCAGGAAGTACAGGTACACTGCCACCTGGACCGGCATGAACCAGGCAGTCCCCTCAACGTTCGGCCACAACCACAGGTAGGCCGGAATGCCTGGCAGGAACATGATGGCAACTTGGGCCAGAGCAGCCAAGCTGGGATGCAGGCGGGTCTGTGGCATAGCACCTCATCACTCGCAGGGTACAGGCCAACCTAGCTATTCATTATGATGCCGCCATGCTCCCGTATAGAATGCTATCTCGCAATCCCGTCGTCGCAACAGTGCACTCCGACGGCGAAGAGCATTCCCGAACGACACCGTGAACCTTGGCAAGGCTGGCGATCTCGCGAATTGAATAGCTTTGCACGTGTTTCGTGGCACGCAGAGTATTTTCCGACTATCTCACGAAGGTACACGTTCCATCCAGGAGACTTGTTCTCGACCAGTTGCCAGTCGTCAAGTTGTATCGCTGGATAAAGTCGAACAGCACACTGGGTACAATAAGTAGTGTTACCCCTTCATTAGGGCATTCGTGTAGCCTAAACTCCCCGTCGGTCCACAGGGAGGACCAGTGAAACCGCTGGTAGGCCTCCGATCCGCCGAACCACTGGTAGGGCGCAAAGCATCGTGGAGATGGTAGCGCAGAGGTGTACGTGGGGACAAGGGTCTCCAGATCTGCAGGATAGGTTCTGTGCTCTTGCTTGTAGGCCTCCAATGCACGTACGATGGTGTTGCCCCTCTGCCGATTCAATGCGTCACATGCGTAAGTGATGAGGAATTCTTCAAGCAGCGGGGCAAGTAGTACAAACGGAGTGAGGAAAATGCCCATCACATACAATCGGCGGCGTGATTTGTCCTCCTTGGATGAGCGGAAAAAGGCGGCTCTTGCACCGATCAAAACGATCAGGGAGGATGCTGCTACAGGAATCGTCAGGCACAACAAACCTACGCCAAAGAAACCGCCACCGTACAGTAGGTAGACCGCCGCGGCTGCACCCGAGATGGTCAGGAAAAGCAAGAAAACCGCCATCAACCCCAGATATCGTTTCCAAAGGAGCAAAATGAAAATCAGGGCAGGGACAGCCCCTATGACAAAAACTATGAGAATAGGCAAGACGTATGATGCCATTGCTTCTCCTCGGCCAGCCCACTGAATCGCTGAGGCGCTGAACTCGATGAGACCGCTGAGAATCACCCCTTCAGTGTCTTCGTCCCCTTCAGAGGTTCAGCGATTGCAGGCATTTAGACACTTTTGCGAAGGTTGCGAATAGCCTTGGCAATGGGGCGATTCCCGGCGGGCGAAGACGCCTTTGAAATCTGCTGTCAAACCTTCGCAAGGGTTCCCCCCAGTGCGTTAATCCGCCGGTCCCTAGCCTCGATTTGCCGCTGGTGAGCTCCTTTCACTATTAGACCGTCTCTTGCACCTCGGCAAAGGCGTGGTCGAGAATTTCGAGAGCCTGATCCACGTCGTCCTTGGTGGCGATGAGAGGTGGTGCGATGCGAAGGGTATTGCCGTAGAGGCCCCCTTTGCCGATGATGAGCCCCCGCTCCCGGGTCGCCTCAAACAGGTGAGCCACCTCCTGGGTGGCCGGTTCCTTGGTCTGGCGGTCGCGCACCATCTCCACCCCTTGCATCAGGCCCATACCCCGCACGTCGCCGATGAGGGGGTATTTCTCTTGCAGCGATTCCAGGCCCCGGCGCAGGTGGGCGCCCACTTCCGCCACGTGAGCGGGTGAGGCCTCTTGTTTCATCACCTGGATGGTCGCCAAGGCGGCCGCGCAGGAGACGGGATTACCGCCAAAAGTGGAAATGGTCAGTCCCTCCAGCTTTTCGGCCACTTCGGTCGTGGCGATGGTGGCCCCCATCGGTGAACCGTTGGCAATGCCCTTGGCCATGGTCATAATGTCTGGCTCCACGCCCCAATGCTCGATGCCGAACCAAACCTTGCCTGTGCGTCCAAAGCCGGTCTGCACCTCGTCGCAAATGAAGAGCCCGCCGTACTTGCGCACAATGCCCACGGCGATCTCAAAGTATTCTGGCGGCGGGGTGACAAAACCGCCCACCCCCTGGATGGGCTCAGCTAGGAAGGCAGCCACCCGGCCTGAGGTGGTCGTCTTGATGAGCTCCTCGATGTCCTCAGCGCAGGCGATGCCACATTTCGGGTAGGTGAGCTTGAGAGAGCAGCGGTAGCAATAGGGATTCATGGCGTGCTTGATGCCCAAAACCTGGGTGCCGCCGATGCGCCAGCCCGACTGACCGGTGAGGGTCATGGCCATCGCCGACCGGCCGCTGTAGCCATGCCGCAGGGCAACGACTTCTTGCGCGCCGGTGGCAGCTTTAGCCAGCATCACGGCCGTTTCGTTGGCCTCGGTGCCACTGTTGAGGAAATACGACTTTTGCAGTCGGCCCGGAGTGAGCTCGGCCAACTTTTCGGCCAGGTTGACGTGGTTCTCGTGGGGGTAGAGGGTGGAGGTGTGAACCAGCGTCTGGACCTGCCGGGTCAGCGCCTCGGTTACTTTCGGATGACAGTGCCCCACGCTAACCGTGAGGATACCCCCGAAAAAGTCGAGGTACTTGTTGCCCTCTACGTCGTAGAGGTGCATCCCTTCGCCCCGGGCAAAGGGCAGTGGCTGGCTGTAGTAGGTAAGGTGGCTGGGCCACAGGTACTTCTGCTGCTTCTCGAGGATCGTTCGGCTGTCCACATTGACCTCCCTTAGTCATTGTGTACTGCAGACTGCGTATCAAGTGGGTTCACTCTCCGGCTACCGCCCCCCACCCGCACAGGCGCAGGCACAGCCCGCGCAAGCGCAGGCACAGGCGCAACTGTAGCCACCGCCCCCGCTGCGGCCGGAGCTAGCGCGCACCGGCGGCGGGTTGGTGACCTTGGTCACCCCACCGGTAAAGCGTTCCACGCTGCTCACTACCTTGTCAGCGGTCCTCTGCATCCCGGTGACGATGGTGTTGGCAAAGGCCGCACCGGGCAAAGTGGGCAGGCTCACGGGACCGCGCTTGCTCGTCGGGGCCGCAGTTGACGGCTTGGGCGAAGGCGCAGAGGTTGCCCAGGGCCGGTAGCGGTGCCACCACACAGGCACAAAGACTGGTCCTTCGCGGAAGGTCCGCTCCGTCCTATCCTCGAACTCCTCGTCCAGCATCATCCACTCCAGACCCTCGTCAAAGTGCTGAGATTTGACCTCCGGCGTCTCGTCGCTCTCCACCTGCTGCCAGGCCCTGGACACGATGTCCCGATAATAGGCTACGGTGTCTTTGCGGCTGAAGCCCTTGACCTTCTTGTTGACCTCCCGGACCAGTTCGACGACCACTTTTCGTAAAGGCTGCTCCGAGATTTTGCCACGGCTGGAGACACAATCCAAGAAGCTCTCCTCATATTCACGCAGATCCTCGGGCCGAGGGTCAGCGACTTCCAGCCTCAGCGGATCATCGGACAGAACCGTGACCGCGCCCTTCTTGAGCAGGCCGAAAAGGATCATAGTCAGCACCTTGTTGAGGGGTGTTTCCAACAAGATGGCTGCCTCCACGGCCATCAATCCCCGCTTGACCCCGACCCCCTCCACGGACAGTGAAGGTGGCAGGTATTTCATCCGGCGACGTTTCTGAGCTGAGCCACTAGCCCATGCTATCAACATGAAGAAACCCAAAAAGCCCGCGACCCAGGTGCACGGGCTCCCCAGGAAACTGAACACCTTCGTGAGCGCGGCAAAATCAACGCGGGGGGCCTCGTAGATCACGTCCACGTATTGGTTCGGGAAGGAGACACCGAACTGGTAGGGCTTTGCTCCTGAGGCTTTCTCGTTCACCCAGGTGAAAACCAGACGATCATCCACAATGCTGGTGGAGGTGAATTCTTGATAGTGCCACTTGGTCTGGTCTCCAGTCACCCCAGGTGGGAAGTGGAAATTGACCTCCAGGTAGGTCGTCCCCATCACGAAATCCTCATCGAACCAGGTGGGCACGAACTCTACGCTGGCATAGCTTTCGTCCTCATCGTCGTAGTAGATCATTTTGGGGACGTTGAAACGCACGTGGAGGGTGTCCGTTTGCCCTCCACGAATGGTCTTCGAGCCCAGGTGGATCTCCACTCCCGGCTTGACGTACTCTGAGGGCCGGATGTCGGTCAACTGGACGCCGCCGATGTCGGCTTTCACGCTGCTGATGTCATAGTCCTCGTGGGGCATCCCGATGTCCACGATGTCAATGGCGTGAGCGCCCGGCTGGCAGGTGAAAGTGAGCCAATACTCCACGTCCAGCGAGCCATCCTTGTTGATGTAGACGTGGGAGATGTTCTTGTCCACGCTGAAGGCGTATTGCTGAGCCCCCACGGGTGCTACCCACAGCCCTACCAGCAGCACGATCAAGGCCAACACTGCTTTATAAACTATTCGCCTGTCCATCAACCTCCTCCTTGTCTAATTTGCAGTTCGTTCACCACTTTGGTTCCTCGACCATCTGGTAGGATGTGCCGCAGTAGGGGCAGGAGACGATCACTGCTCCCTGGGCCAGGGTGATGCTCTTCTTGTCCAGTTCAGCGCCACAGTTCTGGCATTGCAGCTTCTCCAGCTCGATGTCGCCTGAGAAGTCTATCTTCTGCTCGACGACGACCTTTTGCTCCGGCTTGGGCTCCCGCATCTTGACGGCGGCGATAATGGCCAGGCCGATTCCGATCAGAATCAGCCCCACCACCAGCCGTCCGACGGGGCTGCCCGTGTCGGGCGCGAAGGCCGCCCAAAGGAAGAGCACCCCGAAGAAGATGAGAACACCGCTGATCACATAACCGACAATTTTGCCTGCTGACATTAGGTCACCTCCCTTCCCTGCAATTATAGACTACTTGGCTCAGAATGGCAAGAGGAGACCCAAGGGACAAACGAAAGCCCCTCGCCTCGTCTGGAGGGGAGGGGCTTCAGACCGCCCTTTGCCACTCACTTGATAGCAACGCTTGCATCTATAACCTGCTCGGCCATATCTGCTCGTCTCGCTCTTGACGCATCTGCCGAATCTCTTCAGCAACATCGAACTCACCTCTCCACATCTCCGCTGCCGCATCGCACAATGCCAGGAGTTCATCGGTATCTCTCTCACGCTGTTGTCGCAGTGATTCCTCATCTGCTGCCGTCAGCATAGACGGCAGCATAGTACTCAGCCGCTGGGAGATATGCACCATCAGTTTGAGTTGCTCCTGTGGCGAGAGTTGAGCTATTTGGTGCTCCAACTGCTCTAAAGCCAACCGGTTGGACATCGTTGTTCACCTCCATCTATCCATTTTCATGAATTTATCGTCCCTTCCTCACCATAACCGCAGCGAGAGCCAGTATCAACGCTGCCGGGGCATAACATTGCTCGCTGAGCCTGGGCAAATCCCTCGTCCAGTATGGGATAGATGAACAGCCCGATTCCCGCTCCCACCAGAGTGCCGGTGATGGTGCGCAACAGGTTGGTGCTTTTGTACAGACCCACCAGTTGTGCGACGCCGTCAATGAACATGGGCACGGCCAGGACGGCCAGCCACTTGATGGGTAATGACTTTGGGCGGTGGCGACGTCCCCATGGCGTGGCTTTCCATACGCTGTACAGAAGCCCCAGGCCCCAGAAAGACATGTAAATGGCCATGCAGCGGGCGCAGATGGGCATCTTGTGACCG
Source organism: Anaerolineae bacterium (assembly GCA_041862415.1). Lineage (GTDB taxonomy): Bacteria > Chloroflexota > Anaerolineae > E26-bin7 > E26-bin7 > E26-bin7. Next base: position 17,766 of record JBGVTF010000481.1, on the reverse strand, counting down.
AAGAGGAAGAGGCTGCGCTCCGGCCGTTGATGGCAGGTGAGACGGTAGAAGAGGTAGATCATGCGGGACGGCCAATAAGCACTGACGGAGGCCAGGTATGGGGCCAGGAGCGTGGGCAGGATGAAAGCGAATATAGCCACGTTGGCCAGAAGGAGCCAGTGATTAGCAATAAAGCGCGCCAAGCCATTCACTCCGGCCTCGACGCGCCTCGTCACAGCCTCCCTCACGAAACGTTGCCCTTGTCGCTCCGGGTGTCCGATGTGGGAGACCAGGCTCCCACCGGAGCCCTTTCCATCCTGGGGCCCTGGTTTAGTAAGTTGCTGGCTGGGCCTCACGGGCCAGGTTCCCAAACAGATTGGCGCTCACTAGCCAAGCCCACATCAAAGTAAAAAAGAGACCGATGATGCAGGCGATAACCCCCACAATCTCCGCTATAAGGTTGGCCACCATCGCAACCAACAGGGCGATGATGTAACCGCCTACGTTGGCCTTGATGAAGGCAATCATGTCACCGAAGCGGAAGAAGGCACCGAATTGCTGGGTGAGAGTGTATTGAATGACGGCCGCCGGCAGAATGAGCATGACCGGGATCATATACACAGACAACAGACAATTACCTATCAGGGGGCAGATAGAGGAAACGGTCTCGGCCGCATCGCTGTCCAAGGAGCCCGCAATTGCGGCTCTCAGACCAAGAACGATGCCCATGACAAGCATGATGGGCAATGCATAGAGGAAGCCGGCTATGGCGGCCATCGAGCCCTTCATGAACTTGCCGCCAAAGTCGTCCCACTCCGGCAGAGGCAACTCCCGTCCCTCGGCCGTGTTCCTGAGCGCTTCGATGAAGTAACCTGTAGACGCAAAGTTGACGATGGGGATAAGATTAACAAACCCTCCAATGAGGATCTTCTTGACCCAATCCTGATCCTCGAACATATAGGTGAAAGACCTTCCTATGTCCATGACAACCTCCTGTTCGTTTTGTTTTGACGAGCTATCCGGTTGTGTTGGAACGTCGCAACATTGGGTGGGCGTCGGACGACGGCCTCTGACGAGGGCTGTGATAAAGCTGGGCGTAGTAGACATAGACGGCGCCAGTATGATCGTTAGGGACAGCCTCACCTCTTTCTTCTCCTCCAACTGAGCTCGAAATACACCTTGAGCTCAAGGTCCATTATACCATAGGTTGCCTTATCTGACAATAGCTTCATAGTGGGCTTGTGCAGCGAAGCCTGGGGAGTCTGAGGGGACTTCGTCGAGCTCAGTCGAGACGTAGCCCCTCAACCCCACTTTTCCCCCTGAGAGCATGGCCGTTGGACCACAATGCACCACACTGGGAAAAGGGAGAAACGTCATCGGGGGGACACCGCTCGGCTGAGCGCCCCCGACCGGCTGTGCAGGCCCTTGGTTTCGGCCCATTATTGCTTGTTGACATCAACTTCAAAAAACGTTATAATGAGATTGCCCGTGAGCCAGGTTGTTCACTGGAGAGGGCAAGGGAGCAGTGAGCAATGGGAAAGGTGCAAATCATCGTGAAGGGGTCGGTCTCAAAATTGCGTTCGGCGCTAAAGTCCTTTTGCGAAGACGAAGGCGCCCGTCTCTACGGGCGCGCCGACAGAGGAGAGAACCCCGACTTTTTTTCGCTGACTGTGCGTCTCAAGGATGAAAGAGGTCGGTACAAGCTGGCAGGCAAGGTCAGCGCCCAGAAATTGCGGCATGACAGGGTATTGCTCACCTTCTTATCAGAGCAAGCCACCTTTACCATTTTCGTGGATGGATTTGTTCCCCGGCTCATCCAACAAGGCTTCTCACCAAAGGGCCTTTGAGTTTTGCGTGCCCCTCACAATGACAACAGCGTGTTGGCAAGCCCCCGGTATTGTGATGATTGCAATCAGTTGCCGCTCGCAAGGAGCGGCAACGGTGCGTTAATTGAAATTGCGGAGAGTAGATGAAGGTAAAGCATCTGGAACTGCAAGGCTACAAGACCTTTGCCACCAAAACGGAATTTGTCTTCGATGAAGGCATCACGGCCATCGTCGGGCCCAACGGGAGTGGCAAATCGAACATAGCCGATGCCGTGCGCTGGGTGTTGGGCGAGCAGAGCTATAAGACGCTGCGCGGCAAGTCCACCGCGGACATGATCTTCTCAGGGAGTGAATCCCGGCCTCGCATGGGGATGGCTCAAGCTGCCCTGACCCTGGACAACAGCGACGGATGGCTGCCGGTGGAGTTCAGCGAGGTGACCATCGCCCGTCGCGCCTATCGCTCTGGCGAAAACGAATACCTGTTGAACGGCAACCGGGTACGCCTAAGAGACATCACCGAACTCCTGGCCAAGGGTGGCCTGAGCCGACGCACCTACACCGTCATCGGGCAGGGTCTGGTGGACGCGGCCCTCTCCTTGCGCTCCGAAGAGCGGCGCGTTCTCTTTGAGGAGGCGGCTGGGATTACCGTCCACCAGGCCAAGCGCGACAACGCCATCGCCAAACTGGAGGACACCCGGCAAAACCTGCTACGGGTCAACGATATCATCAGCGAGATCGACCCCCGCCTCGAGCGTCTAGAGAGGCAAGCGGAGCGCGCCCAGGAGTACGCCCAACTCTCCCAGGAACTGGAAGGGCTATTGCGACTCTGGTATGGCTATCAATGGCGTCAAGGGCAGAAGGCCCTGCGCCAGGCTCGATCCAGGTCCAGAGAGCAGCGCACCCGGTTGGAGGAGCGGAGGAAAGAGCTGGACGAACTGGAGCGGAGCATAGCCCAGGTGCGGGCGAAGCAGGCCGAGAAGCGGGAACAGTTGAGCCAGTGGCACCGTGAGAGCAGCGCCCTGCACGCTGAAGCGGAAAAGCTGCAGCGGGATTTGGCCGTGTGCCAGGAGAGGAAACGCTTGCTGAGCCAGCAGCGCGAGGAAATTCTGCATGAGATCGCCCCTCTGGAGGTCAACCGGGAGGCCCAACGGGAGAGGATCGCCCAGATTGAGGAGGAGTTGAGCCGCATTGAGAGCCAGCTCAAGGAAGGCGCCGCTCAAGTCCAGGAAGTGCAAAAGCAACTGGACCATCGCGAAGGCCAACGTCAGGCCTTGGTGGAGCGACAGACAGCTTTGCGCCATCAAGCTTTTGAACTGTCCACAGAGTTGACTGATTGTCAGAACCGCCTGGCTCAACTGGATGAGCGCCGGGAGGAATTGCGCAGGGAAAGGGTGGGGCATCAGCAGGCCATCTCCGGGCAGGAGGCGGAAAGATCAATCGCTGAAGAAGGCCTTCAGGCTGTCAAGGGTCAGATGGACGCTTTGCAAGCTCAGGTCCAGGCCCTGGCTGCTCAAAGGGAAGACGAGGAAAGGGAGATCGAGGTTGGGCGGGAACGTCAGGCCCAACTTCAGGTCAGTCTGGCCGAAATTCAGCGACAAGAAGAGCGTTTGCTGGCGCGCCAGGAGTTGCTGGCCAGAATGCGCGAAGAGATGGCTGGCTACCAGGCGGGCGTGAGAAGGGTCATACAGGCGGCGGGCACAGGCCAACTGTCGGGCATTGTGGGGACGGTGGCCAGCCTCATCGAGGTCCCAGCCGACCTGGAGGCAGCCATTGAGACGGCTCTCGGCACTCACGGGCAGGACATCGTGGTCGAAACCTGGGCCGACGCCGAGGCCGCCGTTGGTTTCCTGAAGCAGACCGGCGGGGGACGAGCTACCTTCCTCCCCCTGGATACCGTGCGGTCACCTGAGCCGATAAGCCTGCCTCAAGAAACGGGCGTCCTCGGTTGGGCCGTGGAACTGATTGGCTGCAAAGCCCAATTCCGTCCGGCCTTTGATGTGCTCCTGGGCCACACTATGGTGGTCGAGGATTTGGGGACGGCCCGCCGGATCCTGAGACAGGTGTCCCGTGACAGCTACTCCTATCAGATCGTCACCCTGGCTGGTGAGATGATCCACTCCAGTGGGGCCATCACCGGCGGTGCGACCGAGGATCAGGGCGGGGGACTTTTGGCCCACGAGCGGGAACGGAGGGAACTGCCCGACCGACTGGCAACCGTCAGGCAGAAGCGACAGGAGTTCGAAGAGCAAGGGCAGCGTGCAGAGGAGACGCAGCGGCAATTGCTGGCCGCGCTGGCCTATCTGGAGGGCCGGGAGAGCGAATTGAAGGCCGCCAGCGAGGCCAGGGCGGCGGAGGCGGACGCCGCAGAACGGCAGATCGAACGCCTGGCTCAGGAGATCGAATGGCGGCGAGGGCTTGAGAAGCGACTCGACGAGGAGATGACTGCTCTGGACGGGAAGGAAGCTGATATTGGCCAGGAAATGGAGAGACTGGAAGCCGACCAGACCTCGGTCCAAGAAGAAATCGCCGCCCTGGAGGGGCAATTGGAGACCATGACCGGCGACGACCTCTATGAGCAGTTGGTCCGGCTGAAAACGGCTTTGGCTGTGACCGAGCAGAGCCGCGAGGATCAACGGGCCATCCTGCACAGCCACCAGGCCAATCTGGAACATCTGGAAGGACAAATCCGAGCCAAGCAGGAGCGGGCTGACGAATTGGCTCAGGAGGGTGAAGCCCTGGCTGGCCAGATAGAGGAGTTGCAGGCCCGCGAGGAGGAGCTTTCGGGGCAGATACAGGCTCTGGCCGAGCTCATCGGACCCACTGAAGCCAAGTTGGTCGAACTGGAAGGCCAGCAAGTCGAGTTGGAGGGTGAGGAAAGCAACTGCCGCTCGCGCCTCCAACGGTACGAGACCATCTACAGCCAAGCCGCGTTGGAAATGGAGCGCCGCCGAGATGAACTGGTCAGCCTGCGCCAACAGATTCAGAATGACCTGGGCCTGGTGGAATTGGAGATGACTGATTTGCTGCCCGGACAGCCTCCCCTGCCCCTCAAACCCCTGGTCTCGACCCTGCCCTCCATTGATGAGCTACCGGAAGGTCTGGAGGACGAAATCCAGCGGCTGAAGGTCCAGTTGAAACGAGCTGGCCCTATCAACCCCAATGCTCCGGCCGAGTACACCGAGGCTTTGGAAAGGCACACTTTTCTGACCACCCAGGTTATGGATTTGGAACAGGCCTCCAGTTCCCTTCGTCAGGTCATCGCCGAGTTGGACCAATTGATGGAGACCGATTTCAGGAAGACTTTCGAGGCCATAGCCGCCGAATTCAAGGAGTGCTTTAGTACTCTGTTCGCTGGGGGGACGGCCAAGCTGGTTCTGACCGACCCGGAGAACCTGATGGAGACCGGCGTTGACATCGTCGTCCGTCCGCCTGGCAAAAGGCAGCAGAGCCTGGCCCTGCTCTCCGGGGGAGAGAGAGCTCTCACCGCCGCAGCGCTTATCTTCGCTATCCTCAAGGCCAGTCCCACCCCTTTCTGCATCTTGGATGAGGTAGACGCCATGCTGGATGAGGTCAACATCGGTCGTTTCCGCAAGAGGCTTCAAGAGCTGGCGGACCGCACCCAGTTCGTGGTCATCACCCACAATCGCGGAACCATCGAAGCCGCCAACACTATCTACGGCGTGTCCATGGGAGAGGATAGCGTGTCGAAGGTGATCTCCCTCAAACTGGAGGGAGAGCTGGTCGCAGCTTGAGTCTACCTACATCCTCGCTAAAGCCCGGGAAGTTTCCTGCGAGCCTGGGTGTGGAAAGCAGTGGCCACGGGCAGTCGTTACTTGATCTGGTTTGCCAAGATATTGTGTAATTGATGGCATGAGTTCCTCAACATGAAGGTTTCAAGCTGAAGTGAGGTTATTCAAATGCTGGAGATAAAATTGCACGGTAGGGGAGGGCAAGGGGTCGTAATGGCATCCCAGATATTGGCGAGGGCCTTTCTTTTGATAGAGCTGTATCCCCAATGTTTCTCCCTCTTCGGCGGTGAGAGAAGGGGGGCCCCAGTGACGAGTTTTCTCAGGGTTGATGAGAAAAAAATTCTCCTCAAGTGTGAAATCAAAAGGGCAGATCAAATAATCTTCCTGGCCCCAGATTTGATAGACGAGAAGGAGATTGATATCATACTGAAACCCAAGGGCCTCATCCTGGTCAACACCCCTCTTACGGTGGATCAGTTCTCACATCTACGGAAATTTCATTTAAGCCTGGTAGACGCCTCCTCTATTGCCGAGCAAGTGGGGTTGGGCAGGACTATCAACACTGCCATCCTTGGTGCCTATTGCCGGGCGAACAGTGGCCTCCCCATGGCCTGCCTGGAAGAGGCCATAGGAGAGACGGTACCAGCCAAAGTGGAAGCTAATCTAGAGGCGGCCCGGCAGGCTTACGAGGTAACTCGGGTATTCCCAGCAGGAGAATGAAAGGACAGAAGCCTTGGCTTTCATAGTAGCAGATGTAGATTCCATAATCCCTTTAGCCAGAGGGACCACGGAAGTCTTTAGAACTGGTGAGTGGAGCCTAAGAAAACCCACGTATGTTGAGAAAATATCCCCTTGCCGGGAAGCGTGTCCTGCGGGTACCGATCTGTCCCGGGTTTTCTTCCTTGCTTCCGAGGGCGACTTTGACCAGGCCCTCGAGCTGATACTTCAAGAGAATCCCCTCCCCGGTGTATGCGGCCGGGTGTGTTACCATCCCTGTCAGACGAAATGCAACAGGCTGCAATTTGACGAGGCTGTAGAAATCAGGGCGGTCGAAAGGGCGGTCGCCGGTCTAGGTCTTGCTGAGCCGGAAGTCTCAAGCCTATCAAATCCAAAGAGGGTCGCCATTATAGGCTCAGGGCCTGCGGGGCTTTCGGCAGCGTACTTCTCGGCGCGTTTTGGCCACAAAGTCATAGTATTTGAGGGAAAACAAGAACCCGGTGGAGTACTCAGATATGGGATCCCTGAGTATCGTCTGCCGAAAAAAGTGCTCAAAAGAGAGACAAGTCGGATACTTTCCTTGGGGATAACCCTCGTGACCAATAGACGAATAGACCAGATCACTTTGATGAACTTGAGGGATGAATTCGATGCGGTATTCCTGTCCACTGGGGCATGGCTTCCTCGGAAGTTGGGAGTACCCGGCGAAAACCTGGAAAATATCCAGTATGGACTCGATTTCTTGGCTGGTGAGAAAGCAAGGGGATATGTTGAAGGCAAGAAAAATGTTGTGATCATAGGTGGTGGGGATCTGGCCATAGATGTGGCCAGGACAGCCCTGCGCCTTTGCGGCTCTGATGCGACGGTCACAATGGTTGCTCCCGAGGGATTGGAGGATTTCCCCGCCATTCCCGAGGGCATCAAAGAGGCTATGGAAGAGGAAACAAACATGGTTGGGGGATACCGTCCCTTGGAGTTTGAGGGGGATAGTAACGTGGAGTTGGTGAGATTCGGCCGAACCCGGCTGGAACAGGACCCCGATACTGGTGCTTATAAGATGATACCCGTTGAAGGCAAAGATCTTCTTCTGAAGGCGGATCTGGTCATTGTAGCCATCGGTCAGGTTCCCGATCTAAGCGTCTTTCCACCACAGATTCTGGCAAAGGATGTCCCAAAAGTCTGGGTGGACGATTTCGGCATGACAGCAATACCAGGAATGTTCGCCGGAGGTGACCTTATTAAGCAAAGAGCATCAGTCGTGGACGCCATAGCATCTGGTAAGAGGGCGGCCCTCGCCATGCACGTGAAGCTAGGGGGCGAGGAGCTGGAGAACATTACCCACCTTAAACTGGGAAATGGCTCTTCCCTCTCCGTTCAGGCTTACATGGAGGGGACACCCTTTGACCTTAAGAGAGTCGTTCAGTTCTCAGATCTGAACACCCTGTTCTTTACAAAAACCCTATCTCATGGTAGCGAGAGACTTCCACCCGATGTGAGGCTGCGCAACTTCAGAGAAGTAAGTCAAGGCCTGGACAGGGAAACAGCCACAGAGGAAGCGAAAAGGTGCTTTTATTGTGGGAGCTGTGTCCGCTGCGATTTATGTTTTCTCCTCTGCCCTGACCTATCTATACGGAAGGAGGGAGATGGAGGTTACGGAGTGAACACCGACTACTGCAAAGGGTGCGGCATCTGCGTTGATGTCTGCCCAAGACAGGTCATAGAAATCGAGGGACAATGGTGAAAGAGCTGCTCACGGGTAATTATGCCATAGCCGAAGCTGTACGCCTTAGCAGGGTGCAGCTTGTAGCTGCTTACCCCGTTACCCCACAGACGCCCATATACGAGAGGCTCTCCGAGTGGGAATCCCAGGGGAAGTTAGGTGGGCTGATGATGAGAATGGAATCAGAACACTCGTCTATGGCAGCCTGCATTTCCGCCTCCCTAACAGGAGTGAGGGTCTTCGCGGCGACTTCCTCCCAAGGACTTGCCTTCATGCACGAAATGTTACATTTTGCCTCTGGAAACAGGGTTCCCGTGGTAATGGCATGTGTAAACCGCGCCCTGGCTGTTCCCTGGGCCTTCGGGAGCGATCAGACTGATACCCTTTCCCAAAGAGACACCGGCTGGATGCAATTCTATTGCGAGGGCAATCAGGAAGCACTGGATACAGTGATCCAGGCATACAAGGTCTCAGAGCAGGTTCTGTTGCCCTCCATGGTCATAATAGACGGTTTTTTCACCTCTCATTTCATAGAACCTGTGGAGATCCCCGAGCAATCTTCCGTGGATCAATTTCTGCCCAAGTGTCAGATCCCCCAACGGTTTGACGCGAAGGATCCGGGCTTTGCGGCCAGTGTGGTGGATGCTTCCCAGTACTTCCAGTTCCGGCAAAGAAGCTTTGAAGACATGGAAAAGGCAAAAACAGTCATAAAGGATGTAGATGAGGAATATGGGAAAGCCTTCGGAAGGGGCTATGGTTTGATAGAAGCTGTGGATGTCCAGGATGCAGAAGTGGTTTTGGTAACCAGTGGCGCCATCACCAGCACGGCCAGGGTGGCCCTGGAATCTTTGCGAAAGAAGGGATACAGCGTCGGTTTACTGAAGATAAAAACCTTCAGACCCTTTCCCACCGAGGAGGTCCAGGAGGTGTTACAGGGCGTTTCAAAGGTCGCCGTAGTTGACCGTAACATCTCTATCGGCAAGGAAGGTATATTCTGCCACGAGTTAAGGGCCGCCCTGTATCCCCTTGACTCTCGACCAATCATATTTGGATACATCGCTGGTCTCGGGGGCACCGACGTGTCACCTGAGATCCTGGAAGGCATAGTTATGGATACATTGCACAGAGATAAACCAGAGGACTCACCTGTCTGGATCAGGGGGGATTGAAGATGGCTTTGCAAGAAATCAAAAAAGACCGGATGAGGCCTGGGCACTCCGCCTGTCCCGGCTGTGGCGTGGCGATAGCGATGCGTTTAGTCTTGAGGGCCCTGGGAGACGAGGCGATTGTCGTGCTCGTACCCTCTTGTTCATCTGTGATAGGCGGTGTCTACCCCAACAGCGCCCTAACGCTCCCCGCCTTTCATTCCGCTTTTGAGACTGCTGCGCCCACGGCGGCAGGGATAGCAAACGCCCTGAAACTCCTGGGGCAGGAGGACAGACCTGTGGTAGCCTTTGCCGGGGATGGTGGCACCTTCGACATAGGACTTCAATCCCTTTCGGGTGCGGCGGATCGTAACGAGAATTTTATATATGTATGCCTGGACAACGAGGCCTATATGAATACAGGGATACAGGCCAGTTCTGCAACCCCCTCATTGGCATGGACGGCGACCACCCCCTCGGGTAGATATGGTAGAAAGAAACGGCTTATGGAGATAATAGCAGCTCATCGGATCCCGTATGCTGCCACTGCCTCAATCGGTTACCCAGAGGATTTAATGGAAAAAGTGGAAAAGGCGAAGCGGATTAAGGGGACTAAATTCATCCATACCCTAACCCCCTGTCCTACAGGGTGGAGGATGCCTGAAGATCTTACAGTAAGAGCGGCGGTCTTGTCTGTGCAAACGAGACTTTTCCCACTATATGAGGTCAAAGATGGTAAAAAGTATCACCTCACTTATAGCCTCGAAGGATTGCCCGTTGTAGAGTACCTGAAAATCCAGGGGAGATTTCGTCATATAGACGAAGAGGAGGTCGAAAGGATCCAGGAGGAAGTGGACGAGGAGTGGGAGATGCTTCTGTATCGCGTAAGAGGGTGTGCCTGACCGGTCGCATTGTCCTGACTGACACGCCTTAGAACCTGCAAAACGAGATGATGAAGAAGGCGTATCTGGGGACATGAGAAGCCCCGAAGGGTTTTGGAAACCCTTCGGGGCTGATGATCGGTTGTTGCGTCCGAAAAGCAAAGACGTCCCCCAAGCGAGGGGAGGCAACGGTGACCTGGCTTTGGGTTTGAAATGCATTGACATGGCCAACCGTTACGGCCTGGACGCCATCGCTTTGAGCGAGTGCATCGCCTGGGCGATGGAATGTTACGAGCGCGGCATCCTGTCCCGTGAAGAGGCTGATGGCCTGGACCTGACCTGGGGCAATGGGGAGACCATCCTGGCCCTCATCGAGAAAATCACCCATCGCCAGGGTTTCGGCGACCTGTTGGCCGACGGCGTGAAGAAGGCCGCCGAGCGCATCGGGCGCGGTTCCGAAGAACTGGCCATGCATGGCAAGGGGCTGGAGGTGTTCCAGGCCGATCCCCGCAGCATCAAAGCCTATGCCCTGGGCAACGCCGTGGCCAGCCGTGGGGCGGATCACTTGCGGTCGGAGCCGTGGTTCGAGTTCTCTGAAGACCCCGAGGAAGGCATCCGCCGCTACGGCATACCGGAGACAGCCTTCCGTCTGGAATATAAGGGCAAGGGGTTGGTGGTCAAGCACTTTGAGGAGATGGCCGCTATCGCTGACGCCACCGGGGTGTGCAAGAACACTTACAACAACATGGAAGTGCTCGACTGGGAGGAGACAGCCGAGTTGCTCAACGCGGCTACCGGCTGGGAGTTGAGCGGCGAGGATGTGCGGCGCATCGGCGAGCGTATCGTCAACCTGGAGCGGGCTTTTATCGCTCGTGAGGGCATCACCCGCGCCGACGACACCTTGCCCCGTCGTTTCTTCGAAGAGCCCCTCGGTCCGCCGACCAGCCCCTCGGCTGGGGCGGTGGTCGAACTGGACATCATGCTGGACGAGTACTACCGAGCGCGGGGATGGGACGTGGAGACAGGGCTGCCGACCTGGGCCAAACTGGAAGAATTGGGGCTGAATGACGCTGCCGAAGAACTGGCTGAGTTGAATAGAAAAAACAAGAGGAGGATAGCAAGTGAAAAAGAAAATCCTGCACAGTGACCGCTGGCCCGAGCCCAAGGGGCCGTACTCGGTGGCCTTGACCCTGGACCATCTACTTTTCATTTCTGGGCAGGGGCCTGCTTATCCTGACACGGGCGAAATCGTGAAGGGAGGCTTCGAAGAGCAGGCCCGAGTTACCTTTGAGAATGTGCGCATCATTTTGGAGGAGGCCGGTTCCTCGCTGGATCACGCTCTCAAAGTGACTGTCTTTTTGAGCGATATGGATAACTATGCGGAGATGAATGCCATTTACGGCCAGTATTTCAAGACGAACCCGCCCGTTCGCACCACAGTAGAGGTGGCGCGCCTGCCCTTTGACATCATGCTGGAGGTGGATGTCATCGCCTACATACCCCAGGAGTAACCGTTCAGGCCTCCGTGGTTTCGTCGTGAGCCAGTCCTTAGCTTGAAGGGCTCAACCGAACGGTTTTGACCGCAGATTCGGGCATATCGTGGCGAGAAAGGTTGATTAGAAGCCGCAACAAGCATGACAAGGAAACCTCGCCTGTATCGCAACAGTGGTCGAGGTCTTTGATTCTGGCTGACTACTTGAACGCACACCATTTGACAAACGGCGCTAAACAGGGTATACTGATATTGACAGATGCGGTTAAGCCCTGGGCCAGCATCTGTGGGGTGTTGCCATGATTGTGACAGCGCTACAGCCTTATATCGGTTTTTCGAGAAGACACTGAGGCTATCTATGCCTTGGTGTTTTTTGTTTTTCTAGCGTCAGAGTACATGTTTTGGGGAGGATAGAAATGGACTCGGGGATGATCAGCAAGATTCAGAAGGCCAAGCGTTACGCTCAGGAGCGCGAGAGGATCCATTTTGTGGAGTTTCAGGTGGCTTTCAGGGGAGATCACAATTCGTACACTGTTTCTTACGATAGAGGTCAATGGAATTGCGGCTGTCATTTCTTCGCCAAGCGGGGAGTATGCAGTCATACCATGGCCCTGGAACGGGTTTTGGAAGTGATGCTCATCCCGGAAGAGGAGAGGCAGTCTGAGCCAGGAGTGGCAGTGGTCGGGGTGACAGGCTAAACCACCGTGAGAGAGGTGTCGGGCGGAGAAAGGTCTGGTCTCTGGCCGATACCTCTTTTTGTGCTTGTAAGCGTCCAGTGGTCAACCGTCAACCGTCAGTGAACAGGCTGAAGGCTGACCGCCGGTGGCTGGGCGTTTACTTGTGCTTTTCTGGGGGTGTGGTAAAATAACATCATCAACACGAAACTGAAAAGCGAAATGGAGCAACGATGCTGAAAAGGTGGCAGTTTTGGCTCGGCGTGATGATTAGCGCCGTTTTCTTGTACCTTGCTCTCCGGGGTCTGGAACTGGACAGGGCCTGGCTGGTCATGAGGACGGCCAACTACTGGTGGATCATCCCCGGTGTGGTGGTCTACTTCTTCGGGGTGTGGGCCCGCACCTGGCGCTGGCATTACATGCTGCGGCCCATCAAGGCCGTGTCTTTGGTCCGCCTCTTCCCGGTGGTGGTCATCGGCTACATGGGCAACAACGTCTACCCGGCCCGCGCCGGTGAGCTCATCCGCGCCTACGTGCTGCGCAAGAAGGAAGCGGTCAGCATCAGCGCATCCCTGGCTACCATCATCGTGGAGCGCATCTTCGACGGGGTGATTATGCTCCTCTTCGTCTTTGTCTCCCTGCCCCTCACCCCCATGCCGGAGGAACTGCGGCAGGTGGTGGTCTTTTTCAGCCTGCTCTTCTTCGGGACCCTGGCCGTCTTCTTTGTCATCGCTGCCAGCCCGGCCCGTTCGCAGGCTGTCTACAACTGGTTTATCGCCAGGCTGGTGCCACCCCGCTTTCAGGATTTGGCCCGCGGCTTTCTGGACCGCTTCATGGACGGGCTACACTGTCTGCGCAGCGGCAGGGACGTGCTGATGATCTTTGTCACCTCGCTGGTCATCTGGCTGGCCGAGACGGTCAAGTACTGGTTTGTGATGCACAGCTTTGACTTCAGCGTGCCTTTCTATGTCCTGATGCTGATGAACGGCGTGGTCAACCTGGCCACCACCATCCCCTCGGCGCCGGGCTACGTGGGCACCTTCGACGCGCCGGGCATCGAGGTGTTGGAGCGGTTCGGGGTCGCCCGCGCGGTGGCCACCAGCTACACCCTGGTCCTCCACGCCGCCCTGTGGCTGCCCATCACTCTCCTCGGCTTCTACTACATGGGACGGGAGAGTATCTCGTGGAGCGAGTTTGGGATAGCGGCAAGGATTGAGAGAGAAAGGAGTAACCTTTGAAAATCGGCATCATTGGCGCGGGCTTTGCCGGCCTGACGGCGGCTTACGAGCTGACCAAAGGCGGCCACGAAGTGAACCTGTACGAGAAGGACAGCGTGGTGGGCGGGCTGGCCTCCGGCTTCAAGGCCCCCCACTGGGAGTGGCCCCTGGAGCGCTTCTACCACCACTGGTTCGCCTCCGATGCGGACGTCATCGGCCTTATCGCAGAGCTGGGCCTGAAGGACAAGCTCTTCTTCCCCCGGCCCACCACCTCCATCTGGTATAAGGGCAAAGCCTATCCATTTGACAATTACCTGCGGGCGGTGCTCTTTCCCCACCTGTCGTTGATTGACAAAATTCGCGCGGCGCCGGTGGCGCTCTACCTGCGCCTTACGCGCAACTGGCAACCGCTGGAAAAGGTTACGGCCCATGAGTGGCTCACCCGCTGGCTGGGCCAGCGTGGCTACCAGATCCTGTTTGAGCCGCTGCTGGTCGGCAAGATGGGCGAATACTACCAGGAGGTGAACATGGCCTGGATGTGGGCACGCCTCTACAAGCGCAGTCCCTCCCTGGGCTATTTCGTGGGCGGCTTCCAGGCCCTGGCCGATGTCCTGCTGGAACGGGTGCGCACGCAGGGGGGGACCGTCCACCTGAACGCTCCGGTGCATGAGATCAGGCCCAACGTCGAGGGCAAGCTCTTCCTGCGGACGGCAGAGGGCGAGGCTGTTTTCGACCGGGTGGTGTCCACCGTCTCCCCCCAGGCCATGATCCAGTTGGCCCCCGACCTGCCCGCAGGCTACCAGGCCCAACTGCGGGAGTTGCGCTCCCTGGGGGCCCTGACCCTTATCCTGGCTCTGGACCGGCCCCTGACCGAGGGTCACTACTGGATCAACCTGCCCAAGGCCGAGTTCCCCTTCCTGGCTCTGGTGGAGCACACCAACTACATTGACCCGGCCCACTACGGCGACGATCACCTGGTCTACCTGGGCGATTACCCTCCGCCGGAGCACGAGTACTTTCACCTGAGCAAAGAGGAACTGCTGGAGAGATTTCTGCCCCATTTACCCCGTTTCAACCCGGACTTTGATCCGGCCTGGGTGCGTCAGAGCTGGCTCTTCCGCGAGGAGTACGCCCAGCCCGTGCCCCTGCTGAACCACTCGCAGAAGATACCCGCCCTGCAAACCCCTATGCCCGGCCTCTTCTGGGCCAGCATGAGCCAGGTCTACCCCTGGGACCGGGGCACCAACTATGCGGTGGAGTTGGGGCGGACGGTCAGTGCAGCGCTGCACGAAGACGCTTGAAAAGGCATCAGTTTTGTGGTATAGTTACTTTGAGTGGAGGGAATGAGATGGTCAGCTCTCACAAACTGCAGGAACAGAGGCTTTTCACCCTTTACGGCAATCTACCGCGTCAACGGCGACACTCTCTTTTGATGCAGGCCGAGGAGTATGTGGCTTCTCTGGATAAGGCTATTGTCCAATATTTGGCTCCAGTTGTAGACCGCGATGGTGAAAACTACCTGGTGACTGATGAAATCATTCCCCTGTACGGAGTGGGGCCTACAGTTGAAGAAGCAATGGATGATTATCGGTCTGCTCTGGTGGAGTACTATGACACGCTTGAGGAAGACGCTGATCGTCTGGCAAAGCACTTGCGAGAGCAGTTAGAGCTTCTTCGCCGGGTTTTCGCTCTGTCCGAGGAGTGCTAAAACGTGCCCATCTCGGCTCGGAAGATGGACAGTATCTTGGTGAATAAGTTGGGCTTCTCTCGAAGGGGCCGGAAACATCGGGTCTACACCCTGCAAATCGAAGGGAGAGAGGTAGCGCGAACTTTGATCTCTCATGGAGCCAAAGAGATCAGCGATCGCATGCTAGCTACTATGTCCAGGCAGATGGGCATCACCTCCTCTCAACTGAAGGCCATTGTGAGAGGTGAAATCAACAGGGAGGACTACTACCAGTTGCTTCGTGAGAAGGGCTGGCTGGAATAACGTTGTAGATTAAGGAGGCAAAATGAGGAAGATTAGTGTGATCGGAGTGGGTTACGTGGGCCTGGTGACCGGCACTTGTTTCGCCGATCTGGGCAATATGGTGATCTGCGTTGACATTGACGAAGCCAAGATCGAGAAACTGAAGGCCGGGGGGATGCCCATCTACGAGCCGGGGCTGGAGGAGATGGTGCGGCGCAATGTGCAGATGGACCGCCTGCACTTCACCACCTCTTACGAGGAAGGTGTCAAAGATGCGGAATTTGTCTTCATTGCCGTAGGTACTCCTTCGGGCGTTGACGGCGAGGCCGATCTCAAGTACGTGCGCATGGCCGCCGAGAGCATTGCCGCCGTTATGGACCACCCTCTGACCATCGTCAATAAAAGCACCGTGCCTGTGGGCACCGGTGACTGGGTGGCCGACATCGTAGAGAAGCACAAGGTCAACGACGTGGACTTTGCCGTGGTCAGCAACCCCGAGTTCCTGCGCGAGGGTTCGGCCGTCTATGATTTCATGAATCCCGACCGCATTGTGTTAGGCTCTCTGAGCCAGGAGGCGGCGGAGGAGGTGGCTCAATTGTATCTCTCCCTGCGAAAGCCTATCATGGTCACTGATCTGCGCACGGCTGAGATGATCAAGTACGCCTCCAATGCTTTCCTGGCCAACCGCATCTCTTTCATCAATGAAATTGCCTCCATCTGCGAAGCTCTGGGGGCCGATGTCAAAGAGGTGTCCATCGGCATGGGCTACGATAAGCGCATCGGCTCTGCCTATCTTGACGCCGGGGTTGGCTACGGCGGCTCCTGCTTTCCCAAAGACGTCAAGGCTCTGGAGCACATGGCCTCCATTCACGGCCGTCACCCTCAACTGCTGCGAGCGGTGATGGAGATCAACCGTGACCAGCGCCGCCTGGTGGTGCAAAAGCTGCGGGACCTGCTGGATACTCTAGACGAGAAGGTCATCGGCATCCTGGGTCTGGCGTTCAAGCCCAACACCGACGACATGCGCGAGGCCCCAGCCGTGGAGATCATCCATCTGCTACAAAATGAGCGAGCACGTATCAAAGCCTATGACCCTGTGGCCATGGAGGTCGCCAAAGGCGTCCTCAGTAATGTCACCTATGCTGCCAATCCCTATGAGGTGGCTGAAGGCAGCGACGCCCTGGTCGTCATAACGGAATGGAACGAATTCAAGCACCTGGACATGGCTCGGATCAAAAAAGCCATGCGCCAACCGATCATTATTGACGGGCGCAACATATATGATGTGGAAGCGATGCAGAGCCTGGGCTTTGTCTATCGGGGGATGGGGCGAGGGTATTAGGGGAGCAGAGGGGTGGCGGCTACTTCTGTTTCCGTCGGCGTGGACATCATCGAGATCGAACGCATCAAGCAGGTCTTGCAGCGGCATGGCCAGCGTTTCTTGCGACGCGTTTATACGGAAGCGGAAATAGCCTATTGTCGGGGACGGGTCCCTGAGCTGGCGGCCCGTTTCGCCGCAAAAGAGGCCGTGTCCAAGGCCCTGGGCACGGGCATCGTCAGCCAGGGGGGCATCTTCTGGCGGGATGTCGAAGTGCTGCCCGACGCACGAGGCAAGCCGTTGGTTTACCTGCATGGGCGGGCCAAAGACCGGGCCGAGAGCCTGGGCCTGAAGGAGTTTGCCATCAGTCTTTCCCACTCTCAGGAATACGCCCTGGCTTTTGTGGTGACCATGTAGAGTTGTGCCCTGAGCTCTCTCAGAAAAGGGTAGTAGCTCAACCGAGAAAGCGCGGGCCTAAAGCCCCGCGCTGAAAGAGCGGAGTCCCTCTGGGGCCAAAATAGGAGAGGGCCTTGCTCTTTCAGTGCGACGGCCTTAGCCCTCGGGCTCGCTCTCTGAAAGGAGGTAGCCATGGTGAAAAAGGCCCTCTTTTGGACAACTCTCATGCTTTTGATGCTCCTGGCGGGTTGCGGCCCCTCCGCAACAGAGGTGGCTGCTCCGCCGACAGAGGTGGCACCACCCTCGGTGCCTACTGAGGCACCCCCGCCTACAGACACCCCGCAGCCTGAGCCCACCCAGCCACCAGCCCCCGCCGCCATGCGGGTCGCGTTCATTATCGCCCATGAAGGCTTCCGGGACGACGAGTACACCGAACCGCGTGCCGTGCTGGAGGATCGAGGGGTCCAGGTCACTGTAGCTTCTTCATCTCTGGAAACGGCCATGGGGATGATGGGGGCGACGGTGCAGCCCGACGTCCTGGTGAGTGACATCGTGGTGAGCGATTATGGGGCCATCGTCTTCATAGGTGGCCCCGGGGCAGCGGAGTACTGGGATGACCCCACGGCGCACCGCATCGCACAGGAGGCGGTTGCCCAGGGCAAGGTGTTGGCTGCCATCTGTAT
>JBGVTF010000480.1:0-3828 GCA_041862415.1 Anaerolineae bacterium | reverse complement strand
CTCCGCCATCCCTTCCAGCCACATGTGGGGAATGAGACAGATGAAACGCAGGACATCGTCGCCCTCGTTGACGAACTGATGTTCCACGTCCCCTGGCACAAAGACCACCGTGCCTTCCTTGATCGGAGTGCGCTTCCCGGCCATGGTGACCGTGCCGGTGCCGGCCAGAATAAAGACCTCGTGCTCCCACCAGTGGCTGTGCAACGGACTGCCACGCCCCGGCTCTACGTCGAAGACGCGCATAGCGAAGTAGGGAGCACCATCGGCCTCGCTGATGACCCAGCGGACGGTCACGCCTTCCGCCTCCTCGGCTACCTGTGCTTCAACCTCTCGATAATCGCAGACTTTCATTTTTCCTCCTTGGTTTTGTCAGTATGGTTAAATTGGGCCACGTAGTGACCACCCGTTGCCGACAGCATGGACTGGGGCAAGCTGATGGTCACTCGCGTTCCATGTCCCTTCCGGCTTTCCACCTCCAGATTGGCACCGATGACTGCCAGCATGGCGCTATGAAAGCGCAATCCGCTGCCGCTGCCGAACGGTTGCTCACCGGCCAGCCTGTCGGGCGCGTTCAGCCCCACGCCATCGTCCTGGACGGTAATGCACAGCCCCTCTTGCCATTTCAGGCTGACGTCCAGGTGCAGCGTCCGCTTCGGATCGTCGCCACGGCCATGCCGCGCCGCGTTGCGTATAGCCTCTTGTGCCGCGTAGAAAATCGCCTCCGCCATGAAGAGGGGGATGTTCTGCGTTGCCGCAACCGCCTCGGGGTCGGCCTGCCAGGTGAGCTCCTCGAAATCCCCGCGGAAGTCATCCTGCACCAGGCTGCTTAGCGCGGCCACCAGGCCGTGCCGGGCCAGTTGATGCGGAGCAGCCGTGGGGATGGCCTGGATGAGATCGGAGATCTGGCGATGGACGGCGGCCATGGTCTCGACGGCTGCTTTTGCCGCCTCTTGACTTGATCCCTCGGCACCAGACGCCGACCCTTCCAGTTGGAGGATGGCTGTGTGCAGTTGCGGGAGCACTTCATCGTGCAGGGTGCGCCGCCCCTGGCCGCTCAGCACCTTGACCTCGGCGATGCGGCGGCGCAGCAAGCTCATGACCATGCGACCCATCTCTGCCCCGGCCAGGACATCCAGCAGCCGCTCGCCGCTGGCCTGAGCGATCTCAATCTCCTCCTGAGTATAGAGCCCGCCATCCTGCTTTTCACCCAGCAACAATGTGCCGGCCAGGCCCCGGTCATTCCACAAAGAGACGGCCCAACTGGCTCCGGCGTAGTGGATGGGGTCCACCGGCACACAGCGCGTCTCAGGCGAGGGAAAGAGCAAAGCCATCTCGGACGTCGGCGGAAGCGAGGCGGGTTGTCCCCACTGCACGTAGACGAGGGGTGGGCCGGTCAGCACCACCAGCCTTCCCATCGGCACCAGGTAGGCGCACCGCGTCCCCAGCACATCACGGCAGATTGTGTGGAAAAGGTCCCGCGTGGCTTCCTCATCGAGAGGTCTGTGGGCCAGGAGGCGGTCGTAGAGGCGTTGGCTGGCCACAAAGGGATGCAGGCGCACCATAAAGTTCTCCCGCTCGGCATAGGTCCGCCAACTGAAGAGGGCATAGAAGACCGTCATCAACATCGTGGCCAGCATCAGGCTGTAGATGAGGCGCAGTTGGATGGCCAGGCTCCAGGCCACGACAACGCTGTAGCCTGCGGCCAGGATGACGCTGCTGCGCCAGTGGCGGAAGAACCCTCGCCGGGGCAGGGGCTTGCCGGTAAAGACCTCGTAGGAGACGACCACCCGTCCCAGCAGGATGATGACGACGGCGATGAGCGAAGAGATGATCAGATCGAACCAGGCGACGGTGAGCGCCATTTCGGTGTAGATGCCGTAGAGTGCGCGCTGGCGGGCGTTCAACACGATCCACAGCATGATCCACGCTACCAGCAAGCTGATGAGCAGAAGTATGATGGAGGTGGCCACCAGCCAGGGGCGGGCGCGGCGGCGGGCCAGGTCGCCCATCACGCGCCCCGACGGTCCTGGGCGGCGCAACGCGTCTAGCGACAGGCTGATGCAGAGCACGATGTATAGCGGGTAGATCAGGATCAGCAGCGGGATGCCGCCCACCGAGGGCGTGGCTGACAGGTTGAGTTGCACAACCTGCGAGTAAGAGGGAAGTGGGTTGGCAAAGCCGAGCAGCCCCATCAGCCCCACAGCCAGCAGTGCGGTCAGTAGAAGCCAGAGACGCTGCCGACGGTACAGATGTGCCTGCCTGTCGTTCCAGAAACCTGCATACCACAGCATGACCACGTACCAGGCGAGGGGCAAGGCAACGACAGGCACCCAGCCCATGCGCCACCAAAAGTCCATCCCCTGGCTCGTGTAGTGCAGGCCGTGGCCCAGAATGGCCGAGTGACTGACAAAAAAAGCTCCCCCCATTAGCATCCCACCGCCGGCCAGCCAGACGCCCCAGGTGCGGCGTTCGGCGTTCAGCAGCACCGTCAACCCCAGCCAGAGCAACAGGATGGTATTGAACAGCGAGACGGCCATGGTGGCCCAATCGAGAAAGAAATTGCCGGTCATGAGCTACCCTTCGACATTCCCTTCCAGTGCGATGATTCGTCGGATATCGTTACGAGCGAGCCACAGGGGAATGATACCAAAGACGCCGAAGGAGCAATCAGCCAGCCGCCAGAAGAAGGGGATGCCCCTGATGGGTCCGCAGATCATGGCGGCGGGGATCACCATGACGCACGCGATCATGCCGAATTCGACGACCCAGATGTTCTTAACCGGGTCCCGCAACGGCCCCCAAAAGGCTACGGCGATGACGACGTGGGCAAAGGCCAGCCAATCCGTGCCGTAGAAGATAAAGGGGTACTTCTGAGACATCTCCATGAGGCCCTGGTAGACGAAAGAGATCCAATGGGCCAGCGCCGGCCACCATTGCTCCATGAACGTCCCCTCGCCAATGGTGTTCTGAAGAATGGTAATCTCCAATTTGAGGGGTACCGCCGTCAGCCCGCTGACGACGAGCGCGACCACGAAGAACACGAGAAGATACCTGACCCTCTTTCTGAGCACTAGAGTTTCCATGTAGTCCTCCCTATGAAATGTACAAACGAAAAGTGTCGCGTTCACTCTGTCAAAGAGCTGACCTGCTGATCCATATCCATCGATAATTGACGCGGTGTGGATGATAGTGTCGGTCGCCTGATGCGTTACAACCATCGAATTCTGCCGGGCAATAGTAGAGCATCCAACCGTGCATAAATGCCAATCCTGGGTAATGCCCGTATATGTAGAACGTGAAAGGCGGATAACCTTCAATCAGAGGCTTAGGCGAGTATACTAGCCTTTCGCCGTTTCTTATGTAGATGCGAGGAACTGTTGACAAGTATTCCGGCACCAATGCCGATAGGTCGGGAGGATAGGTTCCGTAGTCCTGATGATAACGCTCAATGGCATTTGTGACCTGGTCATATTGTTGAATGGCTTGTGGCAGATCGAATTGCTTCGCTCTCTGAACGACGAATGGATCGTCCTGATTGATAACCACCAAGCTCTCTGGTTTTCGGCTGGATCTGCACCAAGAACCAGCGAGGCAACAGATTGTTAGCGATTGCGTGACACACAGAAACCCGATGATGGCAATCGAGGTAGGATTTCGATTGCTTGGCCTATTGTTTCGGGAAGGGGAATCTGCTTTGCCATTGATGAGTGCCATTCCGCTCAACCTATTTCATCGCCGCGTGGTGTGTTCCTCTGCATCGAGCGGCACCCACTCCCCTCGCTGGTCGGCCACCTGTGGCGTGCCGTCGGCGTCCCAAACGATGAGCTG
>JBGVTF010000479.1:0-4963 GCA_041862415.1 Anaerolineae bacterium | reverse complement strand
AGAGTAGCTCTTGCCCCATTGGCGTCCAACCCCCGAGGCTCTGAACGAGCGATTGAAAACCAGTTCGTGAGCTGTACCCTTGAAGCGAGCCACAACCTTGGGTTTGAGTCCGCCTTCCTCTGTGACCTCCAATTTGAATTGGGGTTGGGGGTCTTGGGGGCTAAGAAGAGCGCCTAATTTGACAGCCAACTCAAAGAAGCACCAATACTCGTACAGCGTGGCCACATCGCGGCTATCTATGGCCTCCTGCAAATCGCGGAAGAAGGCGGGGCGCTTAGAACTCAAGTATTGGCGATAAAGCTCCAACAGCTCCCGGTAGCCGCTGCGCTTAAGGAGCACTTGAGAGGTGGCCGGAAAGTAGACCATCTCTCCCACCTCATCGAAGAGAGGATCGTGGAGGGCCATCTCCAGTTGGCCCTCCAGCTCCACAAATCCATCGTGCGCCCTTTCGGGGAACTGTCTCCAGACAAGTAGCCTCTCCACCCAGCCCAGCAACTCTCCCACAAACCATTTCACGAAGCGATTCTCGGGCGTGTCAAAGGTCTCCACCACCAGCCGCTGCCACACCTTTTGCGGAGCGTAGCCGCCCAGCCGCTCGGCCACGGCCAGGCCTGCTCCCTGGTATCCTACCCAGTGCTGTGGATTCGTCAGGATGCTCAGAACCACGTCGGCGTCAACCTCGTAGACCTGGTGAAAAGCCACGAACTCTTCTTCGGCCGTCAAAAGCCGGTGGGGGCGGGCCAGGATACCCTCAACGGCTTGCCTGAGCTTTTCTCTGACCTGTGCGTCGCGCAGGAAGTGGAAGAGAAACAGAAATGAAGGCGGCTCCGGAGCTTCCTCCACAATGTGATAGGTGGGAGCCACGAAAGTGAAGGGGAGCGTGCGTTGGTGTTCAACCAAGCCATCAACCAGTCTGCGATAGAAGATAGGATAAAAGAGGGGATCATCTTTGTACTTTGGGTCAATCTTCAGCTTCCGAGAGATGACCTCGACGTCTTTTCTGATCATCCGACCGTCAGCCATTCGTAGCCGGATAGCGCTCTGACCGATCTGGTTGCAATAAGTGTAACGAAACAGACCAGAGCCGACTGGATGTGCCATGTCGGCTCCGAAGTAGACATCACGTGCCGTTGGAGCCTCAAGCCAGTATTCTATCCATTCGTATAGGACAGGGGTGTTCAAGTGCAAGTCGGATAGTAAGCCCTCGGGAAGATCTCTGATATGCTCTCCCTCGCAGAAGAGACGCACCCCGTCCTCAATTGGCCACTCGGTCATTTTGTGTTCCCAGTTTCCACATCTATCGTTCCTATCGTTGCCAGCAGCTTGCTGCTGAGGCAGCACAAGTCTCTCCTTGACGAAACGAGGCTTTAGAAGTATACTTCATTTGGGCGGCTTAATCAAGAAAGTGAGGCGGGCCGATGGCAGAACAGGTGACGGTGACGGGACTGGACTTACCGGCGACCGGCCGGGTAAATATCAGAATCGAGATCAGCGCTGAGGTCAACGTCTCAGCTTTTGTCGCCCGGCAGAAGGCTAACCGTTTCCTCATCATGCAGGCTGGCGACCAACTTGGTGCCAGCGCCCCCGAATTAGTTGTCGGGCCGACATTGCACTGGCGCGTCCCCGTGCAGTATGCACCCTCGCGCCTTGGGCCGTTGGGCATCGTCGGGCACCTGCTGGTAGATGCAGAAACCGGCGAGGTAGCAGTAGCCGATGGTCAGAAGACCGAGGATTTGCTCGAACGCGCCGAGGTGCTGTATGCCCGTGCCACACTTTGATTTTGCCCCTACTCCCACTCAATGCTCGCTGGCGGCTTGCTGCTGATGTCGTAGACCACCCGGTTGACGCCGCGGGCACCTCGTTGACGATGCGATTGGAGATGCGGGCCAGCAGGTCGTAGGGCAGGCGAGCCCGGTCGGCGGTCATAGAGTCCTCGCTAGTTACTTTTTCCTATTCTACTGCAACCCGACCGATGTTGCAAGCCTTTTGTCTTTTCCCTCGAAAATTGATATAATATTTCCCATTACCTGTCCATACCCATTGAAAATGCGAGGGGTTATATTCCTTGGGATAGAGCCCCAGAAAGGATGGCCAAGCCATGAAAAGAGTGGTCAGTGTCAGCCTGGGCAGTTCCAGCCGCGATCACAAAGCGACCTTGCAACTGCTGGGCCAGGAGGTGACCGTTGAGCGCATCGGTACCGACGGGGATATCGAGAAAGCCATCCAGCTCTATAACGAACTGGACGGTCAGGTGGATGCCCTTGGCGTGGGGGGCATTGACCTGACCCTGCGCGTGCGCGACAGGCACTACCCACTGTACCAGGCCCTCAGGCTGGTGAAGGATGTGAAGCACACTCCGGTGGTGGACGGCGGCGGGCTGAAGCACACTCTGGAGCGGCAGGTGATGCAGTTCGTGGAGCAGGAAATCGGCCACGGGATATCGCCCAAGCGAGGGATGCTCACCTCGTCCGTGGATCGCTTCGGGATGGCGCTGTCCTTCGCTGAGGCGGGCTACGAGATGGTCTACGCCGATTTCATGTTCGCCCTGGGCTTGGGTATTCCCTTGCGCACTATCCGCAGCGTGGAGATTCTGGCTGCCATCCTGTTGCCCATCCTGGGCCATCTGCCTATCAGCTTCATATACCCGACGGGTGAGAAGCAGACCATCAACGAGCCCAAGTGGGAGAAGTATTACCAATGGGCCTCCGTCGTGGCTGGCGATTTCCTGTACCTCAGGCGCCACATGCCTCTGCGCGTGGATGGCAAGGTCATTGTGACCAACACCACCACTCAAGAGGACGTGAAGATGCTGACGGAGCGGGGAGTGAGATACCTGGTCACCACCACCCCTCGGCTGGAAGGGCGTTCCTTCGGCACAAACGTTATGGAGGGCGCCTTGGTAGCCGTGGCAGGCAAAGGGCGGAAGCTGACCACGAGCGAACTGGAGGAACTGATCGAAGCACTGGGTCTCAGACCGAGTATCGAGAAGCTGAATTAGCGGATGGCTCTTGGCTGATAGCTGATGGCGAATGGCAGATGGCCTTGAGACACGAGAGACTGCTGAAGGGAGAAGACGATGGGACAGAGAGTTGATGCGGTTATCCTGGCTGGTGGAGAACCCGACAAAACTGATCCTCTGCTGGAATACGCCCAGGTGCAGAAGAAACCCCTGATCAAAATCGCCGGCAAGGAGATGGTGCGCTATGTGGTCGAGGCCATCGCCGGCTGCCCACGTGTAGATCACATCGTCCTGGTGGGACTGGGCCCCGAGGACGGGGTGGAGCTCGGTGTCCCGGTGGAGTACGTAGCGGCCCGGGGCGACATTCTAGATAACTGCATGGCCGGCATGGATCACCTGGAGGCTATCAACCCCTCAGTCGAGTGGGTCATCTTCAGTTCGACCGATATCCCCCTCCTGACCACAGAGGTGGTCGATTATTTCATCGATGCCTGTCTGGAGTCTGAAGCCGACATATCCTACGCCGTGGTGGAGAAATCGGTCATGGAAGCGCGTTACGCCGAGGCCGGCCGCACCTTCGTGACTTTACGCGACGGTTCCTTCGCCGGCGGGGATATGTTCATGATCAGGAGCTCAGCCGTTCAGGCCAATCTGCCCCTCATCCATCGCATCATAGATGCCCGCAAGAGCCCTTGGCGACTGGTCAAGCTCATCGGGCTCAAAATGATCTTCAAATTCCTGACCAGACAGCTCACCATTGCCGAGGCCGAGGCGTTAGTCAGCCGGGCTCTGAACTGCCGGAGCAAGGCTATCCTCTCGCCCTATGCGGAGATCGGCATGGATGTGGATAAGGTTCATCAGCTTCAATTTGTTCGCGCCATTATAGAGGGAAGATGCTCATTATGAAACAAAAAAGACGCCGTCTTACCGCCCGGTCGAAATGGGCCTGGCACCAAATCGTGATCCTGGACAAAGCGCTGACCGCCCGCCTCACTCTGTCGGAGCGGGCGCGCCTGCGGCGCAAAGGGGCGACCCTGGGTGCTCACCTGGGGGATACCATTCTATGGCTACCCCTGGGTCTCGTGGCCCTGATCCTAGGGGGCGCGGCGCTCCGAGAAGTCGTCGTTATAAGCACCCTAGCCGCGGCCACCTCCGCTGGGTCAGTGACCCTGGTTAAGCCACTCCTGCGGCGCAAACGGCCTCAGGCTGTTATGGGGCGCTTCTTTTGGAAGAGGTTCGACCGCTACTCCTT
Source organism: Anaerolineae bacterium (assembly GCA_041862415.1). Lineage (GTDB taxonomy): Bacteria > Chloroflexota > Anaerolineae > E26-bin7 > E26-bin7 > E26-bin7. The sequence goes on along the minus strand of JBGVTF010000479.1, from coordinate 752 downwards.
CCCCTCGGGCCATGCGGCCAGGACGGCTTCCATCGTCGTCGTTCTGGGGGCCAATTATCCCTACTACGCCCCGCCCTTATACCTTCTGCCCCTCATCGTCGGCCTCTCCCGAGTTGCCCTGGGCATCCATTACATCTCGGATATCCTGGTTGGATTGGCCATTGGCCTTCTGTTCTCCTGGGTCATCGTATCCTTCATCTAGGCGAGGTCTTTCGGGATCTCCTTCCCGGTTTCATTCCTTAAGTAGAACGCCCCTCCATCTCTCTAAAGAAGAGGAGGGACGTTCTGAGTTCAGGCCCTTTGCCGATTAGCCACAGTGGGCGCTTTAGCGCCTCTCATTTCCAGTGGATCGCATATCTCAGGAATAGTGGAAGCAGAGTGATGGAAAGGATATTTTGAAGCTTAATCAGAATGTGCAAGGATGGGCCGGAGGTATCTTTGAGGGGATCCCCTACGGTATCGCCGACGACCGCCGCCTTGTGAGCATCCGAACCCTTCCCGCCCAGGTGCCCGGTCTCGTTGAACCTCCCTTTCTATTTCTTTCTAGACATTAGAAAAGCCCTTACCTTTCCGTGGTGCCTTCGTAGAGGTTCACCGTATAAGGAGTCGGAACGCCCACGACCATTTTGACTTCTTTAAATCATTGTAATATACTTATCATGTACTCTCAGTAGATGACGAAAGTTGTTAGTAGTGAGCCCTTTAGCGCTTTCTAACTCCTGAAGCCCGCACTACGAACTAAAATCGTGATG